>JBDTXP010000097.1:0-7961 GCA_040006135.1 Ginsengibacter sp. | reverse complement strand
GCACAAATGGCTAATCATCGCTTAGTCGAGATTCCTGCCAGCAATTTAAAAAAACGCATCACTGAAATTCTTTACGATAAAGGATACATTCTTAAATACAAATTTGAGGATGATTCCAAGCAAGGGTTGATAAAGATCGCGCTGAAGTACGATCCACAATCTAAAGTACCTGCTATTCAAAGCCTGGAAAGGATTAGCCGCCCGGGTCTAAGAACATATTCAAAACCTAATGAATTTAAAAGAGTTAAGAATGGTTTGGGCATTGCTATCATTTCTACCTCTAAGGGAGTAATGACTGATAAAGAAGCTAAAGCTCAGAATGTGGGTGGTGAAGTGCTTTGTAATATATATTAATTTTTTTGGTAGCTAAGCCTTAGTCGTGGCTGAAGTCTACCTTACTGAACTTTAAAATTAAACCGGCTATGTCAAGAATTGGAAAAAATCCTGTTACCATCACCAAGGGCGTGAATGTGTCTGTTGGTAATGATAATGTAATCACAGTAAAGGGGCCAAAGGGTGAATTAAAACAGCTCATTGATCCGGATATTAAGGTGAAAGTGAATGAAGATAAAATAGAATTAGAAAGACCTACAGATCAAATAAGGCATAAAGCGATGCATGGTCTTTATCGTTCCCTCATACACAATATGGTGCAAGGTGTTACTGAAGGTTATACAAAAACTTTGGAATTAGTAGGTGTAGGTTTTAAAGCTTCCCATCAGGGAAATTTATTAGACTTATCTCTTGGATATTCCCACAATATTATTGTAGAAATTCCTAAGGAATTAACTATTGTAACTGCCCAGGAAAAAGGTAAGAACCCTAAGATTACGCTTTCAAGTGTTGATAAGCAATTATTAGGTCAGGTAGCAGCGAAGATCAGGAGTTTACGTAAGCCCGAACCATACAAAGGAAAAGGTGTCAAGTTTGAAGGAGAGGTTCTTCGCAGAAAAGCTGGTAAATCTGCTGGTAAATAATAAAATCTTTTCTCATTACAATTATTTTGTGTGAGGAAATAAAATAAAAAAAAATGAGCATTAAATTAAGTCCACGTCAAAAGATACGTTTTCGCATACGCCGGAAAATTAGCGGAAGTGCAGCTAAACCAAGACTGAGTGTTTTTCGCAGTAACTCAGATATATATGTACAATTGATAGATGATGAAAATGGCAATACATTGGCCAGCGCTTCATCCCGCGAAAAAGATATTGTTGCTCAAAAGGTAAATAAGGTTGATAAAAGTAAACTGGTAGGAGCTGCCATTGCGCGCAAATCAGACGAGTTAGGAATTAAGGATGTAGTATTTGACAGGAGCGGATATTTGTATCATGGTCGCATTAAAGCTGTAGCGGAAGGTGCGCGTGAAGGGGGATTAAAGTTTTAATTAAAATATTCATCAGTTTGGATATAAAAATAAATAGCGCGAAAGCAATAAAAAATAAAATACAGTAATGTTGAAATCTAATCAAAGAATTAAGGGTTCCGAACTCGAGTTAAAGGAGAAAGTTGTTTCTATTAACCGTGTTGTGAAAACAACTAAAGGCGGTAGAGCTTTCAGCTTTTCAGCGCTGGTGGTAGTAGGAAATGGAAATGGAGTAGTAGGCCAGGGGCTTGGTAAAGCAAAAGAGGTGCAGGAAGCTATTATAAAAGGTATTGAAGATGCAAAGAAGAATCTCATTCGCGTTCCAATTGCGCACGGAACTATTCCTCACGAGCAAAGGGCAAAAGCCGGTGCTGCACTGGTTTTGATTAAGCCTGCTGCTCAAGGTACCGGTGTAATTGCAGGAGGTAGTATGAGGGCTGTATTGGAAAGTGCAGGCATTACTGATGTACTGGCAAAATCCCTTGGATCGGCTAATCCTCAAAACGTGGTAAAAGCTACTGTAAATGCATTGCAAAGTTTAAGAGAGCCAATAGAAATCGCAAAAACCCGAAACATTTCATTGAAGAAAGTTTTTAACGGATAATAAGAGTTAAAAATTAAGAATTAAGAATTATGAAAAAAATAAAAATAACCCAGGTAAAAAGTGGCATTGATCGCTCAGAACGTCAAAAATTAACGCTACAGGCACTTGGACTTAGAAATTTAAATGCTTCAAAAGAAGTAGAAGCCACTCCACAGATTTTAGGAATGGTAAAGAAAGTTGAGCATCTTATTAAAGTTGAAGAGATCGCTTGATTTGGGTTTTAATTAAATAAACAGATCAGATAAATAGTACAATATGCAATTACATAATTTAAAACCCGCAAAAGGCGCTACACACAAGGTGAAGCGATTAGGCAGGGGTGAAGCTTCCGGAAAGGGTGGTACCTCTACCAAAGGTAATAAAGGTGGTCAGAGCCGTGCCGGTTATAAAATTAAAATGGCACATGAAGGTGGACAGATGCCTATTCAACGTAGAGTACCTAAAAGAGGTTTTAAAAATAATAACAGGGTATCATACAAAGTTTTTAATCTTGGGCAAATAGATCAACTGATTGAGAAGCACGAATTAAAATCATTTGATCCTGAAACGCTTTATATTAATAACCTTATCAGCCAGACAGATCGTGTGAAAATATTAGGAAATGGTGTTTTGAAAGCTATAATTCCTTTTAAAGTAAACGCTGTAAGTGAAAAAGCGAAAGGCGCTATTGAGGCTGCCGGTGGAAGCGTAGAAATCGTAAAATAAATTTACAGATATTTGCAAACCACTAACTGTTTGTAAATTTTAAAATCCTGATTGCAAGTGAAGAAATTCATTAAAACATTAAAGAATATCTGGACCATTGAGGATCTTAGAAAAAAGATAATTGTTACACTGGCACTCATCTTTATTTATAGGCTCGGTTCCTTCATTGTACTTCCGGGTATTGATCCAAATAAATTATCTAATCTCCAGACAAGCACACAAGGTGGTATGTTGGGATTGTTGGATGCTTTTGTAGGTGGTGCTTTTTCCAAAGCTTCCATATTTGCGTTAGGGATTATGCCTTATATTTCTGCATCCATTTTTATGCAGTTAGTTACCATCCTGGTTCCTCAAATTTCCAAAATACAGAAAGAAGGTGAAAGTGGTCAGAAGAAAATTAATCAATGGACCCGTTACCTAACAGTTATCGTTACTGCATTCCAGGCCGCAGCGTATATTGGCTTTTTGCAATCTTCCAACCGGGAAGCTTTGCTGGAGGCGTATTCAGGCTTTTTCTGGATTTCAACTGTAGTATTACTTACTGTAGGTACATTGTTCGTAATGTGGCTTGGTGAAAAGATCACTGATAAAGGTTTAGGAAATGGAACATCGCTCATCATCATGATAGGAATCCTTGCTCGTTTACCACAATCTTTCATGCAGGAGTTTTATGCAAAAGAAGTAAGAGGCGGTGGTGGGCTTTTAATTTTCATGATCGAGATCGCAGCATTTATTGCAGTAATCCTGGGACTTATTGTGCTCGTGCAGGGCGTAAGAAAAGTGCCTGTTAATTATGCAAAACAGATAATTGGTAACAGGCAATTTGGTGGTGCACGGCAATTTTTACCCTTGAAAGTAAATGCAGCCGGCGTAATGCCCATCATCTTCGCGCAAGCGATTATGTTCCTTCCTACTATTTTTGTTGGCTTTCAAACTACAGGTAAAAATTGGGCTACTTATTTTACCGATCCTACCAGCGCAGTATATATGATCGTATATGGTTTTATGACGATTGCATTTACTTTCGTTTATACCGCATTAATTTTTAATCCAAAACAAATGTCTGATGACCTTAAACGGAGTAATGGGTTTATTCCAGGGGTTAAACCGGGTCAGCCGACTACAGATTACATTGGAACCATAATGGACCGCATTACGTTACCAGGATCAGTATTGCTCGCGATTGTAGGTATTTTGCCGGGACTTGTTCAATTATTGGGAGTAACGCAAGGTTTTGCTACATTTTATGGGGGTACATCATTGTTGATCATGGTTGCGGTAGTTTTAGATACATTACAACAAATCGAAACGCAATTACTTATGAGGCAATATGATGGATTGATGAGTACCGGGCGCATACAAGGTCGGCAGTCCACAGCAGCACCTGGAATAACAGGGGGATTTTAAGAGATTAATATTTAAAAAATATATATTTTTGCAAACCCTGGCCGAACAGTCAGGGTTTTTAAATACACGAAATGATCATTTACAAAACGGAAAAACAAAGAGAACTGATTCGTGAAAGTTGCACGATTGTAAACGATGCAATTGCTGAGGTAGCCAAGGTTATCAAACCGGGTGTGACGACAATGCAACTTAATGATATTGCGGAAAAATATATTCTATCACAAAATGCTATTCCGGGTTTCAAAAATTATAATGGCTTTCCTTATGCATGTTGCATTTCAGTAAATGATGCCGTTGTGCATGGGTTTCCTACTCATGATTTGATTAAAGATGGTGATGTCGTTTCAGTGGATGTGGGTGCTTATAAAAATAGCTATCACGGTGATAGCGCTTATACATTTGCTGTAGGTGCTATTTCTGATGAAGTAAAAAAGCTGTTAAGGGTTACTAAAGATGCGCTTTACCTTGGTATTGGGAAAGCAGTAAGTGGTAACCGGGTTGGTGACATTGCTGCGGCGATACAGGATTATACAGAAAAAGAAAATGGCTATGGTATCGTGAGAGAATTGGTAGGACATGGCTTAGGTAAGGATCTTCATGAAGATCCCCAGGTGCCTAACTATGGGCAACGTGGTGCAGGGACTAAATTAAAACCCGGACTTGTGATAGCGATTGAGCCCATGATCAATATGGGTGGGAAAGAAGTGTATAATGATAAAGATGGCTGGACTGTAAGGACCAGTGATGGCAAGCCGGCTGCACATTATGAGCATACTGTTTTTGTTCAAAAAAAGCAGGCAGATATATTGTCATCATTTGATAGTATTGAAGCAGCAGAAAAAAGTAATTCGTTTCTTTTTTCGGATTATTAAATGAATTGCTTTTGCCATGTGAAAAGTTAACCGGATTAATAATTTGTTGCTGATGATCATTTTTTATTTTCCCAATCTTCCCTCAACATAGCAAATTGAATTTCACTCCCCCACTTTCCTTTAAAGAAAATATTTTCTTTAAAGTATCCCTCCTGTCTGAAATGCAAGCTGGTTAAAAGCCTGGCGGCATTAAGATTATCTGCATCCACAACGGCCATCACTCTATGAAAATCTTTATCTTGAAATAAAAACTCAATTAAATGAGACATAGCCTCTTTTGCAAATCCTTTATTTTGATGTGATCTTGAAAGGGTAATACCTAATTCTACCATTCGAATTTCCTCCTTAAAAAATTTTACCGCACCATCTCCGATAATTCTCTTTGATACTTTTTCTTCTATGCCGTATTGAAACCATTCGCCAGGATTTTTAAATTCAACAGGGATTTGATGCTCAATAAAACTTTCAGCCTCTTTGATTGTCATTGGGCTAAAGCCCTGGAATTTTGCGACTTCGGGATCACTTCTGTATTCCAAAAAATCATCTATATCATTCATACTTAATTTTCTCAGTATGAGATTAGGCGTTTTTATTGTAAAAGGATTTCCCATGGCAACGTTTTATTTTAATTCCGGCGAAGGGTCACGGCGATAAAATTTAAAACCACCTTCCTGCTTTATTAATTGGCAACCTAAACAGGTAGTATCGAAGCTCGTATTGGAAACTTTCACGACGAAATAAGCTGGTAGCCGGATAGGGCCTTTCAACAAAAAAGGTTCATCCTTTTCGCCATAAACCGGTGAGGCAGGTTTCTTTGCATAAAAATATTGAGCGTAACTTTTAAAGCCTACCGGCCATACATAAACGTTTTTTCCTTGAAGCGTTTTGTAAAATTCTATCGCTGGCCCCTGGGAATATCTTTCAATTTTGGGAACTACTGCTAACAAATATATGAACAGGCATATAGCTGTTGTATAAAATAAAAAATAAGTAGCAAGCCTGTTTTTTCTTTTTGCAAAAAAGTAAAAAGCTACAGAAAGAAACGCCAGGTAAAATATTCCAATGAGCATTTCGAAACCACTCCAATGAACATTTACATTCAAACTGGCGGCAGCGTATGGATCTTTTAAATATGGTAGTAAAAGTTGAGGATGCATAGCTACATAAGGAAGTGCCGTCAGTAAAAAAGAAAATATAATTCCCATAATGACCAACAAGATCAATACCCATTTTTTAATAATGACTTCTGTCTCCATCAGGCTATCCAAATAAATCGCCGCCATAAATGCCAGGGGCATGTAGGTAAGTGATGAATAGTGAACAATTTTAGTAGTGGTGAGGCTAAAGAGAATCATTACTGTCCAAAACAATATTTTCATCAGGCGCCTGAAATCAGACTTGTTATTTTCATCCTTTTTAAAAATCACGGGAAGCGCCAAAATAGAAATCGGAAAACAACCTATGAACACTACAACGAAATGATAATACCATGGCTCGCCATGACTTGCTACCGGATGCAGAAAGAGATCTGCCTGGTATGCTAAAAATTCTTTTAAAAACCAGAAGCCATTTTCGGCTATCTCCTGGCCGAACCATAACAGGCAAACCAACACGAAAAAAATAGTAAATAAAATTATTTTTTTTACACCGGGAAAATTGCGGAAACGATGAAAAATAAAATATACAAAAAATGAAATAAGAAAAACAAGCAGACCGACAGGGCCTTTTGTGAGTGTCGCAAGGCCAATGAGCAATCCCGAAAGTGCAGCATAAACTAATGATCTTTTTGCTTCTATATTTTTTCCTATGGAAAGAAACATAAAGTACATTCCCAGAAAAATAAAGTAATTGAAAACGGGGTCAATTATAGCTGACTTGAAATAAAGATGTGGTAAAAATGTACCGAAATATGCTAGCGCCCACAAAAACCCAAACCGGCCCGATTTGTATTTTTTACCAATAAAAAAAAATGTAACTAATGTAATGACACCAAAAAAAGCATTGGGTAACCGCGCAGCAAACTCATTGATACCAAAAGCTTTCATGCAA
This sequence comes from Ginsengibacter sp., assembly GCA_040006135.1. Classification (GTDB taxonomy): domain Bacteria; phylum Bacteroidota; class Bacteroidia; order Chitinophagales; family Chitinophagaceae; genus Ginsengibacter. The sequence continues at coordinate 961 of JBDTXP010000097.1, read as the reverse complement.
GCTACCTGCAACCAAAAAAATAATGGTGGCTTCTCCCAAAAGGGCTGGAAGTTAATCTGTACCCTGTGGTAATTTCCTGTAACGATCATCTCACGTGCTGATTCGGCAAAATTTATTTCATCCCAATCAAACAAATGAACATAGCCTAGAAATGGAATAAAAAAAACAATTCCTGATAAGATCAGGATCCAGAGATATAAGGAATTTTTATTCGAATCATTTATTGTAGCAACTTCCATTTGTACAATTTAATACGTGTGAGAAAATACAAAATGGAAACTTTTACAACACCCAATCCATAAATAATACTTCTTTTTAAATTGATGGAGGAAGCCTCTTCAAAATATTTTGTGGGACATGTAATTTCCGCAATTTCATATCCCCGGTAAAATATCTGTGCGATCAGCTCATTGTCAAAAATAAAGTCATTTGAATTTTCTTTATAATTAATGGAACGTAATACTTCGCTATGATAAGCTCTGTAGCCGGTATGGTATTCAGAAAGTTTTTGGTTCATCAATACATTCTGAAAAAATGTAAGCAGCCTGTTGGAGATATATTTATAAAGAGGCATTCCACCTTTCAAAGCTCCTTTTCCCAGGATGCGGCTTGCAAAAACAACTTTGTATAGATCATTTCCTATCACCGAGATCATTGCTTCCAATAGTTTAGGAGTATATTGGTAATCTGGGTGCAGCATTACAATGATATCTGCCTGCAACTCCAATGCTTTATCATAGCAACTTTTTTGATTACCACCGTAACCCTTATTGCTGCTGTGTTGTATGATATGACGGATTCCTAACGTTTGGGCAACTTCTATTGAATTATCGGTGCTGTTGTCATCTACAAATACCAGTTCATCTACAATATCAAAAGGAATTTCAGCAATAGTTTTCTGTAATGTAAGTGCTGCATTATATGCAGGAAGCACAACTATAACTTTTTTTTCCTTATACAT
>JBDTXP010000096.1:0-8221 GCA_040006135.1 Ginsengibacter sp. | reverse complement strand
AAGGCTGCCTACTTTTGAGACAGCCTCTTTTAATTTTTCGTACTATTTTTTATTGCTTCACAAATCTTTCTGAAGCACCATTCTGTAATTTGATTAAGTACATACCTCTTTGTAGGTTACTAATATTTATTTGTTGTTTTTGATCAACTAATTTTTCCTGCTGAACTTTTCTTCCCTGACCGTCATAAATACTAAAAATAGTATTCAACATATCAGTACTAGCTACCTCTAATGTGATATTATTTGTAGCAAGTGTAGGATATAATACTAGTTGGCTCACCTGGATAATCCGGATACTCCTAATACTACTATAGGTTGCCTGGCCATCAAAATTTATTTGCATAAGCCTGTAGTAATTATTTCCTTTAACTGGTGAAAGATCAGCATAAGCATATTTATGTCTTTCATTGGTATTTCCAGATCCTCCAACAAATGCAACATCCTTCCAATTATTTAATCCGTCAGATGACCTCTGTATTTGAAAACCTTTATTATTTATTTCAGTGGCAGTTTCCCATTTAAGTTGCACGCCGTTCCCCGATTTCATTATAGAAAAATCAGATAATTGTACAGGTAATGCCGTACAATTATTTGTTAGTGGAGCGCCAGGTGCAACCCAGTTGGACGTTGATCCTGTCAGTGCAAAATTGTTGAGAGTACCATTATGAGCATTGGAAGTGCTGTCGCCCAAAGTAGTGACACCTGGATTATTACCGTTGGCTATACCTTGAGTGAAAGGATACAACGCTTCAAGATTCGGTGAATTAGGAGCAATAAAGCATGAATAGTCATTCAATATTTCAGAAGAAGAGCGGGCTACATTCCAAATTCTGACATTATCCATAGTACCGTTGAAAAAATACCCTATTGTGCCTGTGTAAATAGCTCCCAAATATAGGACTGATTCTGTTGCTGTCGTAACAAAGGGGTTTGTCGCAACCTGGACTCCATTTTTATACAATGTCATGGTGGTTGTTGCAGCATCATACGTTACGGCAACATGGTACCATGTGTTAGGCGAAAGTACAGTAGGATCCTGTACATTATTGAAATTGTGTCCTGCTCCTAATTTGCCCTGGTATACATAAAGAGATGTTGTTGCACCTGATATAATATTATGTGCATTAGGGTCCAGAGGGTCTACAACTGGTAGGTTGATCCAGGCTTCCTTTGTATATGATCCGGAAATCGGAACACCTGTAATGTCCACATAGTCATCTACTCCATCAAAATTTAAAGCCTGACCAGTTTGAGCCTTTAAGGTCTGAAAGGAAATCGAGAAAAAAAGGATCAGAAAAAAAATAAAATAATGCTGAATGCTTAGCAAACTTTTCATAGTTCGCTGTTGAGTGTGTAAAATTTGTTTCATTACTGCGTAATTTTAAAGATGAATTAATAAAATCTCTACAGCAATTATTTTTGGGTATCAAAAGAAAAATTAATACATAAAAATTCTTTCGTAATGCAATATTACAGTAAATATTATCATAATTAATTATTAATATTTTTCGCTAGTTTTTGATTGCCTGATGATAAAAATATTGTATAAACAGACTTAGAGAATCCTGATAAATTCATTTTATATTGGTTATTAATATTTGAATTGATCATTTTTTTTAAAACAGTTTTGCCTGATTGATCCAATATTGTGATAAATGTTGATTGTGACGAAATATTGGAAAGAAAATTTATGTGCAGGTTTTGATCATTTACATCAAAGAATATATTAGCAAATAATGTTTGTTTAAATGATAAACTAATTATTTTAGAAATCGTTTTTTTATTATCACGGTCTGAGGCTATGATGCGATAATAATTTTTCCCGTTGGCTGCGTCTTTGTCCAGATATTGATAGAATGCTTTCCCAACAGTAACGAATATATCGCCAACTGTGATAAAATTTATCCCATCAGCACTACGCTCAATAATAAAATGATCATTTTTATTTGCTCCATTAACGGCCCAATTTAATAATATCCCTTGTGTATGACTACTGCCACTGATTTCAATAAAATTTATAGGAACTACACTGTATAAAATATTTTTATCAATTACCACATTTTCAAGTACAGTTTGGCCCGCAGGATTTGTATGAACACCATCACCTAAAGAATATTCAGGTTTTATGATCATCTCAGGATCTTGCACTATAGGAGAATAAAAATCTAGTGCAAAATCACCAAATCTATTGATGATAGAATCCCGCAAAATTTTAAGTTTTTCTCTTTCAACAATATTGAAATTATCACGAGGTTGTGTAGTAGTAATATAGCAAACAATGCCCTTCGCATTTGCTGAGTCTTTTATTGTTTGCAAACAAAAGAGCACTTCACTAAAAGTGAAATAATCATAATGATTAGAAGGATAATTTACAATGATCACATCTGGTTTTGGGAAAAAATTTACTGCTTTGGTAATATTATAGCGACCATCAGGAACATCACGGCCGGCAGGAGGTGAATAACTGGATGGCATTCCAGTATAAGGATCCGAGCCATTAACAGCAATATTATACAATGTGTCTATTTTATTAAGTGATATATAATATTTACTCAGTTTAAAAGCATATCCACTATCTCTTGGGTATAAACCATTAAAATATCCCCAGGAAGTGGATGAGCCAATCACACATATTCTTTTATAAGTTTGCGATTGACTTTCTAATGAATATAGGCAAAAATAAAATAAGAACGAAAGCGTTATAGGTATACTCTTCATGGCTTAAAAATTAAAACTTAAAAAAAATATTTGTTACCTGAGGAGAAAATCAAAGGAATTGGATGTTTTTCTTCCCAAAGGTGTTTAGATTTTTTGGTAATTAAAAAATTACTTTCGCAAGAAAAACAATTAAAAGATTGGTTGCAAATGACACATATGGAAATAACGAATAGTGCCATCATCAGCTTTTTGAAAGAAAAAAAATTTTCAGCCGGCTTTATTGATTCCCTTAAAATAAAATATCGTAGCCTGATATGTCCTTTCATAGACCTTTTGGAAAGAATAGAGCCTGGTGATAAGGTGGGTGATATTGGCTGTGGTAACGGTCAGTTTTTATTGCTGGTTTCTGAGTTTACTCAACCAGGATATCTTTTTGGAATAGAAATTTTTGATCGGTTAGTCATTAATGCGCGTAAGCTTTTTGAAGGATTTTCTAAATGTCCAAATGAGTTTATGGTTTATGATGGAAAAAATTTTCCTGAGAAATTAGGCGAAATGGATGTTATTTTTTTAATTGATGTCATCCATCATGTACCTCCTTCACAACAGGTAGGATTTTTCAAAGAACTTACACTAAAATTAAAACCCGGCACAAGACTGATTATAAAGGACATAAATGCCGCAAGCCCACTGGTTATTTTTAATAAAATTCATGATTTCATTTTTTCACGGGAAATTGGTCACGAGTTATCCTTAGCTAAAACATGTGCTATATTGGAGGATTATGGATTTGATATTTTAGAACAACAAAAACGTCGAATGTATGTTTACCCACACTTCACCATTGTGGCTCAAAAAAAATAAGGTTAACTTATTTTTTATTTGTTTTTGCCTCGCCCTCCTATCAATGTTTCCCATTTATAAAAGTTACTATTATAGCAATGGACTGCTTACTTATGAGAGACACAAAGCTGTCATTGAGGGAAGATCAGAGTTTTATAATCCATGGCAATACCGTATTCTTTGCCCATTTACCATTGAAGGAATTATGTGGGTTTACAATCACACTGTTGATAAAGTCTATCCTATTGAGGAAAAAATTCATTTTAATATTAACAGCACCTCGGGAACGAATGCTGAGACTGATGCCTTTGTATCATTGATGCAAACCAAAGGGGTAATGAAATATATGATCATCTTCACGCTTTTCAGATTTATAGAACACCTTTTCATATTTTATCTTGCATGGTGGCTGTGGTCGTTTTTTGTAAAAAGTAACTGGCTCATATTTTTTGGAATTAATTTCCTGGCGCTTTCTTTCGGAAATGCTGTAACTGCTGCAGACCTTTCTTTTAATACTTACCTCGATATAATTTTTTATTTACTTACTGCTAATTTAATTTTGTATCAGAAGAACAGGAATTGGCTTTATTTAATTGTGCCTCTTGCTGCTTTCAACAGGGAAACAGCTCTATTGATCCCGGCATTATTTTTTATTTCTAAGACTAATTTTGAAAGTTTTAATTTCAGAAAATTAAATATTAAAAGTATAAAATGGCCGGTAAAAAATATATGGGTTTTTACCGCGTTGCTCTACATAATTTTCATAGCTATTTTTATTATGCTCCGTTGGTACTATGGTTACCGCCCTCAGCAAGAATGGAAGGCACATGCAGGATGGCCTATGTTAAAGCTTAATCTTTTTAGTGCAGTTGGTGTTAAAGCCTATTTTGAATTGATAGGTACATTTGGGGTAATACCTTTAATTATATTGTGGAAGTTCAAATTTTTTCCTCACCTGCTCAAAAAATGGTTTATTTTCCTGGTTCCTGTCTGGTTTAGCATACACTATATAAGTGTGGTTGCTTACCAGACAAGGCTTTTCATGGTACCGGTTATTCTTATTTTTATTCCGATGATATTATGGCTGGTTGAAAAAGATATTATAATGACTTCATCCGCAAATACTGTTGAACATTCCGCATTATGAAAAATTATATCAAGTTAATAAGGCCCAAAGATTGGGCTAAAAACTTATTTCTCTATATTCCACTTTTCTTCGGAGGATTATTATTTGATCTTCCTGCTGTTGTTCTGGTGTTTGAAGGTTTTATTTGTTTCTCAATGGTGGCAAGTAGTATCTACATCATTAATGATTACCGTGACATCGAAGATGACCAAAAACATCCTGAAAAAAGAAAAAGAGTACTTGCTTCAGGTCTTGTTAATAAAAACGTCGCTATTCTCATCGCTGTTTTATTATTAGCTGGCGGACTCATATATGCATGGTTTATCCGTGATAAGTTTTTCTTTGTGCTTTCAATATATTTTCTCCTTAATCTTTTTTATTCTTTCGGTTTAAAAAAGATACCCATTCTCGATATCATCATTATAGCCATCGGTTTTGTGCTCCGGGTTAAGGCGGGTGCAGTTATTGCATTTGTGGGATTAAGCGAATGGCTTACTATCATGGTTTTCTTGCTCGCTCTATTTTTAGCGCTAGCTAAAAGGCGAGATGATGTGCTTATAAAATTAAGATCCGGAAATGAAATGAGGCAGTCAATAAAAGGGTACAACCTGGAATTTATTAATATCGCATTGTCATTGATTTGCTCTGTGACGATTGTTGCTTATTTTATGTATACCATGTCGCCGGAAGTCATAGCAAGACTAGGCACTTACCGTTTATATTATACCTGTCTTTTTGTACTTGCGGGCATTTTCAGATATCTTCAAATTATTTATGTAAAAAGCGATTCCGAATCACCTGTAAAAATTTTATATAAAGACAGGTTCATTCAAATGACCATATTGTTGTGGGTGATAAGTTTCTACATTATTTTATATATGAAGGATATTACTATTTTTACATAAGGTGAAAAAAAAAATTGCATTTTTTGATTTTGATGGAACTATTACTACGAAAGATACCATGTTGGAATTGATAAAATTTCATTTCGGTAACTTCAAATTTTTAAAAGGATTATTTAGTGTTTTACCATGGATCGGAGGCATGAAAGCAAAACTAGTAACTCATCAAAAAGCGAAAGAAAGGTTATTAAGTTATTTTTTTAAAGACATGCCAGAAGAAACTTTTATTCAAATCTGCAATGATTTTACAAAGAAAAAATTACCCGGCTTGATCCGCCAAAGCGCACTGCGAGAAATAGAACTTCTTCAAAAAGTTAACGCAACCATAGTTGTGGTAACAGCATCTGCTGAACATTGGGTAAAACAGTGGTGCAGCTCTGTAAATGTTGAATGCATCGCCTCTCAAATGGAAATAATCAACGGGAAATTAACCGGAAAATTAATTGGGAAAAACTGCAACTATGAAGAAAAAGTTATCCGCATTAAAGAAAATTACATATTAGAAAACTACGATGAAGTTCACAGTTATGGTGATACCGCCGGGGATAGCAAAATGCTTGAAATGGCAACTCATAAATTTTATAGGTATTTAAAATAATACGCTGGCAAAACATTCTTTTATTCACTAATTTTTTGGCTGCGTAACTCACTACCACCCCTTTTTAAGCGAAAACAACCGCTCTGGAAGATATTGATAGGAAAAACAGTTATTCAGAGAATAATCTTTAATTCATTTTAAGTTAATCCAATTTTAGCAGATATTGTAATCTTTAAATTGGCAAGCTTAAATGCTGTTAACAAAAAAAAACAGAATGAAGTTTTTAATTTCTCCATTCTGCATTACTATTAAATTAAATGAATTAAAGTTTAATCAGTTTGGCAGTTTTAGGATTTAGTCCATCAAAATAAACTGTCACAAAATAAATACCCTTAGCTAGATTGCTGGTATTCACTCTCTCTACTGTATTTGATCTGTTATAAGCTACATGTTTTTTAATCAATGTTTTTCCATTGATATCAGTTATCACCATACTCATGTCAGAATAGTTTTTACCTGAATTTATTGAGATATTCGCTACATCATTTACAGGATTGGGAAAGACAGATACGGTATTATACTTTACCGCATCTAAACTAAGATCCAAAGGTCCTTGAACATTTTTTAAAACTGTAATCCACACTGAAGATTGGCCTTGATTTCCACTTCCATCCATTACAATTAAATCAAACCTATAAATCCCTTCTACAAGGCCATATACCCTGGTAGTAGCAGAATCCGGGCTAGCAATTTTATAAGAAAGCGGGCCTGAAACCTTTTTCCATAAGTAGGATACAATTGAGCCTGCTGAAACGGATCCCTTACCATTTAGTAGAACATCCTCTTTAGGTAAAAGTATAGTTTGATTAGAACCTGCACTCGCTGTTGGTAAAGTATTAGTTGCTTGTTTAACTGTAATATAAACTGACCCAGTTGCTTTATTGCCATTGTTATCAATCACTGTCAGGTTGAATTGATAAATTCCTTCTGTAAGATTACTAACTGCGGTAGCAGGTGTGCTTAAGCTCGAAAGATTATAGGCGACAGGCCCTCCAATTTTACTCCATTCATAAGATATGATGGTTCCGCCTACAACTGAAGCACTACCATTTAGTTGAACTGATGAAACAGGAAGCGTAATCGTTTGATTGCTACCTGGATTCACCACCGGATTATTTACGGCAGAGTTTACAATGATAGTAACTGAAGAAGAAGCTGAAGCACCTGAATTATCTTTTACTGTCAATTGAAATTGATAAGTTCCTTGCTGCAAACCAGTCACATCAGTAGCTCCAGAATTTGGACTCGAAAAAATAAATGAAGCAGGTCCGGACAATTTAGACCAGACGTACGATACAATGCTGCCATCTGCATCAGTTGCAGTTCCATTAAGCTTAACACTTGAATTAGGTAGTACGATAGTTTGATTACTTCCTGCATTTACAATAGGTGGAATATTTACTGCAGCGTTTACAATAATTTGAACTGAAGCTGAAGCGCTTGCGCCTTTATTATCAGTTACTGTTAATTGAAATTTGTAAGTTCCCTCAGTTAGACTTTTTACCTCTGTAGAGGCAGCACCGCTGTTTACAATGTTAAATGATGCCGGACCAGAAATTTTTGACCAGGAATATTGTGCAATATTTCCGTCTGCATCCGTGCCACTACCAGTCAATGTAATGGTATTTGTAGGAAGTGTAATTATTTGATTGCTTCCTGCATTAACCGTAGGTGGTATGTTTGCGGCAGGATTTACTATTACTTGCATGGAAGAACTTCCTGTTGCACCATTATTGTCCGTAACGGTTAAAGTAAATTGATAAGTTCCTTGAACTAGTCCTGATACATCTGTCACTGCTGAAGCAGAATTGACAATATTAAATGTGGAAGGTCCGGATGTTTTTGTCCATAAATATGAAACTACGGTTCCATCCGAATCGGTACCTCCACCACGTAAAGAAATAGTATTGTTCGGCAGTAATATAGTTTGATTGCTACCGGCATTAGCCACCGGAGGAATATTTGCAGCTGAGTTCACTATTATCTGAACTGTCGCACTTGCTATTGCTCCCTGGTTATCTGTTACAGTCAATTTAAACTGGTAGGTTCCTTGAACCAGATTTGTTATATCCGTTACTGCTGATGTTGAATTGA
>JBDTXP010000095.1:0-8301 GCA_040006135.1 Ginsengibacter sp. | reverse complement strand
ATCTTCTTCTTCATCAGGACGGTTACCAAAACCATCTTCAAAATCAATGCGAAAATCTTCTACTGCCTCCCTTTTTAATTTTGATACAATTTTTTTATAAATAGAGTAGGAGAGCCAGGCTACATTTTTTTTTCGCTCTGCCTCACTTGTGTTATCCATATATTCTGTTAGGTCTTGGATATCTTTTTCGAGATGAGGCAGATGTTCATAGCCCTGCAGTTTTAGTACATTGGCGAGCGTGACAAAATCCGGAGCATAAGTCATCAAATTTCTTAGCGCTACGTCACCCATTTTTACCGTAGTATCACTTTTGAAAAGATTGGCGCCACCATATACGGTATGTACCGGTTGTCTCTCTGGCTTATCACCCGGATAAATTTTTTGAAATGCGAGGTTGGCTTTTTGTAAGGGTTCAAAAACATTTGTTTTGTCCTTATCATTTATTGAAAACTTCATAAAAATTATTTTTCAGCTTCCACGATAAGTGGAATAGCCATAGGGGTTTAATAATAATGGCACATGATAATGAGATGTATCTTTTATTTCAAAAACGATTTCAACAAAAGGATAAAATGAAGCCTCCGACCTTTGTTTAAAATAATCGCCTGTTTCAAATTTTAATTTATAAATTCCTTTTTCTAAAGTTTTGGTTTCCTCAACAAGGTCAGTTACTCTGCCATCCTGGTTGGTAATACCTCCATTAACGGCCACCCATTGTTCTTCTTCAAACGAAAACAACATAACCTTCACGCCTTCTGCAGGCTTTCCAGCAGATGTATCTAATACATGTGAGGTAACCTGGCTCATAAAAAAAGTTTTTCTAAACGTAAACGGGTTATTTTATTCTGCTCTCCGGCAGCAATGTTTAATTCCTCGTGCGGATCATTGATCATCCTGCTTTTTAAAATATCCAACATTTCGTTAGCGGATTTACCGGTTGCAAAAACAATAAATATGTAGCCGAAAATTTCCATGTATTCTTCATTCGCTTTTTCCAGCGCAGTTAAAATGCCTTTCTCTGAAGATTCTATTCCCGCTTGCTCCTGGGATGCATAATCGTTAGAAGGGGAAACTGTTGTGTGAATAGACTGTGTATCTCCAATCTTTGGATGATGCATAAAGGCCTCCAGCCAATCAGCCGGGTTACAATCGTACCATTTTTCTTCAGCATATTCGAGAAGATCTACCAGATCATTAACCGGAAATATTTCCATCATGCCCTTCACCCACGCGGTACTTCCGCAACAGTTGAATAATAATTTCTTTTTCTCTTCAACTTTTAAATGATCAAAATCTGCAATTGTCATTGTATTTTTTTAAATTGGTTGCCTATTTCTTTTATTATATTTCCGTTGGGAAACGATTCACATTTTTATAATAAATATATACAGCCGGTTCTTTTCCCATGGCTGTAAACCATTGTTGGCAGTAGGGTGCCATCCAAATGGTATCTCCTTTTTTTACCGGGTACCACTGCTGGTCGAGCATGTAAATACCCTGGCCCTGGAGATACATTAACCCGTGCTCCATAATGTGGGTCTCTACCATTGGAAGGTGGCCACCGGAATCATAAGTGAATATATTTACTGCCATATCAAAAGAAAGATCATCAGGCAAAAGCACTTGTAATCTTAGAGCGTCATCACCTAAGTAGGACGGTCCTTCCACCTTGCTACTATCACCAAAAAGTATTTTAGGTGTACTGAAACCATCTAGTGGCTGAAATACTTTATGAAAAGTAAGAATTTGTGTTCCTTCCTTTATTTCGTTGAAATTATAGGAAGTATTTAAAGGGACATAAACAAAATGACCTTTGGATAATTTCTTTTTCTCTTTACCTATAACCGCATTAGTTTTACCATCAACAACATAGAAAAATATTTCAGAATTTTTCGTGTGTCCTTCAACTTTACAATTCTTGCCGGCTGTAATTAATGTTTGGCAAAGATGTGCTCCCATTTGTTCGTTGATCAGAACATTTACAGTACAATTATCCCATCCCGGAACTTTACTATTTATGTATCCATCAGGACAAATTAATGCATGATTTCTTTTAACGACCGACCTGGTCAAAGCGCTTATCTCCATTTCTATTTTTTAAAACTTTTATTTTTTTTCCACCTTTCTGCTAAATTGATCATAAAGGTGTCTGTCGTTTCTAAAGCCGCTGCAATATCCATAATTTCTACATTTTCCAGTGGGTTGTGACTGATTCCTTTATAACATTTTACAAATAACATGCTCACCGGAGCTACCTTTGATACAACTACAGCATCATGCCCTGCCCCACTTACCAGGTTGATGGCCTCAATTGAGTTTTCTTTTAAAGATTCCTGTAAAATTTCTGTCAATAATGAATCGCATAAAATTGGAGGAGCATCCAATATCAATTTCCATTCAGGATATACATTTCTTTTGCGGCATATCTCTTCACATGCTTTGGAAAGTGTTTCATAAGCTTTGTTCAGGTCATTATAATCGCTGCTACGAATATCCAGAGAACAAAACACCTTTCCCGGAATCACATTCATTGCACTGTTTTCTACATCTAATATTCCTACGGTGCCAATGATATTTCTTTTTTCATGTAATGCATAATTTTCAACTTCCAATACAAATTCTGACGCAGCACAAAGCGCGTCTGAACGCATTTGCATTGGTACGGTGCCAGCATGGCCCGATACTCCAGTAAATTGGATAGTGATTCGTTTTTGACCAGCAATTCCAATTACGCTGGAAACAGGAATATTTTTTTCATAAAGTACAGGCCCTTGTTCAATGTGGATTTCCAAATATCCGATCCAATTCTTCAATTGCTCTGTTTCAATTTTTATTTCTTGTCCTTCACTTATTTGTGAAAGAATTTCCTTTAGAGTTGCACCGGAATCATCTAACAGATCAAGCATTCGGTCTTCTCCTTTTCCGGTTGCATACTTACTTGCAAGATAAGGTTCAGCAAAGCGAATACCTTCTTCCTCACTAAAAGCTATGACTTCCAGGTTAAATGGCAGATCATAGTTTTGATTGATCAGGTTCGCAGCAACGTCAATGCCACACACGATTCCCAAAGATCCGTCCCATTTCCCTGCATCAATTACTGTGTCATAGTGCGAGGCAATTACAAAAGTTTTGGCGTTTTTAGTTTTACTTTCAATTCTCCCATGCACAGAACCTAATAAATCAATTTCAGTTAGCAGACCTGCATTTTCCATTAACTCTTTTATTTTTTGCGCACACTTTCTTGATGCAGCAGTCCCAAAAAGCCTTGAAATGTGACGGGTTTCATCAGAAAACTGACTAAGCTCTTCGATTTGATCTTTTATAATATTTGCCCGTGATAAATAAACTGAATCCATATTTTTATTTAAAAAAAATTTAAAATTTTCTTTCTCCTCCGATATAAACCTGTTCCACTGTTCCTTTTAATGTTTTATTAAGGTAAGGTGTTTCTTTATGCTTGTGCTTAATAATATTTTCCGTTACCGTAAATTGCTTTTCCGGATTCCAAATTACAAGGTCAGCATCATAGCCGGTCTTTATCTTTCCATTTTTATTTTCCAACTTCAGCAATTTCGCCGGTTCTTCGCAAAGCCATCGGCAAATATCGTTTAAAGTGGCATTATGCTTTTGGGCCGCTGTCCATACAATGGGTAATGAAAATTGCAGAGAAGCAATACCACCCCAGGCTGTCATAAAATTTCCGGTATCCAGGTTTTTCATGGAAGGTAGGGATGGTGAATGATCCGTCGCAATAAAATTAATAAGGCCACTTTTTAATGCAGCCCATAATAATTCATTATTTGCCTTTTTACGAATTGGTGGAGCGCACTTATATAAAGTGTTACCGTCGCTTATATCTTCCGCATTAAAATATAGATAATGTGGGGCAGTTTCACAGGTTACTGGTAAATTTTTTGCTTTTGCTTCTGCTACTAATGATAAGGATTGAGATGAAGAAAGGTGAACAATATGTACATGACAGTTAAACTCCTTACACAGTTTTATCATCAGCTTTACCGCATCTGTTTCCCACTTATCCGGCCTTGAGTTCAAATAATTATTATAAGAGCGGGGATCTCCGGAACGAAATCCAAATTCACTTTGTAGCTCACAATGAACGAGCAATGGAAGATCATATTTTGCAATTATGGGCATTACTTTTTTTAGGTCATCCTCTGTTACATTAGGAAAATCATCGATGCCTGAGTGCGTAAGAAACGCCTTAAATCCACGAACTCCATTTTTAATTAACGGTTCGATTTCCTTTTCATTTCCCGGAACTATTCCGCCCCAAAAAAAACATTTCGTGTGTAATTTATTTTCGCTGCTTTTTATTTTTTCAAGAAGCGCTTTTACTGTTGTTGTGACCGGACTTGAATTTAATGGCATATCTGTAATACATGTAATACCGCCGTGTAGCGCAGCGAGCGTTCCGGTTTCAAAACCTTCCCATTGTGTACGACCAGGTTCATTTATATGGACGTGAGGGTCTATAATACCGGGCATCATAACATCATCTCCGGCATCTATAAGGTTTCCTATTGCTTCTGTATTTCTCCCTTGTCTTACTTCACTGATCTTTCCATTTTCAATAAACACAGTTCCTTCAATTATTTCATCCGGCAAGATTACTCTCCGGCTGTAAATGGCAAGGTCATGCATATTATTTATTAAAAACTATTTGATAAAATTAGAAAACAATGATAATTTGGCAAAGAAAACATAAATGCCGCTAACAAGTAAAGTTTACGTCATATGTGCTAAGACTCTGTAAATGCTCAATTTTATTTTATTCTTACTGCTTCTTATCATCCTGGTATTTGTTACAGTAATGACGTATCGGTTTAAAAATATTGGAGAGCTTATACCGGATGAAGATGAACATAAAATTGCTATAAGCGGAACATCCCAGGCGTTTATTTACACAGCACTTGTATGCTCTATAATTGGTTTATTGGTTATACTTTATATTGCTGTTAAAGGTACCCCTTATGAGCCTCATATGATGGAGTGGCTAAATTTAATAGTCCGACTAATGCACATCACTTTTGGTATAGCGTGGATCGGCGCCTCTTTTTATTTCGTCTTTCTGGAAAATGCACTCAACCGTACAAAAAATGTGAGAGATGAATTAGCGGGCAATTTGTGGGCAATTCATGGCGGTGGTTTTTATTATCTTGAAAAGTATAAGACAGCACCAAAGGAGATTCCCAAGGAACTACATTGGTTTAAATATGAGGCTTATTTTACCTGGCTCTCAGGATTTTGCCTGCTATTTATTGTTTACTATTTTAATGCTACTACTTTTTTAATAGATAAAAACGTTGCAGACATTAGTCCATTTATTGCTGTATCTATTGGCATTGGCTCTTTTATAGTTGGCTGGATAATTTATGATCTTTTATGCAAATCCCCACTGATTAAGAAACCTGTTTTATTTTCAATCATTGGATTTATAATCGCGGCTGCTTTTGCTTTTTTCTACGCTCATATATTTAGCGGGCGCGCTGCCTTCATGCATTTTGGTGCTATGCTGGGAACAATTATGGCAGCGAATGTTTTTTTTGTGATAATTCCTTCGCAAAAAGCGATGGTAAAAGCCGCAAAGGAAGGAAGTGCAGTTGACCCAGGGATGGGTAAGAATGCGGGACTGAGATCATTGCACAATAATTATTTTACGCTGCCTGTATTGTTTGTAATGATCAGCAATCACTTTCCGTCTACTTTTGGAAACCAATATGCATGGGTTGTTTTGCTGTTGATATCAGTAGGATTGGCTGGTGTAAAACATTATTTAAATCTGCAAGAGAAAAAACAATTGAGTGTCTGGATATTACCTGCATCAGTTATCATCATATTGGGAGTTGCCTTTATGACCTCACCGAAAAAGAATACAAATGCCTGTGATAAAAAAATCACTTTTGCGGAAGTAAACACGATTATCCAGGCCAGGTGTATTGCCTGCCACTCCTCGCATCCTACAGATAAAGATTTTAGTGTAGCCCCTAATGGTGTGATGTATGATACCGGGGCAGAGATTCAGAAGTACAAAGATAAAATTATGCAAAGGGCGGTGCTTACTCAATCAATGCCATTGGGCAATAAAACAAATATGACGCAGGAGGAGCGGGATTTGCTGAGATGCTGGATAGACCAGGGAGCAGAAATAAAATAATCTTAACCTTATTATTTTGCCAGTTGATTGATCAGGAGCACCTTCCAGAATAATTTTAACCGGGCAAAACCTTTTTCTTTTTCAGAATACTTCCAACTACCTCTCACTACTTTCTCTGTTGAAGGAAGTAGCTGCATCACTCTTTCTATTTCAGTAGATAATCTTCCTTTTTCTTGTTCCATTTTATTCTTTAACCATATTTTTATTAACGGCGCAACAATAAAAAACCAACTTAGAATTATCAGGGTAGATCGAATGATAATATGCGCTAAGCTACCGGATGGAAGAATGGGGTTGCCAATTTTAAAAATTGATTGGAAATAAAGTAATAATAAAATAATCCAGATGACGAATAACAAAACTTTAAAGGACCCAAGGCCGGATTTTTTAGGCCTTTCAAGATTTTCTGAATCAAAATATTCGATTGGCAAAACATATTTCTTTCTTTCTTCCGGTGAAGACCGAATAAGCCGTATCATACGAATAGCAAGAAAACCAACTACCACACCTGCTACAGCATGTATTGTAAAATATAGGAGAATGAGCCAGAGCGCATAATTACTGACACTTTCTGTTTTCAATAAATTATGTACAAATGAATTAAATGCCTTTAGAAAACCGTTTCCATAAATGATAACCAGCACTATCACGCGCTGAATGGAAGATTCGATGAGTGCGACAACCGCAAGAATTAAACAGGAAAGTTCATAAGACTTTAGGAAATAAAATAGAAACTGGCCAATGGTCGCCTGGAAAAATATCGCGAAGTAAGCCGTAATAGGACTATGAGGTGCGATCATCAATTTAAAAAAGACAACAACCAGCATCGCTTTGATTATTGCATTTTTTTCAGGAAAATAATATCCTATCAAGCTAATGCATATTACTGCTCCACCACTCACGAGCATCCCGGAGAAGGGCACACGCAAACCATGCATGATTCCACCGGCTATTCCTTCTACAATTACCCATAACGCTATAATGCGATAGTACAAACTCAGTTGTGCAGGGCTATTTTCTTCACTAATCATTCGTCAAATATTGTAACTTTATCTGAATAAAAATAACCTTGATAGAATTTATATTAAACAATAGGGAAATTGTTACATCCTTAACGCCAGGTAGTTTATTGCTGGATTTCATCAGGTATGACAAAAAATTAACCGGAACAAAGATTGGATGCCGCGAAGGAGATTGTGGAGCATGCACCGTGTTAGTCGGTTCTTTATCGGGAGATAAAATCGTTTATCGTTCGATGACTTCCTGCCTTGTGCCGCTTGGTAATATTGCAAATAAGCATGTTGTAACGATCGAGGGAATTAATCTTGATAAACTTACTAAAGTTCAGGAATGCATGAGTGATGCAGGTGCGACACAATGTGGATTTTGTACTCCGGGATTTATCATGTCCCTTACAGGATTTTGCCTGCAGGCAAATGATTTTAGTCATGATAATGCGCTGGCTTCTATAGACGGAAATATTTGCCGATGTACTGGCTATAAATCCATTGAGCGAGCAGTCGATCGTATAGCGGATACTATGAATAATTTAAAAGATCAAAATAGAATTGATTTTTTGATTAATGAGAAAATATTGCCTGAATATTTTACTTCAATTTTTAAGCGTCTTACCGCTATTAATCAGAAAGCAGCTACAAACGGAGCAACCACAACAAAAGAGAAATTTTATTTCACAGGTGGAGGAACTGATCTATATGTGCAAAGACCGGAAGAAATGAAATATGCGGATTGTCATTTTGTTGGTAGTGATGATGTGATGCAATCTATAAAAGAAGATAATGGAATTTGTACTATTGGTGGTTCAGTAACAGTTACAGCATTGCTTGAGTCGTCCATTTTTAAGAAACATTTTGCCGGAATTACTGAATTTATCAAGCTTATTTCTTCTACTCCTATTCGTAATATGGCCACAGTTGGCGGAAATTTTGTAAACGCATCGCCAATTGGAGACCTTACTATTTTTTTCCTGGCATTGGATGCAAAACTTGTTTTAATCAATGGTGTTGAAGAAAGAAAGATTTTGTTGAAAGATTTTTATAAGGGATATAAGTCACTGGATAAATCTTCGGAAGAATATATTGGAGCTGTTGAATTTGTATTACCCG
>JBDTXP010000094.1:0-8400 GCA_040006135.1 Ginsengibacter sp. | reverse complement strand
TTATTGCAATCAATGAAGAGGAAATTCAAAACATTGCAGGAAATTTTTATGACCGCCCCGATGGAGCTGCCTATTCTGATAAAGAGCATCCTTATGTAAATGACCTGGATATTTTCGGCCGGGCATCATTATTTCAATATGTAAACAGAACAACTTCGGAACCAGCGGAAGTATTGCTGGCAAACGATTTAATGCATGCAGCACCTTTTGAAAATATTATTGACAGGCAAGGCGCGATAAAGGAATTATCATCTGATATTAACTGGTTGCAGGATATGCATGCCAATGGCAGAAAAAGTCCAATTAAATTAGCAACCGTTGCAAGGTTGGAACATTGGTTGAAGCAGCCCCCAACTTTTTCGAAGTTTAAAGCATGGAGTTGGTTAAGATATTTGTTGCCCTTAATTATAATTTTAATTGTTGTCGGATTTATTTTTGATTTCGTGAGTATAACAGCATTGTTATTGGGGTTACTATTTTTTGCCATACTCGCTTATCAAATTAATAAATATGTTGCTCCACTTCACGAGCAATTATCTAATGTGGCCGGCGAATTTGAAACACTTGAAAGAAATATTATTAAAATTGAGAGCAGGGAATTTAAAAGTAAATTATTATCTGCTTTAAGTGATTCGGTGCGAAAAAATTCCAGGGGTGCCGGCAGCAGCATAAATACGCTTAAAAAAATATTAGACCGGCTGGATCTCCGATATAATCTCGTTCTATCAGCACCTTTAAATTTGTTGCTATTGTGGAATCTTCAGCAAGCACTTGATTTGGAAAAATGGAAGTTTGAAAATGAGGATAGCATTGGCGGTTGGATAAATACTTTGGCACAGTTTGAAGCATTGGGAAGTTTTTCTGTTCTACATTTTAATCACCCTGAATGGTCATTCCCCACAATTACCCGGGATTATTTTTCCATAGAAGGAGAAGAAATTGGTCATCCGCTTATCAAAGAAAACAAAAGAATAAATAATGACATTTCTATTCCTGATGATGAACACATCATGCTGATAACCGGATCTAACATGGCAGGAAAGAGTACCTATTTAAGAAGTATTGGTGTTAACATCGTGCTTGCTTTTGCAGGTTCTCCGGTGTGTGCAAAGAACTTTTCTGTTTCTTATGTAAAACTCATGAGTAGCATGCGTATCACCGACAATCTCGAAGAAAGCACTTCTACATTTTATGCTGAGCTAAAAAAACTTAAGACGATAATTGAATCCGTTAATGCAGGAGAAAATGTATTTATTCTTCTGGATGAAATATTAAGAGGAACCAATTCTTTAGACAGGCATACAGGATCAAAAGCACTAATACGCCAGTTAATGGATAAAAAAGCTGCAGCAATTATAGCAACACATGACCTGGAATTAGCGACTGATCCGGGTGCATATTCAACTCATTTGCTTAATTATCATTTTGATGTTCAGGTAAATGATGAGCAATTATTTTTTGATTACAAATTAAAAACCGGGATCTGTAATAGTCTAAATGCTTCACTTTTAATGAAACAGATTGGAATTGAGATTTAGAGAAATGATTGTTCAAGATATAGTAACATAGACTTAAAAGGTGAAAATTTTGTATTCACCAGTCTTAATTCATAATTCCTCATTAAATCTTACATTCTTAGTTTACCAAAAGGTATAATTTATCTTTGACGACTTACCTTTGAGTACAGATAAAAAAGCAAATTATGAAAGATGAAAATGTGGACACATGTACTTTTGCAAATGGTTGCTTTTGGTGTACAGAAGCGGTATTTCAACAATTGAATGGCGTGTTAAAAGTAACAAGTGGTTATAGTGGCGGTGATGTGCCAAATCCAACCTACGAACAGGTCTGCGACAAAAAGACCGGGCACGCGGAATGTCTTCAAATTGAATTTGATCGAACCATTATTTCCTTTGATGAACTGCTGGAAGTTTTCTTCACAACCCACGATCCCACAACGATGAATCGTCAGGGAAATGATGTAGGACCACAATACAGAAGTGTGATATTTTACCATAATGAAGATCAAAAGAAAAAGGCCATTGAATACAAGACGAAATTAGGTGAAAGTGGCATTTTTGATTCGCCTATTGTAACAGCAATTGAGCCCGTAACAATTTTCTATCCGGCCGAAAATTATCATTCAGATTATTATTTGCGAAACCCCGCACAATCTTATTGCCATTTTGTAGTAAAGCCAAAAGTAGACAAAGTAAAAAAGCTTTTTTCTGATAAATTAAAAACGCAGGTTTAATGCATTGTAAGATAATATTCCTTTTTTGTATTCTTTTTTCCGGTAAAATTTTTGCACAAAAATTTACCACATCTATTTATGCCCAATTAAGTTTACCACAACAGGATTATTATAAGGCCAGTGCTGATGCAGGTTTTGGTATCAGGGCAAATTTTTTATATAAGCCATCAACCACAGTTCCCATAAAATTCGGACTCGAATTGGGCATGCAGGAGAAGGGTAGGCAAACTCAATATTTTTCAGGATTCATATATGGTTTTTATGATGAGTTTAAAGTGTCTGCTACGAACAATATTTTTTCGCTTATGTTGCTCACACGATTTCAACCTTCGCAGATAAATAACAAGTCGCGATTTTTTGGTAGGCTGAAACCTTTTTTAGATCTGTCAGCCGGGTGGAATGTTTTTTTTAGTACTGTAGATGTGGAGCGCCAAACTTATTACAGTTCTTATAATGATAATTATTCCAAAAGTACCAAAGCCCATTGGGCATTCACTTTTGGTCCCGCGGCAGGATTGGATATTCCATTGAATAAATATGATGACCTGGGACTTGAGCTAAAAGTTGCTTATCTTTTTGGTGGGAATACTAAATATCTAACGGATCCATATATTGATAATAATGCCAATGTTTCTTTCAAGGAAAAAGAATCCAGGACAGATATGCTTATTCCCCAGGTAGGAATCAGGATCACCATTAAATAATGTCTCCGGGAAATTTGCTTAATAAGTTTATTGACTATTTAATGCTACTGGCTTCAGCCTTATAATGCGAAGCACGTTTAATCCTTTCATAACCATAAAAGTAAAGTCCATTTCGAACCATCTGCGTGCAAAGTTTGGGTCCAACTTATCTTTGTGATGATTATTTTGAAACAGTTCTCCCAGAAGTAACAAGCCTACAGGTGAAGTATTTTTAGAATGATCACCATTGTCATAATTACTATAACCTAATTTATGGCCAAACCAATTAACTATAGCACCTTGTATTGGCCCCATGATAAAGTGGATTGGTAATAATAAGAACCACCAATAATTAGGTGCAAAAATAAAATAGAATAAAACATACAACGCGCCGAAAGAAAGCCGGGTGATTGCATGATTACCAAATCTATCTAGCTTTTCCCAGACAGGTATGTACTCTTTGGTGAATTGCGGATCCGGTAAATTTTTATTTAATAAAAATGCACGAAATATTTTTGCTGTATGCAACATCATGTGATACATATCTTTAAAGAAATGTGGTGAATGCGGATCCTTTTCAGTATCGCTGTAAGTGTGATGCATGCGATGTAGAATTGCATAAGGGCGGGGCACTAAAAACGAAGTGCCTTGTGTGAACCACGTCATGATATAAAAAGTTCTTTCCCAATTTTTTGTACATGTATACATTTGATGAGAAGCGAATCGGTGAAGGAAAAATGAATGAAAAAATAGAGAAAAAAACCAGTGGCAAAAGAAGAATATTAGGATAGCTATCATTTCGTTTATATAAAATTGTAATGTACGTTATAAAAGGTTTATAGGTTTGAGTTGTGCAAACTATTTTTCATAATTTATCATAAATTAAAATAAAAAGATACATCGTCTGCTATTTTTGAAAATGCATTTTTTTACATGTGGAGTGTCGTGTTGACTGTAATCAGTGATTAATTTTCCAATTTAGTATGCCGTAACTCAAGCAGGTTAAGGCTATTAGGAGTGAAACCTTTAACATAAGGTTGCACAAGCCTGATGACCATATCATACCAAAGGGGAACTATTGGCGCATCTTTTATCATCAACTGATCTGCTTTGCGATAAATTTCATATCGTATGGAATCATCTTTTTCTGATAAAGCAGATTCATAAAGTCGGTCGAAAAGGAGATTAGAATACCTGGTGTAATTTGGTGGTGCCGGATTCTTTCCATAAAAAACACTTAAAAAATTTTCCGCATCCGGATAATCGCCAATCCAGCTCCCACGAAAAAAAAGTGCTTCGGATTTGGCTGTTTGCTCAAGCAATAAACTTTTCTGAATAATCTCCACATTTATTAAAATTCCAATTTGTTTAAGTTCATTGGAAATGTAGCTGGCGAGGTCTCCATAAATAGGAACAGTTAAGAGTTTTATTGCACCTAATCCTTTGCCATTGGGATATCCTGCCTCTTTTAATAATGCCAGCGCTTTCGCAGGATTATAATTATACCCTTGTACTTTGGACGAATCAAAAGAAGGAAATCCTGATGGGACAAAACCGCTCTCTGCCGGTGTTCCAATAGAATTTCTCAAATATTTCATCATTTTTCTTTTGTCAAAGCCATAGTTGATCGCCTGTCTTATGCGAACATCTTTTAGAGGGGAATTTTTTACCACTGGGAGAGAAGTATCCTGTAATATACCCAGGTATTCTGTTGTTAGGTAGGAATGCTTCATCAGCACAATTTTATCTTTCCACTGACTTCTTAATTCGCCATTTTTCGTAATGATCTCATCTTTAAACGACGGATCAATGTCATTGATAAAGTCCAAGCGTTTTTGTTGAAACTCCAAAAACTCGGTGGCTTTATTATCAAGGAAAGAAATTTTGATTCCGTTAAGATAGGGGAGTCTTTCACCTGTGGAATCAATTTCAAAATAGTGCGTATTTTTTTTAAGAATAAGCGCTTGCCCTTCCTCCCATGCTACAAACTGAAAAGGCCCTGTTCCACAGGGGCTTCGACGAAAGTCTTTCCCATATTTTTCAACAGCTTCATGTGGCACGATGGAACAATATTGCATACTTACTACCCCAAGGATAGGATGAAAAGGCCTTTGCAGTTTCAATTGAAAAGTTGAATCATTGAGAGCAGTAAAGGGTTTTATAGAATCTACCCGTCCATTAAATATCCATGCGCCACTGCTTGCGGTGGCGGGATCCATAATCCTTGAAAAGGAATAAACAACATCTGAAGCCGTCATCTTACGGCCCTTACCGTTAGTAAAACAGGAATTATCCTGGAAATAAACATCCGAGCGCAGATGAAAAGTAAAGACAAGATTATCGGGTGAAACATCCCATGATGTAGCAAGTGATGGAACGATATTAAGCTGATCATCCGTTTGTACAAGCGTATTATAAATTTGATGGATCGCCCACATGATGGATTGATTTTTCGCAAATGCCGGATCCAGTGTCGCAATTCCTGATTGCTCATTGTACCTGAATATATTTTTTACTTCAGAGGCACGGTGGCAACCATTCAGCAAAATAAAAAACATGCAACTCATCATTAAAATGGACCACGTGAACAAAGAAATTCTTTTTAAGGAAAATTGTTTTTTTAACTTCATTGTTTTCTAGAAAAAAATAAATTTACCAAATGAAAAAGATATTTCCCCTTTTGTATTTTTTA
Source organism: Ginsengibacter sp. (assembly GCA_040006135.1). Classification (GTDB taxonomy): domain Bacteria; phylum Bacteroidota; class Bacteroidia; order Chitinophagales; family Chitinophagaceae; genus Ginsengibacter. Next base: position 2,771 of record JBDTXP010000094.1, on the reverse strand, counting down.
TTTTTTATTTCATACGCCTCATTTGCGCAGCCTTTTACTCATGCGGATACACTTCGGGGCAGCAATGGTCCCGCGCGGGCATGGTGGAATGTGATTAAATATGATTTGCACGTTAATTTTTTTCCTAACGATAGTACCATTTCTGGTTATAACGAGATTACTTATAAGGTTTTAAGTAAGAATCATGTGATGCAGATTGACCTGCAGGATCCATTAATATTAGATAGTGTAATGATCAGGTGGTCTTCTTCAATAATAACTTTTTCAAAAAACAAACACAATCAAGGGTGGATAAAAGTTGATACCATAATACAGGATGGCAACTCCTGGTTTTTAAAATCTCCTTACCTAAAATATGGAACTGTTCTAAAAGCGTACTATCATGGCAGGCCACATATAGCTGTGAAGCCGCCATGGGACGGAGGTGTAGTTTGGAAAAAAGACAAATGGGGACGTGAATGGATTGCTGTGGCTTGCCAGGGACTAGGTGCAAGTGTTTGGTATCCGTGCAAAGATTACCAGGGCGATGAGCCGGATAACGGTGCTTCAATGACTTTTACTGCACCATCTGATTTAATTACAGTGAGTAATGGAAGATTACGCAATAAAACAGTAAATACTGATGGCACCACCACTACCACCTGGGCAGTTGTAAACCCAATTAATAATTATGATATTTCTCCTTACATTGGAAAATATGTTCACTTTGGAGAAATTTATAAAGGTGAAAAGGGAAATCTTACGATGGATTATTGGGTATTAGATTCTAACCTGGCAAAAGCAAAAATCCAATTCAAAGATGCGCCACGTATGATGAAAGCATTTGAGTATTGGTTTGGTCCTTACCCTTTTTATGAAGATGGTTATAAGCTTGTTGATGCGCCTTATTTAGGTATGGAACATCAAAGTGCCATAGGCTATGGCAATGGTTATACAAATGGTTATGCCGGACGTGATCTTTCCCATAGTGGTTGGGGATTAAAATGGGATTTCATTATTGTTCATGAAAGCGGGCATGAGTGGTTTGGGAACAATATAACTACAAAGGATATTGCCGACATGTGGGTGCATGAAGGATTCACCAATTACAGTGAAACTCTTTTTACTGAATATTATTATGGAAAGGAAGCAGGCACTGATTACATTGTAGGTGTCAGAAAAAATATAAAGAATGACAAGCCAATAATTGGAAATTACGGAGTGAATAATGAAGGCAGTGGTGATATGTACTATAAAGGTGGTAATATGATCCACATGATAAGGCAAATTATAAACGATGATAATAAATTCAGAAATATACTTCGTGGATTGAATAAGGACTTTTATCATCAAATTGTTACCGGCAAACAAATTGAAGATTATGTAAATAAAAAATCAGGGATCAATTTTTCAAAAGTTTTTGATCAATATTTGCGCACAATTCAAATTCCTGTTTTGGAATATAAAAATGTGGATGGGCAATTATATTTCAGATGGAGTAATTGTGTTGATCATTTCGCCATGCCCTTAAAAGTGTATAATGATAAGGGAAAATTAGTTTTTATATACCCGACACCTTTGTTTCAAAAAGCACCGAAGTGCATCAGGGAAATTAAAGTGGATAGAAATTTTTATATAGGTACAAAAAAGATGTAGAGACAGGTCGTGACCTATCCAGGCAATCAGGAAAGGTAATAACTTAAAATAAAGGACAGGTGGCGACCTGTCCCTACAAAACACTAATTTGCAAACTCAATTTATTTAATGTCACAGGTTCGCCGTCAAAGCATCGTTTCTACACTTTTTGTCTATGGCGGTTTTGTAATTGGGTTTGTTAATACCTATCTTTTTACAAGACAAGGTTCGCCATTTTCTCCTTCGGAATATGCTATCACAGGTATTTTTATTGCAGTGGGTAACCTCATGTTTGCCTTCGCTAATCTCGGTATGGTTTCAGTTGTTTATAAATTTTTCCCTTATTTCCAGGATAATTTGTCCCGCAAAAAGAATGATCTTTTTACATGGACATTCCTCATATCGCTGATTGGTTTTGCACTTGTGATTGTAGCCGGTATTGTTTTTAAGGGGTTAGTAATCAGAAAATTTGGTGGCAACTCGCCTTTATTTCTTCAATACTATTCCTGGATTTTTCCTTTCGGTTTTTCCATAATGATATTTTCTTTGCTCGAGGTTTTTGCCTGGAATATCCGGCAGTCTATTGCAACTACATTTTTACGCGAAGTATTATTTCGTGTGCTCACAATGGTCCTAATTTTTCTACTCAGTTTTCAACTGATTCATAGTTTCGACGTTTTCATAAAAATTTATGCATTCACGTATGGTATTACTGCAGTGGTATTGTTGGGCTTCCTGATTAAAAAAAAGGCGCTCAATATTACTTTTACCATTAGCCGCGTAACAAAAAAATTCTACAAAAAAATGGTTGCAATGGCAACCCTTATTTATTTTGGCGGCACTATTTATATGATCGCACAATTTATTGATACGATCGTGATCATGTCTTTATTGGGAACAACTGAAGCGGGTATATTCGCGCTCGGCAGTGTAGTATCCGGATTGGTGCAGGCGCCTCAGCGTGGTGCTATTGCGGCTTCTATCCCGGTACTTTCAAGGGCCTGGAAAGAAAAAGATTTCGAAAAAATAAACCTGATTTATCAGCGGTCAGGAATTAATTTATTGATTGCCTCATTAGGTATTTTTTTGGCTGTATGGCTTTGCTATACTGATGTTGTTGTTTCCTTTAAACTGAAACCTGCATACCTCGATTCAAG
>JBDTXP010000093.1:0-8423 GCA_040006135.1 Ginsengibacter sp. | reverse complement strand
ATGGGAGATTAGTAACCGGATAAAATTTTCACAAAAAACCTGCTAAAAAGCAATATCCTTTTAAATGATATGGTACTCCTTTTTTATTTCTTTATTTTTGCTGCGTTTTTTTTAATGCCTGCAACCTAAAGGCCTTGTATTTTTAAATATTTTCATTGGCACTACCTTTTTTTATTAAATACATTTATACTTCTGCAACTGATGAAGTGATCAGGCGTGGCAAAAAAATGTACTCTTCCGGAAATGTGCAGTTGGTATCCAACAATGACCTGGAGAACCAGGTTGTTTTCAGGGTGCGGGATGATAATTATAATACGTATTATAAAGTCACACTTCAACACTATGACGATGTGAGGAATATGACAGTACGCTGTACTTGTGCATATAACCTGGGTGAAATTTGCAGGCATGGTGCGGCAGCACTTATGCAAATGCAGGACATGGTGAATAAGAATTTATTTACCAAAAACGATCCTGTCATTTACAATCAGCAATACACAGAAATCAGGATGAAATTTATTGACCTGAAAATGATCCGCCATTTTGCCGGAATGGATAACTATTCGCAGGCCGAGGAAGAACTAAGGAAAAAAAAGTGTAGCATTATTTCAGCGGAGAACGAAACAGTAACTGCAGAATTAGAAAATGGAAATTCCGCTTTGCAAATTATTCTTAAAAAGAATGAAGAGCGGTTTTTCGATACTTCCTGCCAATGCGATGAACATAATTTTCCTTTATGCCTTCATAAGACCGTTTTATTTCTACAGTTGCTTAGTAACTACGGCCCTTATTATTTCGATAGCCTTAGGAATTGGGATAAAGAGAAAAATAAATTACTTCAGTCTTACGGATATACTCTTGAAGATGATCTCACTAATAAATTTGAATTTATTTATAAGGAGAACAAACCTTACCTAAAAATAATTGATACGTCAATAAAAAAGATTTCTGCAGAGTCTTCGCCAATATCGAATAATACTATTACTGCAGAATTAGATGAACAGCCTTCTGCACCTTCTTTTTCAAGGGTAAAATCATCTTTTGGAATTGTTTTCAATTTCAATGAAACCAGCTATCCGTTTTTTACTATAGACCTTATTTTGGGAGCGATAAATGAAGAGGGAAAATTCATTGATAAAATTGAGAAAGCTGATCTGACAAAATATATAAACCAGGATGGCCTGAGTGAAAAAAATAAATCATTACTACAGCAGGTAAGAAAAGTACAACAAAGTGAGATCAATAAATACCTGAACAGGAATTCTCCATTTAGCGGTTTCTGGGAAAATATTATTCATACTGAAAATGAAAAATATCCTGAAGAAACCAAATTGCTTATAGCGGAGTTTCTATACCCGCGATTAAAAAGGATTTTCGCTGAAACAGAAGACGGTGCTGTATTCGCATTATTTAGAGGTAAAAAATTTACTACTACCAGTCTCTCCAAAATACTTACCTCCAATGATCACCCTCCGTTAGAATTTGAAATAAATAGCTATGATGATCAAATGCAATTTTCCAGTTTTACTCATATCAATAGCCAGAAGATCTTTCTAAATAAAAATGGCCAGGATAGTGATTTGTTGTTCCTGCATGAAAATATTTTGTACCTATGGGAATTTGCAGAGCAAAGCCTTGTTGCTGCAAAATTTCGAAACTCGCTTCAAATACCCGCTAATAACTGGCCTGTTTTTTTGCACGAGGTGGTAATGCCGCTTACTAAAGATTACAAAATAAACTTTGATAAATCGCTCATTAAAGAAGTAAAGGAGGGTGAGCCGGATGTAAGTTTAATGCTTGTTGAAAAAGGCGATTATCTTGTTTTTCAGCCAACGTTTTCCTACAAAGGCTTTAGTGTAAAAAATCATGATAAAGAAACACTGATAGTTCCTGATACAGATAAGGTGTTATTGGTAAAAAGAAATAAAATTGCCGAAAATGAATTTTTGAAGAAATTAGAGAGCCTTCATTCTCAATTTATTCACCAGGGTGATCAACTTGCTTTGAAGGGGCCCGATGTTTTAAAAAATAATTGGTTTTTTCTTTTCGTTGACGCAATGAAAGAAATGAAAGTGCCTGTTTTTGGTTTTGAAGCACTTAAGAATTTTCGTTTTAATACAGCGAGACCTACTACAAAAATTCATGTTAGTAATAATGTGGATTGGTTTGATGCCAATGTAGAACTGGTTTTTGATAATCAAAAAATAGGTATAAAGGAAATTCAGAAAGCCCTTGCAGCCAGGCAAAGTTTTGTTCAACTCGATGATGGTTCTTTGGGTATCCTGCCTGACGAATGGATCAAGCGATATGCTTTGCTTTTCAAGGTAGGTGAGGGGAAAAATAACCGCCTGCGTTTGTCAAAGTTTCATTTAAGTGTAATAGATGAATTGTACGAAAACCGAGATGAAGAGGAAGTATCCTTTGATCTGGATGAAAAATTTGAAAAGCTCAGAAATTTTAAATCTATTCCTGAGACTGCTGTACCTGCTGGTCTTGAAGGCACCCTAAGACCTTACCAGGTTTCTGGTTTTCAATGGCTTCATTATCTTAACGAGGTCGGCTGGGGCGGCATACTTGCTGATGATATGGGATTAGGTAAAACCGTGCAGGCATTGAGTATGCTTAATTATGTAAAGCAAGAAACAAAGGCTTTGACCGCGCTGGTGGTATGCCCTACTACTCTTATTTATAATTGGGAAAATGAGATCAAAAAATTTACTCCATCACTTACTTTTTCTATACATCATGGGAATGCAAGAACCAGGGTACCATCTCAACTGCAGGAAAAAAATGTCACCATAACAACGTATGGCACACTAAGAAGCGATATCCAGATGCTCATGAAAATCAACTTTGATTATGTAATACTTGATGAATCACAGGCTATAAAAAATCCATTTTCAAAAGTAACGCGCGCCGCTGGTTTACTGAATGCAAAAAATCGTGTTTGTATGAGTGGTACGCCCTTGCAAAACAATACTTTTGATATTTATGCGCAAATGAATTTTTTAAATCCGGGTCTATTGGGATCTGTTGAATTTTTTAGAAATGAATTTTCTGTTCCGATAGATAAATTGGGTGAGCAGGAGCAAAAGGATCACCTGAGAAAATTATTATTTCCTTTTATTTTGCGCCGCACCAAAGAACAGGTGGCTAAAGATCTTCCGGAAAAAACAGAAACTATTCTTTTCTGCGAGATGGAAGAAAAGCAGCGTAGCATTTATGAATCTTTCCGACATGCTTATAGGAGTAAAATTCTTGGACTTATAGATGACCAGGGAGTGGGAAAGTCGCAGCTAACTATTTTACAGGGCCTTATGAAACTAAGGCAGATCTGCGATAGTCCGGCCATATTAAATGAAGATGAAAAATATCCCAATGAGTCAATTAAGTTAGAAGAACTTGTAAGAGAAATCACAGAAAATATTGGTGAACATAAAGCCCTTGTTTTTTCTCAGTTCCTCGGTATGCTTGCACTTATAAAAGGAAGGCTTAAAGAAAATAATATTGATTTTGAATATTTTGATGGAAGCACAATCCCGGCGGACAGGGAAAAGGCAATTAAGAATTTTCAGAACAACGAGAATTGCAGGGTGTTTCTAATTTCTTTAAAAGCGGGAGGAGTGGGCCTTAACCTAACGGCTGCAGATTATGTATATATCGTTGATCCATGGTGGAATCCTGCAGTGGAGCAGCAGGCTATCGATCGTACACACCGTATTGGCCAGACTAAAAATATATTTGCTTATAGAATGATATGCAAGGATACGATCGAGGATAAAATCATGCAATTGCAAGACCGCAAACGTATCCTTGCTAAAGAGCTAATAGCTGATGACCAATCTTTTGTAAAAGGTCTCACTAAAGCGGATGTTGAGTACCTATTTACTTAGGCTAATCTTAAGAGGTAATAAAATCTTTTAGCCGCTGAAAATCTCTTTTATTGTTATTTTCAAACAAGGCTACAAAATTTTTAATAAAGCCGTTGATCATCAGGGAAATAAGCGTTTTCTTTTGGTAAACTTGACTTTTCATATATCTGATTTTGGGTGATAATTCAATTCTTAAAGTAAAAAAATAATAATTAGTCTCACAATCGCAAATTTGCCCCTTTATTTTACCCGTATTTTCCACATATTGTGCATAACGCTGCTTTTAAATGTGCTGATGATTCTTACGATCCCTGTTTTTTAGATAAAATTTACAATCATAATATTGAGGGTGCTGCACCATTTTAGTCTTAAAGTTTACAAGAAAGACCCGTATTTTCTTAGAAATAATTGCCTGTGTTTTTACCATTTTCTTTGAATTATGAGTGGAAAACGGCAGATAGATAAAAAATATTGTATTTATCTGGCACCCAATTGGATTGAAGGCAGTTAAAAAATTAAATATAATGGCACAAAAAACTAAAAAACAAAGTTCGACAGACAATATAAATACTGGAATAAGTGAGGACAACAGCAAAAAAGTAGCCCAGGCACTTAACCAGGTTTTGGCTGATGAATTTATTTTATACACCAAAACCCTTAAATTTCATTGGAATATAGAAGGCCGTGATTTCCATGCTCTCCACATTTTCCTTGAAGATCAATACAATCAATTGCAAATTATTATCGATGGGGTGGCGGAAAGAGTAAGAAAAGTCGGACATTTTGCTGCAGGCAGCATGGCAGAGTTTTTAAAAAGCGCTTCATTAAAAGAACATGCTTCCGACTCAGTTGTGACGGAAGAAAGTATTGCAGAATTGGCTTCAGATCATGATGCGATTATAAGAAAAACAAGATCTCTTATCGATGATTTCGATGAGAAGTATAATGATGCCGGAAGCGCAGATTTTATCACAGGAATAATGAAGGAACATGAAAAAATGGCGTGGATGCTAAGGTCTAGTGTGCCTCGTAAATAATCTGGTTGCGATATTTGAAACTTCAGCAGTGCTATTTAAAAAAAAATAAGGAAATTCACCAGATAAATCATTAAATCTATTTCGATGAAAAAGTATCAAGTATTCCCCGTTCTATTTTTGTTTATAGCAAGCATAACATTATTTGTGTCTTGTAGTTCTACTAACAAAGTAAAAACAGCCAAGAAGGCATCCGCAATAATATCGGGAACGATAAAAGATACGTCAGTAAGTGGAACTGCAACATTTGTGCAGGCATACGGAAAAGTAAAAATGGTATTAAACCTTTACATTCCCTCCAAAGCGAATAGTAGCGTAGCTGTACATCTACATGAAATGGGAGATTGCGGTAACATGGGAAAAGATGCTCATGGTCATTGGAATCCAACAAACCAACAGCATGGAAAGTGGGGTTCTGCTAACTTTCACTTAGGCGATATTGGTAATGTAGCACTGGATGCAAAAGGACATGGAACAATGGAATTAGTAACAAGCCTTTGGACAATTGGAGGATCAGCAAATAATAATATTATAGGCAGATCTGTAATAATTCATTCAGGGATGGATGACTATGTATCACAGCCAGCTGGCAACGCAGGTTCCAGGATTGGTTGTGGGGTAATACAATAATTATTTTCAGGAAGTAAACTGGCCAATATTAGAACCAAATATTTTCACAGCAATAGCAAGAAGTATAACGCCAAAAAATTTTCTTACTACTATCAGGCCGTTTGGACCGAGTGCTTTTTCAATCCATTTAAGAGATTTCAAAACAACAAAAATCACAACACAATTAATTAATATTCCGATTAGAATATTGACGTCATGAAAGTTCGCTTTTAAGGACATTACGGTGGTAAGTGTTCCTGATCCGGCAATCAACGGGAATGCTATTGGAACTACGCTACCACTTCTTGGGTCACTTTCGGGTTTAAAAAATTCAACACCCAATATCATCTCTAAACCTATTATAAAAATTACAATGCTACCTGCCACAGCAAATGAATGAACATCAAGGCCAAGAATACTCAGGAATGGCTGACCAACAAATAAGAATAAAATCATAAATGCACCGGACGCAACTGTTGCCAACATAGTTTTTATTTGCCCCCCCATTTTATCCTTAAGAGAAATCAAAATTGGGATAGAACCTAAAATATCAATAACTGCAAATAATGTAAATGTAGTCGTGAATAATTCCGAACGGGAAAAATTTACAATATCAGGCATTCTTTTTTTTTGTAAATGTAAGTGCAAACTTTTTAGCTTTCAATCTTCGCTTTCCAATATTCAGAATATTTAATTTTAGAATTTATATGTTCAGCTTCCTCTTTTATATTTTTGACTCAACCTTATAAAAAAAGCCTCCTTACGGAGGCCTTTTTTTTTGTAAAAAATTTAAAATTATAATTTTGTAACTGTAAACATTCCTTGTGTTCCTTTGGCAAAATTTACATTGATCTTGTAATTTCCTGCCACGGTAGGGGCAGGAAAATTTTTACCAAAATCATATCCAAATTCACCACCATTTGCCAGACCAACGATTGTATTATCAGCTACAGCATATTTGTGACTCCAATCGCCATTAACGGGTAACAATAAATATTCTTTGCCCGCATTAAGGCTAAGCGTAATCTGAAACTCAGAAGAATTAAGCCTTGTTAATTGTTGAGAAGGAACCGGAACCGGATTATTCCATCCTCCCGGTGTAGCATCACCAACCATAAATAAATTATCAGGTAGCGTGCCTGTCCATGATGTCACCGTGTATTTACCCGTTTGGAAGTCGAGTGTGATCTTATACCAACCTGATGCTGCCGGTGATTTCCAGTTGTCATTTAAACCGAAGCCAAATGTACCACCTACATCAATTCCTGGTAAGCTTTTATTAGGTATTGCATATTTCTGACTCCAATCACCATTTACCGGTAATATCAAATACTCTCCACCTTGCTTCAAATTAAAAATGCCCGCATAAGTAGTTTCATCAATTCTTGAGAAAACCTGTGTAGGCACAGGTACAGGGTTATTCCAGCCACCTATAGTAGCATCACCTACAAGATACAATTGGTCAGTTGGTGGCAATTGTATTTTTGGTGGAACTTTGTAAGGTGTCATCTTAATAGTAACAATGTTAGAATATTGTTGGTCATTATTATTCTCATAAGAAGAAATAACCCGTACATCTACACTATATGGAGTATTAAACTTAAAACCATAATCCAATAAAACACTATTAAGATATTTTGCAGTAAATGCATATTGCATTGTGTCATTTACAGTGATTGTATGTGCTTTAGAAAATTGTCTCCCTGCAGAATCTATTTGAATAATATATTTTATACCATTGGGATTTTTCTGCGGATATTTTGGATCAGTCCAATTAATAGTAAGCACCGTGCTGTTAGAGTCCTGTGGCGCAGCTGCTATTGTAGCGCTTGATGCTTTTAGTTCTATTGGAGCTCCGGTACTATAAAATGGTAAGTCACCGACTTTCTTTTGACAAGAAAAAATCAGTACCCCAAGTACCGTGAAAACCGCTAAAAAATTTAATATTTTTTTCATATTTGTATTTTTAAAACCAGGATTTTATAGATTTTTAAATCTTAACGATTGTAAACATTTTGGTATCCAGATCCACTGTGATCTTATAATCTCCTTCTACCGCAGGAGTATTAATCGCATCAGGGTCAGTACCTGAAGTAGAAGTCAATCTAACAGCTAAAACTCCCCCCATAGCAGGAGCTCCACCATATTGTGGTTGCCATTGGCCAAATTTAGTAAGAAATTTATACTGGCCGCCAGGAGTAAAATGCATAATTAGTTCAAATTTTAGATCGGAGACATAGTTAAATTTTTGAGCGTCCGTTGGTGTGTTTGTCCAATTATCCGGCGTACCAGATCCTGTAATGTATAATGTGGGAATATTAGGATCTACATACGGAGTAATGGTATAATTAAGCACATTTGAATATAAAGGAACAGCACTACCAATAGTTGTCTTTAGCCTTATTTGAAGATTATGTGGCTTTAAAGCTTTTAATTTCATTTTGGAATTATTTACCAATATGTCATTAATGTCATTTACAGTCAGTGTAGCGGAATTAACGCTGGAATAAGAAAACTCCCCCATTTTTGGATTAGAAAAATTGGAACCAAGTGTGTCTATTTGAATGGTGTATGTAACATCCTGTGAACTTACACCAGTGTTCATTTTGTAATTAGGATTTGTCCATTTAAAATTAAAGACTGGTACATCCTTAAGTGCAAGAAGAAATACCATAGAACTCGGTGCATTCGAGGTTTCTGAAAGTACCGGCGTTGTACCACCTTCAAAAAAAACTTTCTTTTCATCTTTTTTACACGACCATAGTGCTACCGTAGCAATTAAAAGCAATAGAAAAGGTTTAATAATATTTTTCATAAAAAAGAATTTTAAAAATTAATAACCCGGATTTTGATTTAGAAATGGATTTGCAGTAAGATCTTTGGATGGTATCGGATATAATTTACGATA
>JBDTXP010000092.1:0-8487 GCA_040006135.1 Ginsengibacter sp. | reverse complement strand
CACATATATTTATTAATAGTAGGTGAGGCTTCCCGTTATGATCATTGGGCTGTAAATGGTTATGCAAGACCAACTTCTCCCGAAGTAGAGAAATTAAATAATTTTTTTACTTTTCATGATGTTTCTTCGGGAGGTACTATGACGATCTTAAGTGTTCCGCAATTAATTACACGTGCTGATCCTCCGGATTACGACAGGCACACAAAAGAGAAAAGTATATTGGCGGCTTTTAAGGAGGCTGGATTTTATACTGCCTGGATATCCAACCAATCGCATTATGGCCTGACCGGAAATATAGGTATGCATTTTAATGATGGTGATACTGCTATGTACAGTGGCCATGGAGAAAATGAAACAAATTTTACAGGCAATTATGATGAAACCATTTTACCTATGGTTCAAAGTGTAATTAATAATCATCCTAAAAAAGATATCTTCCTTATTGTTCACCTCATAGGAAGTCACTGGAGATATGTTTTGAGATATCCACCTTCATTTCAGAAATTTGTCCCTACCTCTGATAGAAATCATACGCTTATTACCAGGCCTTCTAAAAATGAGATCATAAATGAATATGATAACTCCATTTTATATAGTGATTATATTTTATCCCGTTTGGCAGGAATTTTAAAACAAAGCAATGCGCTTAGCTCATTCTTATTTGTTTCCGACCATGGTGAAAATTTGGATGATAATAATGACGGTTTATATTTTCATTCCTATCAACCCACACTAGCCACTGCGCATGTGCCTTTATTCTTATGGTTTAATGATGGTTATGCTCAAAAGTACCCTGACATATTACGCAATTTAAAAGCTAATGAAAATCAAAAGGCTAGTTCTGCGGAAGATGTATTCCACACACTTATTAGTGTAGGCAGGCTTTCTATATCAGGCTTTGACAGTAGCCGTAATTTGGCAGGTCAAAAATTTGTTCCATCTAAGCAAGTGCTCCTGGGTGAAGAAGGAAAGTTATACAACTACAAAGATTTGCGCTAAGGTATTCTCGAAATAATATTTCGACCAAAGCGTTCCATCATCCAATTGTATAGCATAACGGATTTAATTTGTTTCTGCAGAGAAACACCTGGACGTTCTGCATTAAAGCGTTGTAATACGCGGTTCTTAATTTCTCTTTTCTGGTTTTGGATTCCAAAAAATAATTCTACCTCATTAATATTTATTTTATCAAAAAATGATTGAGTTATTTCTTTATCGGAATGAGGAAATGCGAACAGTTTATTTTTTAGATTAAAATTTGTATGTAATGAATGCATGCAATTCACGGTCTCATTTATTTGTTTATCTAAAGTAAGAGATGGGTAATATGGATGATTTACGCTATGGCCACCAATTGAAAACCCTTTTTTTAGCAAGGATTCGATTTGTACGGAAGTCAAAAAAGGTTGAACAGTGCGAAGGTAATTTTCGAATGAAAACCCAATCCCACTTGCGATTTTGTCTAAAATATTTTCATCAGCCTGTTGAACGTGTTTTAATTTATTAATAACTGCTTCAACATTACTTATTTCGCATTTAAGCGCATCATTATACATTTTTAAATAGCCCGGGGAACTTGAATTTTTCAATAGTTCATCAATCAATAAACTGATCTTAAACCGATAAAACAATCGCTTGTTATCGATGTAGGCAGTATTAAGGAAAAATACAGCAGTCACACCCTTCTTTTCAAGAATCGGTGCCACTACATCATGTATTTCTTTTAACCCATCATCAAATGTTAGCAAGAAACTGTTCTTTGGAAATAGCCTGTTTTCATTAAGGCAATTCAGCACGTCATCAACCTCTATCGGTGAAAAGTTTTTTAATAAATAATCAAGATCCTTTATAAACTGGTTTTCATTTTTGTAAGGATATAAATGATCAATATGGGGCACCTTTTTATTACTGACCAAATGATGGTAAGGAAGATATAAAGAGGTGGGCGAAATTGCCTTTAATATTTTTATAGGTAGTGCAGAACTGCCACCAAGAAATAGGGATTTAAACAAGCTCATTTTTCAATAAATCCTCAATATAGATTATTTTCCGGTGTTCGGTTTTTAAAAAGCCCTTTTTAGCCTGCTTTATTTTCAGCAACGACTTTATTTGTTTGAATATCATATAAGGCAAATGGACAACAGCAGATAATATTCCTTTTTGCTGTGACTGTGTAGCAACTATTAATAGGAAATTAATAGAAAATAATCCAAGGATAATTAACCATGCAATCACCAATGTTGGCTGCAGAAAATAGGAAGCTATCATAAGGATAAGAGCCATCCCAAGTGTGAGAAACATTGGCGGCCTTAGCATATTAAAACCCAGTAGCAGCCTGCCTGCATGCATAGTCTTTATTCCTTTGAGAAATAAAGAAATACTGTCACTAAAATATTCAAAATAAGTAAATATCCAGCGGGTCCTTTGCTTTTCAAATGAAGCACCGTCATCAACCTTTTCATCATAAACAATTACATCTTTCGCGTAGGCAATCTGGGGTAATTTTTTAGAAAGTTGCACCTGGAGTTTTTTATCAAAACCACCTAATTCATTAGTGTACATGATTTCATTATAGACGTCAATATCAATAGCAACACCCAATCCAAGAATAGCAGAGGTGACACCCATCTCCATTTTTATCTGTCTCTCAAGGAAGTTGTGATAAACATGCCCTAAGGTATCCAGTTTGCTAAAGTTGCTGTCAAGATTTTTCGAAAGCATGTTAGCCTGCACAACTTTAAAACCTCTTTGAAAATAATTATTAAGAAGACTCAGGTAATTTGTATGAACCAGGTTGTCACTGTCAAAAATAATCAACGCATCGTGCTTCCGGGCAAACTGAGATACCGCATATTTTATGGATTTTACTTTTGAATGAAATGGGACAGATGGTTTTAAAATTCTTATGTGTTCATTATTATATTTTAAATCAGATATATCACAATCATCCGCCACTACATACACGATAAAATTATCATAATCCTGTTTTAAAAATGAATCAACGAAGGGGGGTATAAATCGTACATCCTGGTGCGCTGTAATAATTGCGGCAAAGTCATTAGTATGATCATTGACTTTTTTGTATTTGCTTAATAATTTTTTTGGATTTTTCTCTAAAAACCAATGAAGGATAAAAAGGATTACAGGAATAATAAAATGCAAAGCCACAAATACGTTTAGCGCATAAAACAAAATCCAGCAAATTATTTTTATTACTTCCATTATCTAGAGTGCCGAGTTATAAATTTCCAATGTTTTTTGTGCAGCTTTTTCCCATGTGTATCGCTTTGCGTTTTCTAAACCTTTTTCTATTAATTCATTTCTCATTTTCTTATCATTTACAAGGTTTGTAATTGCTTGAGCAATTTGATCAGTATTTGCTGCATCCACCAGTACAGCCGCCCCATTCGCTACTTCTACCAGTGAGCTATTATTGGCCGTAATTACCGGCGTTCCACAAGCCATGGCTTCAGCTACCGGCATGCCAAATCCTTCTCTGAAAGAAGGATAAAGAAATACTTCGGCAAGATTATACAATACAGGCAAATCATCAAATGGTAAATAATTAAGAACGATAATATGCTTGAACAAATCCGCTTTATCCATTTTTTTTAAAATAGATAATATAAAATCCTGCTCGCACCCTGATATAACTAACGGTAAAGCCTGCTGATTATTTTGCAGGTATTTGTTGTAGGCAATTAAAACGCCCTTTGTGTTTTTCCTCGGTGCTGTATTTCCAATATGTAACAGGAACCGCAAAGGTAGAGCATATTTATTTTTTACCTTTTCCAGAAGAGTGGTATCGTTGATTAATGTAAATGCAGGATTCACACCATTATGAATAACAGTGATTTTCGAAGGTTCAATTTTTAATATTCTAACTATTTCATTTTTCTCAAAGGCTGAAACTGTAATAATATTCTTTGCTTTTTTCGCCACTTTGGGTACAATCCATTTTCTGTATAAATTTCCAAAATTTTGGTATGCAGATCCACCAAAAGAAACATCTTCCATATAAATCACATCATGGATTGTGACTATTAAAGAAGTTCTACCAAATAATGGGGCTGTATTAGCTGTGCAATGTAAAAGGTCGGCTTTTATTCTCTTTGTAAAACGTGGAAGCATAATTTGCTCCCAAATAGGATAGGGCCTCGAATCCAGTTCTTTTATTTGAACGGCTCCACCATTTAAGATTGTACAATTTTGTTCATCTTTTTTTACTGCGATAATAAGCTCATGAGTTGTCGACGATTTTTGAAGAGCTTTAATTATTTCGGCAGCTACGATTTCCATACCGTGCTTTTTTTTGCGAAATAATCTCTGGCATTCTATTACAATTTTCATTACAATAAATTCAAAAAGCAATTTAGCATGAAAAATTTCTTTGGAAACAATTATTGCAGACGGCAATTAAAAACATAAGCAGGGGGTAGGTTGCCTAGTACAAAAGATGTTTTAATCGTATAAAAATGATTTAAAATTTCTTTATATTTCTTTTTATTATAACCATATTGCACATATAAGGATTGAGGCATAAGAACATGTTGTATGGACAGCATAATTTTTTCTCTCACATCATCATCTATAATTGAAAAAGGCAAAGAAGAAATTATAAAATCTGCCTCAATTTTTCCTGTTATTTTCAGAAGGTACTTTTCCATATTTTCAGCCGAATCATTGATAATATGGATGTTTGGTGCAGCAAATTTATTTCTTAATTTTTTACAAAATACTTCATCGATTTCAAAAACAAGCAGTGTGGAGTGTGGTTTTATTTTTCTACCAATCCATTCTGTTATACAACCTGACCCTGCGCCTAACTCTACGATTACTCCAGCTTTTGAAAAATCAACAGTGGTAAGCATTTTTTTAATTAAACTATCAGAGCTAAATGCAACAGCGCCTGTTACTTTAATTTTTTTGAGAAGTTGAAGCCATAAAAGAATGTTACTCAAAATTTATTTTTAAATGGTAATTAAATTCAATTCACATCATGCTACAGAATCTGTTTCCTTTCTTATTTGCCAGCCTTCAGGCAATTTTTCAGTAATTTCTACATTATCAAATTCTTTACTTTTTCTCGCACCAGTTTTTTTTGCCCATGCAGCCATGTGCTCAATTCCTTGTGATAACGTCAGGCCAGAAGCTGCACCGAATATTTTTTCAGCTTTAGAATGATCACAGTATGCATCTATAACTTCATTTCGTGCTCTCAAATGTTTGATGTCTGGCTTTACACCAAAACAATTACAAACAACTGTGGCTAATTCATTCACACTATAAGGTTTGTCAGCCCCGATATTGAAAACCTGGTTATAAGCTGATTCAACGGTTACTGATTTCGCGATTGGTATTGCCACATCATCAATATAGCTGAAGGCCCTCGTTTGCTCCCCGTCACCAAATACAGTTAGGGGAAGTTCCTGCATTATCTGGTTCATAAAAATCCCTATTACATTACGATATTTATCCCCAATATTTTGGTTTTCACCATATACATTATGCGGCCTGAAAATAACATAGTTCAAACCGAACATTTCGTGGGCTGCTTTTAAATCCAGTTCTACAGCATATTTAGCTATGCCGTAAGGGTCTTCAGGTGTAGGAGTCATGGTTTCTGTCATAGGAACCTGACCGGGTCCATATACAGCAATAGAAGATGTAAATACAAAACATTTCACTTTATGCTTCACGGACTCATTAATAAGATTTATGCTGCCAATGAGATTGTTATTATAATTGAAACGACGTATAAAATGAGACAAACCCTCAGCTGCATAAGCAGCTAAGTGATATACAAAATCAAACTTATATTGATCAAACAACTGAGTTACAAGTTTCTCATCTGTTACTGACCCTTCTACAAAATGAGCTTCAGAAGGAATGTGGTCTGTAAATCCACCGCTGAGGTCATCCAGCACAACGACTTGGTGGCCCATAGCCAGGCAATGTTTAACAACGTGAGAACCAATAAAACCGGCCCCTCCGGTAACTAATGATTTTACCATAATTTTTATTTTGATTCTAAAATTTTATTTTCAAACAACACTTGAACTTGAGCTTTTAAAATTCCATGCTATTCCTTTAAGAAAAGACTTTAAATGTCCAAACTGTCTCTTAACAGCAAAAGTTGCAATAGCTTTAGGTGCAGTAAACAATGTAAAAAATGTAAGAAATGCAGCCAATTGGAATTTAGTATTGTTTCTGCGCATATACAAAATTCTGTTTCTGGTATGATAATAAACCTTTATTGCACTTTTCTTTCCCATGGTTATTGATTCCTTGTGAAAAATAACCGCTCTACCCTGGTAGAATATTTTATAGCCGGCACGTTTAATCCTTGCTGACCAATCCCATTCTTCATAATAAATAAAGAACTTTTCCGGAAACATACCCACTTTTTCAATTACTTCTCTTTTAACCATCATAGCACATCCGTGTGCCCCATTTGTAATTCCAGGTTCGTCGAATTGTCCCCTGTCTATTTCATGTCCGCCGGTAGCATTTACTCTTCCTGTAAATACATTCATGCGTTCAAATCCTGCATATTGAATTACATTAGGGCTATGAAAAAATTTAATTTTTGGGCAGGTAACTCCAATAGATTCATCATTATAAAAGGGCTCCACTAATAAATCTAATAATTCCGGAGTAACCTCTGTATCATTATTTACAATAAATATTAATTCACCTTTGGCCTGCCGCATTCCCCAATTATTTCCACCTGTAAATCCAAGGTTAACCGGATTAACCAAAATTTTAACTTTTGGGTAATTGCCACTTTTTATTTGCTCTGAAGGATCCTTTTCCGATCCCATGTCACATACTAATATCTCGTAATTTGGATACAATAGGGCTCTGGTAGATTCTAAAAATGCACAGGTAACATTTGTCTGATTGTAATTCAGCGTTATGATTGACACCAAAGGTTTTTGATTATCGAGAGGTTTCATTTACTTTTTACTTCCATTTACATATTCAAGTATCAAAAATAAGCATATTGAGTTTTAATGAATCAATACTTGTAGCTTAATAAATAATAAAATTGAATTTGACTTAACTAAACGTCAGCCTTTTGAAAGAGTGCCAAAGGGGTGTGAACCAATATTTTCAAGTCAGTTTTAAAAGATATGGAACGAGCGTAAGTAATATCAAGGTAAATTCTTTCTTCAGCACTCATATTTTCGTTACCTCGCTTAGTTACCTGCCATAGGCCTGTAATACCGGCAGGTGCTAAAAACCTTTCTGCATTTTCGTTGCTGGTAAGAGTTGCGGCTTCATAAAGAGGCAAAGGACGATTGCCTACAATAGACATATCACCCCTCAGTACATTAAATAATTGTGGCAATTCATCCAGGCTTGTATTCCTTAAAAAGCCTCCGATTCGGGTAATTCGGGGATCATTTTTTACTTTGAAGAATGCAGCTTTATCCTTTGCCTCCTGGTAAAGGTTCATTTCAGCCATCGAGTCTATTTGACTGTCAGCACCGACTACCATTGTTCTGAATTTATAAAAATTAAAGACTTTAAAACCCTTTCCGGCACGTTTAGATTTATATAATACCGGCCCTTTACTGTCTATTTTTATTAAAAAAGATACTAATAGCAATACTGGAAAAAGCAGAAGAAGTAAGAAAGCAGAAATCAATATGTCAAAGATTCTTTTACCCGGGTGTAATTTTACAGGGGAATAAACTACTTTATTTTCATCTTCTTTAGTAGACTTATATTTTTTAAGAAATTTTGCTTTTTTAGTTAGTTGATCACAATAGGTTTCAATGTTTAGTATGTCATCTGCAATACCAGAATGACGTAATTCTTTCAATTCTGAAGCAGAAAGCGCTGAGTCGTTATATAAAACAGGGACAAGAAAACTCCAGGTGTTGCTATGAAGCCAGTTTACAAACTTTTTCAGTGAAACTGGTTCATAACTTTTATCGATAATGATAAAATCAGGTACAAATTTGCTATGCTTGTACTCCTGCTCAATATAAATTCTGGCTAACTCATAATTAGATGCAATATGAGCATTTTCAAAAAAGGAGATACACTTAAATACACGGTCAGTATTATTGCCGATGTAAATGAAGCATTCCTTAAATTTTGAAGGAGTGAGTTCGGTATCTGTTGACCTTGCTGGATAATCGGTCAAAATTGATTCGGTGTGTAAAGTTCCATTAATCATTTGGTCATAATTTTAGGTAAAACAATTACTGGAAATTCATAGAAGGAGAGTGACATGATCAAATCAGTTGAGATGAAAAATTTTTCTTTTTCTTGAAAGAATTTGTGATTCAACATTGTTTAATACATGTTCATTCATTAGGTTAAGTAGTTTTAAAGGGTCGAATGGTTTGGTAAAGCACGCAATCACATTTGGATTTTTGGCTGCCAATTTTTGGAGGTCTTCGGATTCACTAAGGATTATAACAGGGGTGCTGCTAAAAAAGCTACTGGTACTTATATGATGTAATATTTCAT
>JBDTXP010000091.1:0-8538 GCA_040006135.1 Ginsengibacter sp. | reverse complement strand
TTATTCAAGGCCCATTTATGACGCAAGAAACCCGGGTTGGCGATATGCCGCTATGCCAAGAAGAAACACCATTATAAAAGTGGTACCCGTTGGGTACAGAGTTTATAATTATGGCGGAAGTCCATATAGATATTATAATGGAGTTTTTTATAGTCCATTTCAAAATTCATTTAGGGTAGTAGCGCCTCCAATAGGGATTTTTATAAATACAATGCCTTTTGGTTATCGCAGAATTTATGTAAACAATTTTCCTTACTACTATTATTATGGCACCTATTATCAATATCGCAATTTTAATTATTACGTAGTATCGCCACCTTTAGGAGCTATAGTAGAAAGTCTGCCTGCGGGGTATGAAACCTTAAATGTAGATGGAGAAACATTTTATACAATCGATGGCGCTCAATACAAACCTATAGTTCAGGATAATGGAGAAGTTTGGTACCAGGTGGTTAAAGCAAATTAAATATTTTGAGTGATTGGTTTTATGAATCCGTTTCCGGCAGGGAACGGATTTTTATTTAATGAACTTAAAGAAAATTAAAATAATTCCAACAATCCAATTTCATCGTTTTTATAAAAAGTAGCAATATTCTCTTGGTGTTTTAAAATGATTTTTTGAATGTAATCATTACTTTGGTTCCCGGTTTTTAAAAGAATTATTTTTGGTGGGTAACCTTTAAAATTTAGTAAGTCAACAAAATCTTCATCATTTGTGACAATAATTAATTCATTTGCTAAAGCATATTTCCAAATATCATTATCTGAAGAGGGGATTTTTAATCCAGTATGATCAACATGAAAACAATCTTCAAAATGCGATTTTAATTTGCCACATAACCTCCACGAAATATTTGCATCTAATAGCAATTTCATTAGGCTGCAATAATTTTAATCATAGATTCCCTGTTTGCGGCAAACATAAGCGCAGCTCTTATATGATCTTCAGTGAGAGAAGGGTAGTCTTCTAATATTTCCGGATGGCTCATGCCTGATGCGAGCCATTGCAGTATATCTGAAATAGCGATTCTTGTATTTTTGATACAAGGTTTTCCGAATCGGATTTCAGGATTGATGGATATGTAAGTTGATAATTCTTTCATGTTATAAAGATAAAAAAATTGTTTGTAACAAGCTATACTTCGAGAAAATACCAACAACTGGCAAATTTCGAAGTATGATGGTATTATTTAAATATTTGGGGGGATTACTTAAGTGAATCCGTTTTTAGAAAAAAGTAAATTTTCTTATTCAATTCCCTCTTCTCTTTTAAATTTATAGGAGGTGTTAAGAATGTATTCATAAAACTGCGCAAGGGTGGCTTTGCTTGTAAAATAATAATCTGGCCGATAAAATTTTCTATAAAGATCAAGTGTATCTCCTTTTAGGCCTGTTATCCTGGAGACGGTTTTTGGACTAAATCTGTAGTCTATATATTTATCTTGTTCTTCATTCACTAATCTTTTTTGAAAGGCAATATTTGATTTATTTTTCCGGAATTGAAAAATGCCAATGAGTGCGTCAAGATCAAAACCTGCGGCCCCTCCCGGCTCATAAGTGGAACTGATACCCGGCTTTTCTCTTTCAAACACTTTAGAATAAGTTAATCGGTTTTCAATTGAATCACGTTTGTAATTATTTGAAAAAACAACAACATTGTTTAGCAATTTATATTTATCGTTTGTGCGCACTTGTAAGGAAATGTCAAACGCGTTATAATTGCTCATGGATTTTACAGGGTACTTTATTGTATGCTTATTGTTGTAGTAAAAGGAAATGCTGTCGCCCGAGTTCTTCACGATTAAATGGTATGCACCAAGTGAATCGGTGAATGTACTATTACCAGAAGTGGAGCTTACCATTACATTCGGCACCACATATAGTTTTGAAGAATCATATACGCTACCTGAAATCTCGATTTGAGCAGTTGTAAGCAAAGGAATTACAACGATTAAAATAAAAAATAGAAATCTATAAATGGGTAAACTTTTTATCACTGGAAAATAAAGGTAATATTACGATAATGGAACTATTTACATTAGGCAGGCTGCATTCTTTTAACGTCTTTTTTCATTTATTGCATAATAATTTTTCAATAGTAGGAGCAAAGTTTTCATGCTCCAGAGATCGTATTTTTCCGGTAAGTGATTCTATCGATTCATTTTCATCAAGATCGAACCTTTTTTGTAAAATAATTTCTCCATGATCATATTCACCATCCACATAATGAATTGTAATCCCTGATTCCTTTTGCCCATCTGCTATTACAGCCTTATGAACTGCAGCTCCATACATTCCCGCACCGCCATATGCCGGCAGTAATGCAGGGTGAATATTAATTATTTTGCCCGGGTAATTTCTTAATAAAGCGTCCGGAATTTTTAACAAGAAACCTGCAAGCACTATAAGGTCAATATTGTAGGTCGATAATTGGTTTATGAATGGAGATTCCAGGAGTGAAGATTTGTTAATCAGCAGCAGAGGAATATTTTCCTGCTTTGCAATAGTTATTGCACCAGCCTTTGGATTATTACACACCATCAGTACAATTCGTATAGAGTGGTGGCCTTTAAAATGATCAATTATTTTCTGAGCATTAGTACCCGTGCCGGACACAAAAAGACAAATGTTTTTTATTGGATTGATTTCATTCTCATTTACCTTTTTTAAAAGATGTAATGATCGCAATATTTTTTTTTCGTAATTCCAGAAGAACGGAAACTGGCCTAAACCAAATCCGATGATTAGAATAAGTACCTGGTAGCCGAAAATAAAAACCATGATTTTAGAAAACCACCAGGCAAATGAAAATTTATCCAGAAACAGCCAGACACCAATTTTATTACTCAGCCAGGCAGTGAGCGATCCGGTGATAGCAAATGTCAAAAGGATCAGAATAAGTTTTTTGTTATCTGCCTTCCAATGTTTTTTTAAGCGGGTGAACATGCTTCAAAGATGCATAAATTTTTAACCCGAAAAATTTGAAGAGGTAGCGTTGAACTATTTCTGAAGATAAATAAATGATAAACTGGTTAGATCAATTACAATATTATAAATCGATGAGATTTTCTTTCTCCAAAGAAATTTCCGGTAAAGTTTTTTTTTGAATGTTAACATTTTGTCAACAGGCTTTCCTATTTTTGTGGCCTGTAATAAGTATTATTATTCCATTATTCAAGATAAGGTATCAGTGTATGAACCAATCCAGCAGGCTATTTAAACCATTATCTGTTCTTCTTTTTTTAACCTTGATTTCTCCGAAATTATTGTTTGCCGCAGATGGTGAGGCCATTTTCAAAGCTAATTGTGCAAGTTGTCACAAACCAGACGAACATTATGTAGGGCCTCAATTGAAGGGTGCCCGTGAAAGAGAACCTGAAAAAGGCTGGGTTTATAAATGGGTTGCCAACGCCTCCGCAATGGCCAATACCGACCCCTATGCAATGAAGCTTAAAGCTGAAGCAGGAGGAGTAGTTATGACCTCTTTCCCCGATCTGAAAAAAGAAGAAATAGATGCTGTCCTTAATTGGGCAGATAAGTATGAAAAACCAGGTGCAGCCAAGCCAGGTCCCGGTGGAGCAGCTCCGGCGCCATCCTCAGATAATACCCTATTATACGGTATTCTTACATTAATCCTGGCGATTATAGCACTTATATTATTACAGGTAAATAGCAATCTAAAAAAACTTACAGATGAAAAAGAAGGACACCGTACTGCGGCTCCTGTTCCTTTTTACCGTAATAAGGCTTACCTATTATTAATGGTAATTATCCTTTTCATGTTAGGTGGATACTTTCTTGTAGAGGGTGCTATGGGCCTGGGCAGGCAAAAGGGATATCAGCCGGTACAACCAATATATTATTCTCATGAAGTGCATGCTGGCGTAAACCAGATTAGTTGTCTTTACTGCCATGGTGGTGCTCAGGATAGCAAGCATGCAAGTATTCCTTCGGTAAACGTTTGTATGAACTGCCATATGGCTGTGAAAGAATATGCCGGCGAACCAATTAAAAGAGAAGATGGCACTACAGTAAATGCCAATGAAGAAATTCAAAAACTTTATAAATACGCAGGCTGGAATCCCGATACCAAAACTTACGATAAACCAGGGAAACCAATCGAGTGGGTAAGAATTCATAACCTGCCTGACCATGTTTATTTCAACCATTCACAACACGTGAAAGTGGGCCAGGTTGCCTGCCAGACATGTCACGGTGAAATACAAAAAATGCCTGAAGTACACCAGTTCGCTGACCTGAGTATGGGATGGTGTATTAACTGTCACCGCACTACAAATGTGCAATTCAATGATAATAAAGGTCACGGAAATAATTTTTACAGTATTTATGAGAAGTTTCATGAAGACATTAAAAATAAAAAATACGATAGCGTAACGGTAGAAAAAATTGGAGGTACAGAGTGCCAGAAATGCCATTATTAATTGCGGGCATTTATACTTAACTATTAGATTTTTTTAAATTCCTTGTTGGATAAAATATGAGTGAAAAAATATACTGGCAAAATTTTGGGGAACTCAACCAAAGCGACACAAACAATGTATCTGCTAAAGATGAATTCAGAGAAGAACTTCCTTTTGAGGACCTGGCAGATGAAAATATTTTTAATGCCAAAACACCACGAAGAGATTTCCTGAAATATATGGGCTTTAGTACAGCAGCTGCCGCAATTGCAGCAAGTTGCGAAATGCCTGTACACAAGAGTATTCCATATCTGCATAAGCCTGATGATATGATCCCTGGCATTTCAAATTATTATGCAAGCACTTACATAAATGATGGCGACGCTATTCCTGTTGTCGTTAAGCAAAGAGAGGGAAGGCCAATAAAGATTGAAGGAAACGAACTTTGTTCCTTGACACTTGGTGGCACATCAGCACAGTGCCAGTCTTCTGTGCTGGATTTGTATGATACTACACGACTCAGGTATCCGCTTGCTAAAGGAAAAGAAGCCACTTTTGAGGCAATAGATAATATGCTCGCTTCAGGGTTTTCTAATCTTGGCGGAAAACCATTAGTGATTCTCACATCGTCTGTTACTTCTATTACAACTAAACAAATAATTGCAGAAGTTTTAAAAAAATATCCGGGACGTCATGTTCAATATGATGCAGTTTCTTATAGCGGTATGTTGATGGCGAATGAAGCATCTTATGGTCAAAGAGCACTTCCTGCTTACAACTTTGAAAATGCAAAATTAATTGTAAGCCTTAATGCTGATTTTTTGGGCACATGGCTAAGCCCCGTAGTTTTTGCAAAACAATATGCAGCTAACAGGCGGATCGATGAAAAAAATCCATCAATGAGCCGTCACATACAATTTGAAAGTTATTATAGCATGACTGGCGCTAATGCTGATGAGCGCTTTATTCATAAGCCATCAGAAACAGGATCAATCGCGCTTGCTTTATTAGGAGCTCTTGGTGGAGGCACCTCCGCAAATCTTTCTCCTGTACTTACAGCAGCGGTAAATAAAACAGCAGCAGAATTATCAGCGAATAAAGGATCCGCTCTTGTAGTGTGTGGAAGCAATGATGTCAATATTCAAATGGTAGTTAATGCAATTAATGAGCAATTGGGGGCGAAAGGAAAAACAATTGATTTTAGTACTCCGGTGAATTATCGCCAGGGTATGGATAGTGATATGGTTGCATTAACACAAGACTTAAATAGTGGCGCTGTTGGTGGATTGATAATATACGGCGCTAATCCTGTCTATAGTTATTTTGATTCAGCAAAGCTTGCAAGCGGCATTAAAAAATGTGCTTTTACTGTTTCATATTCTGAAAAAATGGATGAGACAACAGAGCTATGTAAATATTTAATTCCTTCTCATCATTGGCTGGAAAGCTGGGGCGATTCAGAATTGCAAAAAGGTACTATCAGTGTATTACAGCCATTGATACACCCCTTGTTTAAAACCAGACAATTTGAAACTTCATTATTGAAAGTATTAGGCAGCGTGGATGAATACGCAGTTTATTTTAAAAATTATTGGACAGGCCGGTTAGGTGGGTTAGATAAATACGAGCAATTTTTACAAGATGGTATTATAGAAGGGGGACGTTTATTATCACAAAATACATTAGTAAGGCCTGCAGATATGACCCCGGCAACTGCGGTTGAAACAGCCACGTTTAATGGCTCTGAACAAACGCCTGTTGTGGCGCCTGTCACAGGAAAGAAAAATGTTTCAGATTCATTAAGTAAGCAAACAACCGCTAATGCGCCGGCAACTGTTAGTCAAAATATTCCGGTTGCAACAACTTCATCATCTTCATCGGTGGCTTATAATGGAAATGTGCAGGATGCAGCATCAAAGATTGGGGCAATGAAAGGTGGTGAAACAGAAATTATATTTTATCAAAAAATATCCATTGGTACCGGGTCCCGCGCCAGCAATGCATGGTTGCAGGAAGTAAGTGACCCTGTTACAAAAGCAACGTGGGATAATTATGCAATGGTATCGCCTGAAATGGGAAAGAAATTATTTGATATTGATATTTTCAAACAACGCCAGGCAGATAAGTATGAGGTTCACCCGGATAAGCCTGTGGTTAAAGTATCCGTTAATGGAAAAACAATTGAAATACCCGCGCTAATTATTCCAGGCGTACATCCAAATGTGATCGCGATTGCATTAGGTTATGGCCGTGAAAGCGCAGATAAATCAAAAACAAAACAATACATCGGTCCCGCAGCCGCAGGAGTAGGAGTAAATGTATATCCGCTTACTTCTTTTAACGGGACTAACATTTCTTACCAGTCCATTGCCACGATAGAAAGCACAGGAAAAATGTTTCCTATTGCTCAATCTCAAACACACAGTATTACTGAAGGCCGACCTATCGTAAGAGAGACAACGCTAAAACATTTTATTGCTGATCCGCATGAGTTAGGAAG
Organism: Ginsengibacter sp.; assembly: GCA_040006135.1. GTDB lineage: Bacteria > Bacteroidota > Bacteroidia > Chitinophagales > Chitinophagaceae > Ginsengibacter. The sequence continues at coordinate 1,617 of JBDTXP010000091.1, read as the reverse complement.
AGAAGAAGAAGAAGAGCTAAGTGCATATGGCAAAGACTTTACACGCGATGCTACTATGTATCCCACTTATGAAAAGCCGGGAATAAAATGGGGCATGAGCATCGATCTTAACACCTGCATAGGATGCAGCGCATGTACTGTAGCTTGTGTTGCTGAAAATAATATTTCGACGGTAGGGAAATATGAAGTATCCCGCTTTCATGACATGCAGTGGATAAGAATTGATCGTTACTTTACAGGTAACCCTCAGAACCCGGATATCGTTTTTCAACCAATGCTTTGCCAGCAGTGTGATAATGCGCCGTGTGAAAATGTGTGCCCGGTGTCTGCCACCAATCATAGCAGCGAAGGATTAAATCAGATGGTCTATAACCGTTGTATCGGTACAAAATATTGCGCCAATAACTGTCCTTATAAAGTTCGTCGCTTTAACTGGGCAGATTATAATGGAGCTGATAGTTTTCCAGATAACCAAAGAGGAATTATATCTGAGACTACAACTGACCTTGAAAGTGATCTTACCAGAATGGTGCTTAATCCGGATGTAACTGTAAGGTCGCGTGGTGTAATGGAGAAATGTAGTTTTTGCGTACAGCGTTTACAGGAAGGAAAGCTCAATGCAAAAAAGGAAGGCAGGCCAATAAAAGATGGAGAAATTAAAACAGCTTGTATGCAGGCATGTCCTACGCATGCGATCATGTTTGGTAATGTAAATGATGCAGGAAGTAACATTTCTAAAATCAGGTACGAGGAGCAGAAGGCAAGAAAATTTTATGTGCTAGAGCAGTTGCATACACTCCCTAATGTAAACTACCTGGCCAAGATAAGAAATACAGATAGAGAAGTAGGAACAAAAGAAGCAGAAGTTTAATTATTATAATAGAATTGAAAAGATATAACCTGTAGAAATAAAAGATTAAAGCAGTATGTCATTATTAAAATACGAATCCGAATTAAGGGAGCCTCTTATTGACGGTGATAAGAATTATCACCAGGTTACTGAGGATATCATTGGCCCTATAGAAACCAAGCCTACAACCGCCTGGTGGATTGGATTATCAATTGCAATAGCTCTTTTATTATTTGGCGTTTACTCTGTGTATCGCGAGGTTGTATACGGAATTGGTCAATGGAATCTTAACCGTACTGTAGGGTGGGGTTGGGATATTACTAACTTTGTTTGGTGGATCGGTATTGGTCACGCAGGAACTTTGATCTCCGCGATTCTTTTACTTTTTAGACAAGGCTGGCGTACTGGTGTAAACCGCGCTGCTGAAGCCATGACGATATTTGCTGTAATTTGTGCGGGACAGTTTCCGATTTTTCACATGGGCCGTGTATGGATGGGATTTTTTGTAATGCCTTATCCTAATACCCGTGGCCCATTATGGCCTAACTTTAACTCAGCCCTTTTGTGGGACGTATTTGCTGTATCAACTTATTTTACAGTATCACTTTTATTCTGGTACACCGGTTTACTGCCGGATCTGGCTACCGTAAGAGACAGGGCAAAGACAAAATTCAGAAAAATGTTTTATGGCCTTGCTTCTTTTGGCTGGACGGGAAGTACCAAACATTGGCAGCGCCAGGAAAGTCTTGCATTGGTTTTAGCTGGTT
>JBDTXP010000090.1:0-8846 GCA_040006135.1 Ginsengibacter sp. | reverse complement strand
TTCCGGATTCGCAATGGTGCAATCGCTCTTAATTATTACCCGTAAAGTTCTTCATCTTGAAGATTATATTACGGTCGGTCATATAGAAGCGATGAATAAAGTAATTGTGCTTACGGGCTCTATTGTAGGCTGTGCATATCTGACAGAATTATTTGTAGCGTGGTACAGTGGCAATGCTTACGAGTGGTGGGCATTCCGTCAAAACAGGGCAAATATTTTCAGCCCCTATGGCTGGGCATATTATGGTATGATGTTTTGTAATGTGGTATCACCACAACTTTTCTGGTCACGTAAATTAAGAAGGAATGTATTGTTTACTTTCTTCATGTCTGTTTTGATAAACGTGGGTATGTGGTTTGAAAGATTCGTGATCATTGTTACTTCAATCTATCGTGATTACCTGCCTTCAAGCTGGACCGTTTATTACAGTCCCTCCATTTGGGAGATCGGATTTTATTTAGGAACCTTTGGATTGTTTTTTACATGCTATTTTCTTTTTGCTAAATTTTTCCCTGTAATTGCTGTTGCTGAAATTAAAAGTATTTTAAAAACAAGTGGTGAAAACTATAAGGCGAAAATGACTGATATGGAGAGAATGGATTCTGAGAAATTTTATGTAGAAGAAGTAGAGCATGCTCATTAAGGTGCAAAAGTGATTCGTTTTTTAAAAGAATTAATATGATTAAAAAATTTGTTGTAGGCTCATTTGAAGATGAAAAGGTATTGTTTCCTGCAGTAAAGAATGTGCGGCGCGCAGGATATAAGATCCATGATGTGTACACTCCGTTTCCAATTCACGGCCTGGACCATGCGCTGGGATTGAGACAGACAAGTTTGCATACAATGGGATTTATTTATGGGATATTAGGTACTACGATAGCAATCTGGGGTATGGGTTGGATTTTTACAACTGATTGGCCTTTGAACATCGGTGGAAAACCGCATTTTCCTTTGCCTGCTTTTATCCCAATTACCTTTGAGCTCACTGTTTTGTTATCAGCGGTTGGTATGGTTTGGACTTATTGCTACTTAAACAAAATGATGCCCGGAGTAAAAAAGCACCATTTTAGTCCACGTGCAACTGATGATGCTTTCGTGATGGTAATTGAGTGCACTGCAAAATCTAACGTAGCTGAGATCGAAGCATTCTTAGCTCAAAATGGAGCTATTGAAATAAATGTTCAGGATGCTGAAGAAGGCTGGTGGTTTGGAAGGTATGATAGAGATCAAAAATTATATAGAACGGAAGAAGTTGGAGTTGAATAAAAAAAATAGTAGTAAAATAAAATGTGCATGAACGGCATGAAAAAAATTAAGATCATAGTTTCATTATTTGTACTTGTTTCACTTAGCGTGGCATTTCAAAGTTGTGATAGCAAGAGAGAGCCAGGAAAAATCTATATGCCGGATATGGCCTATAGCCGCGCCTATGAAGCTTATGCTGCAAATAATCTTGCTTCAGAAAATATAAAATACGTTCCATGGCCGGTGGAGGGAACTATCAGGCGCGGTGATTTATTTCCTTATATTTTACTAAATGATAGTAATGGTTATAAAATGAGTGCGCAGGTAAAAGATCCTTTGCCACAACTGGATACAACACAATTGAAGGAAGCAGCAAGATTATTTAATATTAACTGCGCAATTTGCCATGGTGAAAAAATGGATGCGCAAGGTCCACTGGCAACAGGTGGTAAAGTGCCTGCAGTTGCTAATCTTACTTTAGCACAATATGTGGCCATGCCTGTGGGTACAATGTTTCATTCTATTACGTATGGAAAAGGAAATATGGGGAGCTATGCTTCACAGCTTAGCCGCGAACAAAGATGGATGGTAATACAATATGTAAAAGCGCACCAGGCCGGCCTAAAAAATGCCACAGCAACCAGCGATTCTACATCAACTGCAACTACCGATTCGACTAAAACAAAATAATAATACAAAAATCTCTTTTTAATGAACAATCAGTATGTAGCACCGGCGGGATTCAGAAAGTGGTCATTGATATTTATGATTGCCGGCTTACTAACTCTTATTCTTGGAATTATATTTTTAAATCCAATAGCAGGAAGCCATGGGGATAATGTGAATAGTACGCGGTTTTGGGCAGTGTTGTTACAAAATAGTTTATTCTGGTTAATGCTTGTGAATGTATCTATATTTTTTATTGTGATATGTACATTGGCTATGGGCGGCTGGCAGGTGGCATTTAGAAGAGTAACAGAGGCAATAGGTTCACTTGTTCCTGTGATGGGTGCCATCACTTTTATTATTTTGCTTTGTATAATTTTTGGCAACCGCGCTGATATTTATCCCTGGTTAGATAAAACAGGAGTACAGCATGATAAAATTCTGAGAGGAAAATCTGGTTTTTTAAATCCGGCAGTTTACCTCATTGCATCTCTGGTAGTTATCGCGTTATGGTCGTTTATCGGGAAAAAACTTAACGATTTAAGTAGGAAGACTGATGAGACGGGGCCTATGGATTATGATACTTCTAAAAAATGGTTGAAAACCAACATGGGCTGGAGTGCCTACTATATTGTGCTTTACTTGTTATCAGTAGGTTCTATTATGCCGTGGCTTTGGTTAATGAGTATCGATCCTCATTGGTACAGCACCATGTATAGCTGGTACACATTTGCAAGTACTTTCGTTGCGGGTATTGCACTAATCACAATCTTTGTTATTTATTTTAAAAACCAGGGCCAGTTAGAATATGTTACTAAAGAACATATCCAGGATCTGGGTAAGTTTATTTTTGCATTTTCTATCTTCTGGACGTATTTATGGTTCGACCAGTTTATGCTTATATGGTATGGCAATATTCCTGAAGAGACCGTATATTTTAAAGTAAGGTTACAGGGACATTATTCCGGGCTGTTTTACCTAAACCTGATACTGAATTTTGTAGCACCAATTTTAATATTCATGAAGCGTGCTACTAAAAGAAATTATACGATTGTCACCTTCATGTGTATCGTTATAATATTTGGTCATTGGATTGATTTTTACCAAATGGTAATGCCGGGAACCGTTAAGAATAATCCGCACATGAGTTGGTTTGAGTTAGGAATTCCGCTTGGTTTTATAGGAATTATAATGTGGGGTGTGAATAAATTTGCAATGAAAACTTCTATGACTGCACGCAATAATCCTTTCCTTAAAGAAAGTATTATACATGTAGTGGGGCCATAGGTTTATTTGAGTGTAAAGAGCGACCTTTGAACCAAATAATCGCAATAAAATATATTAGATTCTCTCATTAAAATGAGGAAAAAAAATCAATATGAGTAACTTTTTTTTGATAGTCATTATCATTCTTATTTTCCTGGTGATATTTCAAATTTCCAAGGCTAGTGAATATGTAAGTATTTTAAAAGGAGAGGAGAAATCGAGAAATCAGAATAACAGGGTGAATGGATTTTTAATGGTTGGATTTCTTATTTTCGGCTTGATTGGTGTTTGGTACTGCAATAAACTATATTATCCAAATAATTTATTCTCCTATGGCGCAGCCTCTACTGAGGGAAAAGAAATAGATAAAATGATGTGGTGGACAATCTGGATAACGGGAGCCGTTTTCTTTATCACCCAAATTTTATTATTCTGGTTTAGTTTTAAATACCAATATAAAGAAAAACGTAAGGCTTTATATTTTGCCCATGATAACAGGCTTGAATTTTTATGGACAAGTATTCCGGCGATTGTCCTTACGGTATTGGTTGTATTTGGTCTAAAAGCATGGTTTAAATTTACAGGTGATGCACCCAAAAATTCCCAGGTAATAGAAATAACGGGCCACCAGTTTGGTTGGGAAATAAGGTATCCTGGAAAGGATAAAATATTGGGCAGAAAAGATTACAAAATGACAGACCCAACAAATGGAAATCCACTTGGAGTAGACTGGAAAGATGCAGCAAGTCATGATGATATCCATGTCGCAACTACCATGCATGTCGTGGTAAACAAACCAGTAAAGCTGGTCATTAATTCACAGGATGTGATACACGATGTAGGCCTTCCTGCATTTCGCATGAAGATGGATGCAGTACCCGGCACCCCTACCACTCTTTGGTTTACCCCTATTTTTACTACCAAACAAATGCAGGAGAAAACCGGTAATCCGGATTTTGTATATGAAATTGCGTGTGACCAAATGTGCGGAAAAGGCCACTTTACGATGAGAGGCGTGATCGTAGTAGAAACGCAAAAAGAGTTTAATGATTGGATGATTAAGCAAAGGCCGGAATATATTAAAGCTAAAGCAGGAATTCCCGCAGTAACAGCTGATAGTACAAAAGCTGTTGCGATACAATAACAACTGATAATAATTAGGCAAGAAGCCACCAAAATAATATCATTATGAATCACGAAGAAGTTTTGCATGAACAACCGTTAGTGGTGCACGACCTAGGCCACGAGGCTCATGATCATCACCACAAACAGTCCTTCATCACTCATTATATTTTTAGCCAGGATCATAAAATGATCTCACATCAATTTTTAATAACAGGTATTATCTGGGCAATAATTGGTGGATTATTTTCTGTTTTATTTCGTTTGCAATTAGGCTACCCTGATCAGGCGTTTCCTTTTCTTGAAGATATTTTAGGAAGGTGGGCAAAGGGAGGCAAACTTGACACAGAATTTTATTATGCATTAGTTACCATGCATGGAACTATCCTGGTGTTCTTCGTACTAACGGCAGGATTGAGCGGTACATTTTCAAACTTCCTTATTCCATTGCAAGTCGGAGCAAGGGATATGGCATCGCCTTTTTTAAATATGCTTTCTTACTGGTTCTTCTTGTCAGCCTCAGTTGTAATGTTCTCTTCACTTTTTGTTCAAACAGGCCCTGCAAGCGGAGGTTGGACGATCTATCCACCATTAAGTGCGTTGAAGGAGGCGATGGATGGTTCCAAAACAGGAATGGATCTTTGGCTTATAAGTATTGCACTATTTATAATTTCTACTTTATTAGGAGGACTAAATTATATAGTGACCATAATCAACATGCGTACAAAGGGAATGTTTATGACAAGGTTACCATTAACCATTTGGTCATTCTTTTTTACAGCAGTATTAGGTGTGCTTACATTCCCTGTTCTTTTATCTGCAGTAGTTTTATTATTATTTGATCGTCATCTGGGCACGAGCTTTTATCTAAGTGATATATTTATCCAGGGTAAAATTCTTCCTAATGAAGGCGGTAGTCCTATTTTGTTTCAGCATCTATTCTGGTTCCTTGGTCACCCGGAAGTGTACATTATCGCCCTACCGGCAATGGGTATCACATCTGAGGTAATAAGTACCAATAGCCGCAAACCTATTTTTGGTTACATGGCAATGGTGGGCTCATTTTTCGCAATCGCGACTTTGAGTTGCCTGGTATGGGCGCATCATATGTTTGTAACAGGTATGAATCCTTTCCTCGGTTCTGTTTTTGTATTGTTTACACTACTCATTGCAGTACCATCCGCTATTAAAGTTTTCAACTGGCTTACTACGTTATGGAAGGGAAATATCATATTCACACCGGCGATGCTATTCGCAATTGGTTTTGTGAGTTTATTTATTTCCGGTGGACTTACGGGCATCTGGCTAGGAAACTCTGCTCTGGATATGCATCTTCACGATACCTATTTTGTAATTGCGCATTTTCACCTTGTGATGGGTGTAGCCTCCATGTTCGGAATGTTTGCGGGAATTTATCACTGGTTTCCAAAAATGTTTGGAAGGTTCATGAATAGTACACTTTCCTACCTTCATTTCTGGATCACTATGGTTGGTGCATATCTTATTTTCTGGCCAATGCATTACGAAGGTCTTGCGGGTATGCCACGCCGTTATTATGATTTTAGCAATTGGGAATCATTCAAGCAATTTGGTGGCCTTAACCAATTTATAAGTATAGTAGCAATCATAGTTTTCTTTTCTCAGTTCTTATTTATATTTAATTTCTTTTACTCAATATTTAAAGGAAGAAAAGTGACCGAAGCAAACAAAAATCCATGGCATTCAACAACACTCGAATGGACAACACCGGCACATCCGGGACACGGCAATTGGGTTGGGGAAATTCCTGAGGTGCATCGTTGGCCTTACGATTACAGTAAAGATGGACGAGATTTTATTCCACAAACAGAACCTATTGGCGAAAATGAAAGTCACCATTAATATTAATAATAGCAGGTTAATTTTTTTAAAATATCAGAAAAAAAGATTTGGATAAAACGGCCTTACATATTGTACAATCACCCAGTTTTTCACTGGCAGCAAAGGCGAAAGACTTTTTCATCCTGACGAAGTTTACGTTAAGCTTCATGGTTGTGTTTTCATGTGTAGTAAGTTATCTTTTAGCGCCAAATGTCACTTTTAATTTCTACGCTGTCTGCATTTTATTTATAGCCGGCATGTTGATCACGGGTTCTGCTAACGCAATAAACCAGGTGGTTGAAAAAGATACTGATATTTTAATGAAGAGAACTGCAGGCAGGCCTGTTGCTGCAGGAAGGATGAGCCAGCGTGAAGGCTGGTATTTTGCCATAATTACCGGTGCTGTAGGCGTGGTGATCATGTGGAAATATTTCAATATTGAAAGCGCGGTGATTGCTTTATTTAGCCTTTTCTTATACGCTTTTATTTATACACCATTAAAGCGTGTAAATTCTATATCTGTTTTGGTTGGCGCTTTTCCGGGAGCGCTGCCTTGCCTTATTGGCTGGGTTGCGGCAACAGGATTAATAAATCCGTTCGCACAATTTCAGGGAACGCTTTCCAATGGGGAGACCGCCACTTTTTTTAATTATGGCGGTTATATATTATTTGCCATTCAGTTTCTTTGGCAGTTTCCACATTTTTGGGCTATTGCGTGGCTGGCACATAAAGATTATGATAAAGCCGGGTTTAAATTGTTACCTAGTACTAAAGGACCTACAAGGTTCTCTGCGGTACAGTCAGTGATTTATTCAATGTTCATGATTCCGGTAGGATTGCTTCCATTTTATTTCAATATGAGTGGCGCACTTTCGCTCTGGATATTATTTGCATGCAATATCTGGATGGTGTATGTAAGTGTTTTGTTATTGCTAAAAATGAATGCAGCTTCAGCAAGAAGAGTAATGTTCAGCTCTTATTTTTATTTGATGATCGTGTTCCTGGCTTTATTGTTTGATAAAATATAATTTGATTTTAATAATATAATTATGATAGCGGTGATGAAAGAAATGAAACCAAGATTGCATCCTCTTAAATATGTGATGTGGATAGGATTGGCTTCTATCATCATGATGTTTGCCGGTTTGAGTAGCGCATATATTGTAAAGAGCAATCAGGCTAACTGGCTTTCATATAAATTACCGATCATCTTTTGGTATTCTTCAGGTGTGATCTTGCTGAGCAGTATAACAGTTATGCTTAGCCGAAAAGCATTTATCAACCGAAATATGGAAGGCTATAAATTATGGCTTTTAATCACAACAGTTTTAGGAATTTTATTTGTCTTTTTGCAATATTGGGGGTTTAAAGAATTGTGGGCTAGTGGTATTACCCTTACAAGAAATGTTTCTTTCTCTTTTCTCTATGTGATTGTAGGGTTACATGCATTACATGTATTAGGAGGTGTAGTAGCATTAATAATATTGATGGTGCAGGCATACAGAAGACATAAAAAAGTTTACACTACATTGTCCATTGATTTAATGAGTACATATTGGCACTTTGTAGATATACTTTGGATATACTTATTTCTTTTTTTATTATTCATGGGATAAGGTTTTATGTTTTGTAAGTGATATAAATTTTGAATTATTTTTAAATATTATTGAATGGAAACAACACTGGCACAAACCAAACAGAACCGATGGTCAGGGGGTAAAAGTCCCTTCGAGGTGAGCTATGGCAAACTGATGATGTGGTATTTCTTATTAAGTGACAGCTTTACTTTCGGAGCCTTCCTGATTTCCTATGGTGCAATTCGTTTTAGTCAGAATACATGGGTAGATCATAATGCAGTCTTCAATTCATTTCCAGGATTTGAGGCAAACCTGCCTCTTGCCTTTGTTAGTTTAATGACATTTATCCTGATTTTTAGTTCGGTTACAATGGTAATGGCTGTTCATGAAGGGCATAAGATGAACCAGAAAGGAGTCGAAAAATGGTTGCTCCTGACTATTGTTGGTGGTTTAGCATTTTTAGGTTGCCAGGCAATTGAGTGGACTCACCTTATCACCCACACACACGAAGTTTTGGTAGATGGTGTTATTCAGCAATGGGGCACTACTACAAGTCATAATCCATGGGGGCCACATGTAATGTTTGATGGCAGATTAGTTGCAACGCCCGGCCCTGTTGCATTTGGTGGATACTTTTTTGGAATTACAGGCTTTCATGGTTTCCACGTTACCTGCGGAGTGATAATAAATATTATCATGTATATACAAGCGAAGAACGGTATTTTCCAAAGGCGTGGACATTATGAAATGGTGGAAAAGGCGGGCCTATACTGGCACTTTGTAGATTTGGTTTGGGTATTTGTATTCTTGTGCTTTTATCTGATTTAATATGATTAAAAAAATTATTGGAATAAAATAAAAAATTATGTCTGACACTACTGTTCACGCAATTGCGCACCGGACTGACTCGGAGCAGGTAAAAAGGATTTGGAAAGCATTCTGGATATTATCTGTTATTACTATTATTGAGCTCGGACTTGGCCTTACTATATTTCAATTAGATAAGGGTGATCCAAGTTATATGCTTATCCTATTTATAAAAGGGGTGATTTGTATTCTTACAATTGCAAAAGCGTTTTATATTATTTCTATATTCATGCATCTTGGTGA
>JBDTXP010000089.1:0-9093 GCA_040006135.1 Ginsengibacter sp. | reverse complement strand
GATCACCTGCTAAAAAAATAGAAATTATGTTTCCAGGAAGATATAGAAGTAGAAAAGGAATTGTATTCTTTGCAGTATTTATTTTGGTGTGCATAAGTGTAAAAGCTCAGGAAATAAAGCCATTGACATTACAGGATGCTATTACCCTTAGTCTGAAAAATAGTCACAGGCTCAAAGCATCATCGGCCAGGAATGAACAAGCGGACGCTTTAGTAAAGCAAGCGCAGGATAACAGGTTACCTAATGCTTCTGTATCAGGATCTTATTTAAGGCTTGCTCATCCAAATATCGATCTCAAAACAAAAGCACTTAGTGCGGGTGGGGATACTGCATCACATAAAACACAATTTCCTTCAGTAAACCAGGCAATGTATGGCATTGCCAATATCTCCTACCCCATATTTACCGGCGGTAAAATAAAATATGGAATTGAATCAGCTAAATATTTACAACAAGCCACTTTAATGGACGAGGCTAATGATAAAGAAGGAATTATTTTAAATACGATCAATGCCTATATTAATTTATATAAGGCTGGTGCAACTGTAAAGGTGGTAAACGAAAATCTTAACCAATCAGCAACACGCGATTCAGTTTTTTCACGTCTCGAGCAAAATGGATTACTTGCCAGAAACGATTTGTTGAAAGCTGAACTTCAAACTTCCAACATTTCTTTATCTCTTTTAGATGCGGAAAATAATAATAGGATCGCTACGATCAATATGAATCTTTTATTAGGCCTTCCGGAAAATACTATTTTACAAACAGACAGCACTTCATTTGAAAATTTGGTAACCTTAAAAACCATTGCTGAATATGAACAATTGGCTTTGCAAAACAGGAAGGACCTCCAGGCACTTTCTTACAGGCAAAAAGCAGCTCATACTGGCATTGATATAGCGAAAGCAGATAAATTACCCACTGTTGTGCTGACAGGTGGATATGTCGCAGCAAACATTCCGAAAGTCTTAAGCATCACGAATGCTATAAATGTAGGCATTGGCCTCAAATATGATATTGCCAGCTTATGGAAAAATAAAGCAAAGACCCAACAGGCATACGCACGCGAAAAAGAATTGATGGCGAATGAGGCGCAGCTTGATGATGACGTAAACCTGCAGGTAAACCGTGATTATGAAAATTACCTGCTTACTGTAAAGAAAATTGAAGTGTATAAAAAAGCAGTATTACAGTCCGAAGAAAATTATCGTATCACTAAAAATAAATACGACAATGCTTTGGTAAATACCACCGACCTCCTGGATGCTAATGTATTATTACTTCAGTCAAAAATAAACCTGGCTGTAGCAAAGGCAGATGTTTACCTGGCCTACAATAAACTTTTACAAACCACAGGCACATTGAGTGCAAGTGCAACATTTTAAAATAGAAAAGAAAAAATAATTAATAAAATTATGCAAACAGATAACGGTGATATGGAAACGAAAACAGTATTAGAAAAAGAAGAATTACCTGCGCCACCAAAAAAACGAAGTAAAGTTTTTTTGATCATTCTCATAGTAATGATCATAGGTGGTGGGTGGTTTGGTATTACTAAATACCTGTATGCACAAAAGCATGAAGAAACAGATGATGCACAAATAGAAGCGGACATTCTGCCAATAATACCACGCGTCTCAGGCTATGTACAGGAAGTAAGAGTAAATGATAATCAGTTGGTAAAGGCTGGTGATACGCTGCTAATTCTGGATAATCGCGACCTGAATTTAAAAGTGCAGGAAGCTGAAGCGGCGCTCGCTACTGCCCAGGCAAATGTATCCTCAAGCCGCGCCAATACTGCTGCTGCCCGGTCTTCAATTTCCAGTTCAAGAGCCGGTGTTTTGACTGTAGATGCACAAATAGAATCTGCAAAAGTAAATCTAACACGTGCTACACAGGATTATCAACGCTATGCTAACCTGATAACTGACCATTCAATCACACAGCAACAATTTGAACAGGCACAAGCTGCAAAGGATTTAGCAGAAAAGCAATTGCTCATTTTACAACAACAAAAGAAACAGGCAAGTAGCCAAACAGGCGTCGTGACTTCGCAATCAAATGCAACAGCACAGAGCATTCCAGTTGCTGAAAGCATGGTAAAGCAAAGAGAAGTGGATGTGCAAAATGCTAAATTAAATTTATCTTATTCAATCATCACTGCACCTGAATCCGGAAGAGTGTCAAAAGTAAATATCCAGGAAGGGCAATTGTTGCAAGCGGGGCAATCAACTTTTAATATAGTTCATACTTCTGATATTTGGGTTGTAGCAAACTATAAAGAAACACAGTTGAATAAAATGGTGATTGGCCAAAAAGTATCAGTATATGCTGACGCTTTTCCTAAACATCATTTCGAGGCTACGCTCACGTCTTTCTCCCCTGCAACAGGCGCAAAGTTTTCTTTGTTACCTCCTGATAATGCGAGCGGAAACTTTGTAAAAGTAGTGCAGCGACTACCTGTAAAAATAGAATTTAGCAACCCACAGGATTCTTTGTTGAAGCGTTTACGCCCCGGCATGAACGTGAATGTAGATGTGCATATACAATAATTGAGTTCAAAAGAAATAACGAATGTTACAACAGGATTCTTTGGTAGAGTATGGTTCGCGTAGGGTAATTGTAACCATAACTGCGGTGCTATGCGCTTTACTTGAGATTGTAGATACCACAATTGTAAATGTTGCGCTTAATGACATGAAGGGTAACATGGGCGCAACTCTTACTGAAATTGGTTGGGTGGTAACTGCTTATGCTATAGGTAATGTAATCGTAGTACCTATGACAAGCTGGCTTAGCCAGCAATTTGGTCGTCGCAATTATTTTGCCGCCTCCATTATGATCTTTGTCGTATTCTCCTTCTTGTGTGGTAATGCCACAGGAATTTGGGAATTGGTTGCTTTTAGATTTTGTCAAGGCCTTGGCGGCGGTGCACTATTAGTTACATCACAAACAATTATTACAGAAAGCTACCCGATCGAAAAACGTGGGATGGCACAAGCGATTTATGGATTGGGTGTTATCATCGGCCCAACACTTGGACCACCATTGGGAGGTTATATTGTTGATCATTTTAGCTGGCCGTACATCTTTTACATTAACATACCAATCGGCATCGTTGCAGCACTTCTTACATTACAATTTGTACGAAGTCCAAAATTCAAACTAAAAACTGCGACACGTCATATTGATTTTTTAGGAATTGCTTTACTTGCAGTAGCTATAGGATCACTGCAATACGTACTCGAAAAAGGGCATGATGATGATTGGTTTAGCAGTAATACAATTATAGTTCTTGCTGTTACCGCCATTCTGGGTATTTTCTTTTTTATTTGGAGAGAACTTACGTATGATAATCCAATTGTAGAATTGCGCGTGCTCAAGAATGGAAATCTTCGCGTAGGAACAATTATGTCTTTCCTTTTGGGCTTTGGCCTTTATGGATCTACGTTTATTGTACCGCTATTCACGCAAAGTATTTTAGGCTGGACTGCACTCCAGGCTGGATTGCTTTTTATTCCATCAGGTATTGCAACAGCGATCATGATGCCTATAATAGGCCGCATTATACAAGGTGGTGTGAAACAGCAATACCTGATTGCAGGTGGCTTGCTTATCTTTTTTTTATATAGCTTATGGTGTTATAATATCCTTACTCCTCAAACTCCAGAATCGGCATTCTGGTGGCCACTTATTGTAAGAGGTCTGGGACTTAGTATGCTTTTTATTCCTGTTACTACACTTGCCCTCTCAACATTGCATGGCCAGCAAATAGGCCAGGGCGCTGCTTTTACAGGAATGATGCGACAACTTGGTGGCTCCTTTGGTATAGCAGTGATCACCACATTTCTTTCCAGCCAAAATATGGTGCACCGTGTAGATCTCGTGAGTAAATTAGATATTACTGATCCGCTTGTGCAACAACGTGTGTCTGCATTGCAGCATGGTTTTATGGCTAAAGGAAATGCAGCCGACCGCGCTTTACAGATGGCGCACCAGGCATTAGATTATACTGTCACTAAACAAAGTGCTGTCCTTTCCTACATGGATGCATTTTTATATATCGGCGGATTATTCCTGATCTGTATACCGTTTGTGATATTAGCAAGAGCAAATAAGAAAAAGAAAGTGGATCTGGCCGCGGCGATGCATTAGGAGGTTCAAAAGGTTCCTAAGGTTTAAGTGGTTGTAGTAATAGGTCGCGACTTATCCGGTGTTTATAATCTCTGCTGACTTCCATTTCAAAAATAGAGTTTCAGGAAGAGTATTGGAAAAAAAATAGATCCAATTCCGAAACCATTCCAGCTTCTTTTAATTCAAATTTTTTCTTTCAATACTATAAAAAACTGTACTTTTATTTCACCTCTCACTGCAAGAATAATCGATTATTGTTCTCTTTCCGACTACAGGATTTATTTTTAATCTTTAAAAAAAAACAAACAATGAAAAAATTAATTTTTTTAGCTATTTGCTTTATTGCAGTATTTTCATCCTGCAAGGATACTGATGATAATCACAAAACCGATGATGGAATGTCTGCCACTAATAGTGCAAATAATCGCAAAATTTTAACGGCTATTGAACAGGGAGACTCAGCAACAATCAGGTCTTTGCTCGCCGATGATGCTATAGATCACCAGGGTAATATGGGCAAAGATGTGGTGGGTGCTGACAGCATAGCACACATGCTAAAAGACCTTCATAATCATGTTAAGGATATGAAAATTGAGGTAATAAAAGACGCCACCAATGGGGACTATTATTTTGCTCTTACCCGTATGACCGGAACAACGACAGATAATGCATGGGGTATGCCTGCCGGTACAAAGATGGACAGTAAATCAGTTGACGTTACAACTGTAAAAGATGGCAAAATGAAGGAACATTGGGCTTATATAGATCCAAATGAAATGATGGATATGATGAAAAATAAACCCATGGATGACCATAAAATGATGGATTCAAAAATGGATACCATGGCGAAAAAATAAATCATTTGCAAGTAAAAACAAGGTTTGCAGCGCCGGATAAAAGGTGTTTGCAAACCTTGTGTCTTTTGCGAACTTCCATCCACTATTAAAAGGAAATAAAGTTTCTGCATCTTTACAATTCACAAAAAATATTTTATGCAAGTCCAAAATTTTAAAAACCATCGGCGTTTACTTCCGGCAACTTATTATTTACTCGCCATTATATTGCTTCTTTGTTTTGTATTTGCTCTCTGGAACGGTTGGCGTGCTTATGAGCACCACTCCGGAAGATTGGTAGCTGCAATTATCCTTGGCCTTACTGTTGCCGGCTTTTTACTAACAGCATTTGTACGTCTATTCGCCCTGAAAGCACAGGACAAAGCGATTCTTGCACAAGAAAATATTCGATACTTCGCTTTAACGGGTAAATTACTACCTCCTATTCTTTCTCATTCCCAGGTCGCTGCTTTAAGGTTTGCCGATGATACTGAATTTCCATTGCTGGTAGATAAAGCCATGATTAATCACATGAGTTCTAATGATATTAAAAGTGCAATAGTGAACTGGAGAGCGGATAATCATAGAGTATAGACCTGCTTAAAGATTTGTAAACTCAATATAAAAGGAAGCTATTTTATCCATAGCTTCCTTTTCTGTTTGTAAAAAATAGGATAATACCCCAATTTAAAATTAAATTTGATCAATACTCAATTACTTTTCTGCAAATCAAAAATCTATTATGCGAAAATTTTTATTAATTGCCATTATCGTTTTTGCCGCAAATAACATAGATGCGCAAACGAAAAATATTGCCGGCTTTTTTACAAAAAATATAAGCGAACAACAACAGTTGGAGACTTCATTTGATAAAAATCTCAGCAAAGAAAATATTGGCGCTTTTGTAAAACTAACATCTTCTTATCCACACCAGATAGGATCTCCAGGCAGCAAAAAAAACGCGGAATATATTTTAAAGCTTTTCAAAGATTATGGGTGGGATGCTGAGATTGAAACTTTTAAAGTGCTGTTTCCAACTCCTAAAACAAGAGTGCTGGAGATGACCTCGCCGACACGCTATGTGGCTTTGCTAAAAGAACCTGTATTAAAGGAAGATGGCACAAGCGGCCAGCCTGGCCAACTTCCGACATACAATGCATGGGGAGCAGATGGCGATGTTACTGCAGAATTAGTTTTTGTAAATTATGGTTTACCACAAGATTACGAAGTGCTTGATAAAATGGGAATTTCGGTGAAAGGGAAAATAGTAATAGCCAAATACGGGCATAGTTGGCGTGGTACCAAACCTAAGGTAGCGCAGGAACATGGTGCTATAGGATGCCTTATTTACAGCGACCCAATGGATGACGGTTATTTCCAGGGTGATGTATATCCGAAGGGTCCATTTAAAAATGAATATGGTGTACAAAGAGGTTCTGTAATGGATATGGTCATTTACCCGGGCGATCCATTAACACCTGGCGTTGGTGCCACAGAAGAAGCAAAAAGATTAAATAGGCTGAGTGCTCCCAATCTTTTAAAAATCCCTGTGTTGCCTATCAGTTATCACGATGCTGCTCCATTATTAGAAGCATTAGATGGACCAGTAGTGCCCGCAGGTTGGCATGGTGGATTACCATTTGCCTATCACATGGGACCAGGTAAAACAACCGTACATCTTAAAGTAACTTCCAATTGGGATATGGTACCCTGTTATGATGTAATTGCAAAAATTAAAGGAAAAAAATATCCGGATGAATGGGTAATTCGTGGCAACCACCAGGATGCATGGGTCAATGGTGCGAATGATCCACTCAGTGGTTTGGGCGCGATGATGGAAGAAGCAAAGTCTATGGGACAATTAATGAAAAATGGCTGGCGGCCAGATCGCACAATCGTTTATTGTGCGTGGGATGGCGAAGAGCCAGGACTTCTGGGTTCCACAGAATGGGTGGAGGCCCACGAAAAAGAATTACAACAAAAAGCAGTTGTGTATATTAATTCTGATACGAATGAACGTGGCTTCTTAGGAGCTGAAGGTTCTCATGCTTTAGAACCTTTGATGGATGGAATTGCAAAAGAGGTCACCGATCCTCAGACAGGTGTTTCCGTTTTTGAAAGAGCTAAATCTAAACGGGCTATAAGTGCCTCTAATACAGAAGCTGCAAAAAAAGCCTGGAATGAAAACGAATTCAAATTGGACGCCCTGGGTTCTGGTTCTGACTATTCATCTTTCATTCAACATGCAGGAGTGCCGGCAATCAACCTGGGATATGGCGGTGAAGGCAGCGGAGGAGAATATCATTCTATTTATGATTCTTATGATGATTATACGAGGTTTAAAGATCCTGGTTTTCAATATGGAGTTACGCTCGCACAAACAGCAGGTCGCGCAATATTAAGAATGGCTAATGCTGATATTCTTCCTTTTGATTTTACACACCTGGCGAGTACTATTCAAAAGTATTCGGATGAAGTAATGGACCTTTTGGATAATTCAAGGGAGAAAACAGAATTAGAAAATAAAATGATAACTGTGGGCGCATATAAAGTCGGTGAAGACCCGACGAAAGGATATAATATACCGGGAGTAAAAGGTAATGTGCCTTACCTGGATTTTTCTCCTCTTCAAAATGCTTTAGCCGCTTTAACTGCCGCAGCGGACAGCTTGAAAAAAGTATATGATTATAAATTGAAAAATAATTCAGTTTCTGCTGCTTTTAACCAGTCGCTCTACAGGGCAGAGCAGCAGTTGCTGACAGAGAATGGTTTACCGCGTAGAAAATGGTATCGCCATTCTATCTACGCACCCGGCTTTTATACAGGATATGGCGTAAAGACTTTACCAGGCATTAGAGAAGCAGTTGAACAACGGGAATGGAAAGAAGCACAGGAACAGATACAGGCAGACGCTAAAACAGTAGAACAGTTAGCAAAATATCTAACAAACATCTCTGCTATATAACTATTTTAAATATCAGTTAGTGCTATATCATCAAAATGTAAAGATTTCTTGAATTGAAGATTGCGCCTTATTGTATATATAAATAAACCGAAGGACAGCTATCTTCGTATTTTGTAGTAATAAAATAAATAAATTATTTCATTGAGCAGCAGTACAACAGAGAGAACAGCTTTTTTTAAAAAGATACGCGGACAGGAAACTACGGGTGCAGAAATGAGCTTTATAGAGCACCTGGAAGTATTAAGGTGGCACTTGGTTCGGTCAGCAGCTGTATTGGTCAGCATTGCAATTGTTGTTTTTATTTATGTGGATTGGATTTTTGATCATGTAATTTTTGCTCCCGCGAGAAAAGATTTTATTACTTACACCGGGCTATGTAATCTTGGTCATAAATTACATTTGGGCGATGCTCTTTGTATGCCACCGGTAGATATTGAGCTTCTGGGAAGTACAGTCAGTGGGCCTTTCATGTCAGCCATCAACATTGCTTTCATGGGCGCATTAATCATTGCATTTCCATATCTTATTTGGGAATTATGGCGATTTGTAAAACCTGCGCTTTCTAAAAAAGAAATTAACTATGCGCGTAATAGTGTCTGGTGGGTTTCTCTATGTTTCTTTACCGGTGCTGCCTTCGGTTATTTTTTGCTGGCTCCTTTTACATTTAATTTTTTGGCAAATTTTCATTTAGGCACGATGGGAGTTTACCGTTATTTGCCCACCTTAGATGATTATATTGATACTTTAACCTCACTAATTCTTGGCTGTGGTATTGCGTTTGAACTGCCCGTATTAGCTTATGTATTATCCAAATTAGGACTTATTACTCCCAAATTTTTGCGGTCATATAGAAAATATGCTTACGTAATTATTCTTATTGTCGCTGCTGTAATTACTCCGTCGCCGGATTGGACAAGCCAGACTATTGTAGCAGTGCCCCTTATATTGCTTTATGAAATAAGTATATTCATCAGCAGAAGAGTAGATAAAACGCGGGTAAAAACTCAGGAAGCCTGGGACTAATACGTGAAAAAATAACTGACGCAAAATAAAAGTTAAATGGATGAAAATTGGCTGAAATAATTTTGCAAAGGCAAGCGTTTAAAATAAATTGCAGCAACCCTTCGCAAAATGAAAACCTCTTTTCTACATCTTCTTTAT
>JBDTXP010000088.1:0-9212 GCA_040006135.1 Ginsengibacter sp. | reverse complement strand
TCAGTATTTCTATACAGAATCTTCCTTTTTTTTAAAAACCGAAGCAAATTGATATGAAGAGTTGATTGGAAACCTGAAAAATAAATTTTTCATTTATTCTGAAAATGGAAAGTATGTTAATTGGCAGCTCACGCTTGAGATACCTTTAACCACCTTTGTGCATACTCCGGTTAAAAATTTGTCAGGTATGAATTGTCGTGCTAACTTTTATAAATGCGGGAATCTTTTACCGGAGCAGCACTTTATTTCGTGGTCGGATATTATCGCTGAAGAACCGGATTTTCATTTACCCCAATTTTTTGGAAGGCTGCAATTTGAACAGACCTGAATTAAAGATATTTTTCTATTAGCTTTACCATTGACGTTTTCACCTCTTAAGTGCAAGGGATATTTGTGAAATAAAATGACTTGAGAGATATAAAGAGATTATTATTTTAAAATATAATAATAACATCAATGGGAAATAACCCTCCTACCATAAAGCAGATTGCTATGCAACTAAATGTATCTGTATCAACGGTTTCCAGGGCATTAAGCGACCACCCAAGAATTGGAATAAGTACAAAAGAAAGAGTTCAAAAGTTGGCTAAAGAAATGGGTTACGAACCTAATACTCAAGCGATCTATTTTAAACAGAAAAAAACTTTTATCATCGGCGTGATATTACCGGATATAAAAGAAGATTTTTTTTCACAGGCAATTAGTGGTATTGAAGCTGCTGCTACGCTTCATCATTATACGATGCTGTTTGGCCAGAGTTATGACGATATGGAAATTGAAAAACGATTAGTTGGCGTGATGAGAAAACAACGTGTAGATGGAATAATTATTTCCTTATCAAAAGCAACAAACAAATACCACCATTTGGAATCTTTGGAGAAATATGGAATTCCTATAGTTTGTTTTGATAGAGTACCACCCATAAAAAATATTCATAAAATTTTTTGTAACATATATGAAGGCACTATTGAAATGGTAAGTTGGTTTTTGAACCACGGATATCAACGGGTCGCTTTGATCAATGGGCCCAATACTTTGGCAGCCAGTGCAGACCGATTAAAAGGATATATGAAAGCAATAGAATTAAGAAAGTTGAAAGTGGATATGCGTTTTGTTGAAAATACCAACCTGACAAAAGAAAGTACTATTGACGCAATGCAAAAATTACTTGCTTTAAAAAATCCACCTCAGGTGATCATTTCATTTAATGATTATGTGCATATGGATGCTGTTCAATATGCGAGACAAATAAAATTAAAAGTAAATAAAGATGTCATTTTTGCAAGCTATGCCAACCTGCCTATAACAGAATATATTTTAAATCCACCTATTATATCTTTTGAACAATTTCCTTATCGGCAAGGTGAGAGAGCCATGGAAATTATGATGAAAATTTTATATGAAAAAGCAGAAAATAAATTAGATGAAAATCATTTTTATTGCGAAGAGATGTCGGGGATTATAAAGATGCATAAAGGTGCCACCAAAATCAATTTGTAGAGAAATTTAATATTAGCTACCTCCATCTTTTTAAAATGTAGGGTGATTTGAAATTCCTTATACAAATTTTAAAAAAATAAGATTCTGCCAAATTTAAATCATCATTTATTTCACAATACAAAAAATGTAAATGCAGGCATTGCCAAACAACCAGGAAACGAAAGCTTCTGCTACCGGAAATTATCTTTTCCCACTTATCCTGATAACAAGCTTGTTTTTCTTTTGGGGCTTTATTCATAATCTTGACCCAATTTTAATTCCTCATTTAAGAAGGGGATTTCGGCTCTCAACGCTCCAGGCATCATTTGTTGATTCCGCCGTATTTATCGCCTATTTTTTTATGGCTATTCCTGCAGGAATTTTAATGAAAAAATTTGGTTACAAAACCGGTATCATCACTGGTCTTATGTTGTTCGCATTCGGTTGTTTTTTATTTGTTCCTGCGGCTAATTATATGCAATATGCATTTTTCCTCGGAGCGCTTTTTATTGTTGCCTGCGGATTAACAGTTTTGGAAACAGCAGCAAATCCTTATGTAAGTTTACTAGGGCCATCAGAGACTTCTACACAGCGCTTGAATTTTGCGCAGTCATTTAATGGATTAGCTGCTTTTATTGCGCCAATCATTGGTGGAAAATTTATTTTATCTGATGCACCACTAAGCAACAAAGCATTTGCAGAATTATCAGCTACGGCAAAAACAACTTATCTGCAATCAGAAACTTCCACAGTAAAAATGCCCTACATCATCCTGGGACTGGTAATTTTATTAGTTGCGATAATTTTTCTCTTTACAAAATTGCCGGAAATAAAAGACAATCAGAAAGATGCAAAAAAAGGATTCTTTCATGCGTTTGCACACAAACATTTAAAGTGGGCAGTTGTTGCGCAATTTTTTTATGTCGGGGCTCAGGTATGTGTTTTGAGCTTCCTGGTTTTGTTTGCAACTAAAGTCGCGGGAATAACCGAAAAACAAGCGGCTTATTACTCTGGTCTTGCAGGACTTGTTTTCATGTTGGGTAGATTTGCCGGAACTTTTTTTATGAAATTTATTCCCCCACCAAAACTATTAACGATCTATTCTTTAGTATGCATCATGCTCTCATTAATTGCCATTTTTGGTAGTGGTATTATTACACTTTATGCAGTCAATGGAATTGCATTTTTTATGTCAATAATGTTTCCTACTATTTTTGCCCTGGGAATAAAAGATTTAGGTGCAGATACAAAATCTGCTTCGAGTTTAATTGTTATGTCGGTTGTAGGTGGTGCAGCTTTACCACCAATTTTGGGTTACATCGCTGATGCTACACAAAATATACAGTACGGCTATGTAGTACCATTATGCTGCTTTATCGTGACGGCATTATTTGGATGGAAAGGTTATAAAACAAAATTAATTAACTGATTTACGCAGTTTGTATTTCATTATCTTAAAAATCAAGAATGAATTTAAAAATAGAAAGTGTCGAAGTAAAAGACATACGATTCCCAACCAGTAAATTTTTAAGCGGATCGGATGCCGTTAATAAGGATCCTGATTATTCTGCTGCGTATGTGATTTTAAAAACGGGTGATATCCGGTATCAGGGGCATGGCCTCACATTTACTATAGGTAGAGGAAATGAGATATGCGTCGCAGCCATCAAAGCATTATCGTACCTGTTAGTAGGGAAATCACTGGATGACATCACTTCTGATATGGCCGGGTTTTGGAGAATGATTACCAGTGATAGCCAGTTACGATGGCTTGGTCCGGAGAAAGGTGTCATCCATATGGCCACCGGCGCAATAGTAAATGCAGTTTGGGATTTATACGCTAAAGTTGAAGAGAAACCACTTTGGAAATTAATTGCCGATATGAGTCCAGAGCAGTTTGTTGCGTGTGTAGACTTTACTTACCTGACTGAAGTAATTACACCCGAAGAAGCGATCCAAATGCTTTCAAAAATAGCTGATACAAAACAAAAAAGAATTGATTATCTATTAGAGAACGGCTACCCGGCGTACACTACATCCGCAGGCTGGATGGGTTATTCAGAAGAAAAGATCAGAAACCTAAGTCGTGACGCGAGGCAGGAAGGATGGAAATGTCTCAAGATGAAAGTTGGAGGTGACGTGAATACAGATGTAAGAAGGGCCAAAATCATTAGAGAAGAGATAGGTGATGATATGAAACTAATGATGGACGCAAACCAAATCTGGGGAGTAAATGAAGCGATAGAGAATATGGAATTATTATCTAAATTTAATCCATGGTGGATAGAAGAGCCTACAAGTCCGGACGACATCTTAGGACATCTTGCTATTAAAAAAGCAGTCTCACCAATAAAAGTAGCTTCTGGAGAACACTGCCAAAATAAAGTAATGTTTAAACAATTTTTACAGAGCGGGGCCATTGACATCTGCCAGATAGATAGCTGTCGTGTAGGTGGCGTCAATGAGATTTTAAGTATCATGCTCATGGCGGCAAAATTTAATATCCCCGTTTGCCCACACGCAGGAGGAGTAGGGCTGTGTGAATATGTTCAGCATTTGTCCATGATAGATTATATATGTATTAGTGGCAACTTAGAAAATCGTATGATTGAATATGTAGATCATCTTCATGAACACTTTATTGACCCGGTAATTATTAAAGATGGTAATTATATGCCTCCATTGGCTCCAGGCTATAGCATCACTATGAAAAATTCATCTATAGAAACTTTTACCTTTCCGGAGGGTTAGGACACTCTTGATAACAAAACGATCATCTTTAAAATATTTAAAAAAAATTTGAAAAATGTTTTCCCTTCAAAATAAAAAAGCAGTTATTACCGGCGGTGGAAGTGGTATTGGTAAAGCCATTGCAGTTTTGTTTGCAAAGCAAGGTGCTGATGTACACATCGTTGAACTTACTGAAGAAAGTGCTAAACCGGCAATGGATGAAATTAATGCTGACGGCAACAAAGCCAGACTTCACACGTGCAATGTAGCCAGTCAAAAAGAAGTTGATGCCGTGTTTGAAAAAATTGGAAATATAAATATTCTTGTAAATAATGCAGGTATAGCGCATATTGGAAAAGCCGATAATACCAATGAAGCGGATTTTGATCGTGTAATGAATGTGAATGTAAAAGGAGTTTACAATTGTATTCATGCAGCGATTCCTCAATTGAGAAAATCATCAGGTGGAGTAATATTAAACATGGCATCTATTGCGGCATGGGTGGGTTTGCCGGACAGGTTTGTTTACACCACTGCAAAAGGGGCAGTAATGGCCATGACGATGAGTGTTGCCAAAGATTATATTAATGAGAACATTCGTTGCAATTCTATTTCTCCTGCGCGGGTGCATACACCTTTTGTGGATGGATTTATCAGTAAAACTTATCCCGGAAAGGAAAAAGAGATGTTTGAAAAATTATCTAAAACGCAGCCGATTGGACGAATGGCAGAGCCTGTAGAAGTTGCGGGACTTGCCTTGTACTTATGCAGTGATGAATCTTCTTTTATAACAGGATGTGATTATCCTATTGATGGCGGATTTATAAAACTGAATAATTAGTTATGAGCTGGAAATTTAATACAAGTTATCCTTCGATAGAAGACCTGCGAAAAAAGGCAGCGAAGAAAATTCCAAAGTTTGCAATGGAATACCTTGATGGTGGCTGCAACGAAGATGTAAATCTTTTTAAAAATACGAGTGAATTAAGGAAAGTAGAATTGATACCTTATTACCTGCAAAAAAATTATGTAATATGAAATTGTATAAACCCACTGGTATGTTTTTTTCAGGCTCTAAAAAAGCATTACTATTTTGTCTTTTAATTCTTGTAGTTGAACTGACTGCTCAAGCTCAAACCTACACACCAAGTCCTGAAAACCTGGCTGCCCGTAAAGAATTCCAGGATGATAAGTTTGGCATGTTTATTCACTGGGGAGCTTCAAGTGTATTAGGCAACGGCGAATGGGTTATGAACAACCGTAACATAGGGGTAAAGGAGTATGGCCGACTGATAAATATTTTTAATCCCCAGAATTTTGATGCTAAAGTTTGGGTGGCAACAGCCAAAGCCGCAGGTATGAAATACATTACATTTATCACAAGGCACCATGATGGTTTTAGTAATTGGGACACGAAACAATCTGATTGGAAAATAACCAACACGCCTTACGG
This sequence comes from Ginsengibacter sp., assembly GCA_040006135.1. Classification (GTDB taxonomy): domain Bacteria; phylum Bacteroidota; class Bacteroidia; order Chitinophagales; family Chitinophagaceae; genus Ginsengibacter. Next base: position 3,550 of record JBDTXP010000088.1, on the reverse strand, counting down.
AAAAGATGCGTTGAAACAGTTGGCAGATGAATGCCATAAAGAAGGAGTAAAATTGTTCTGCTATTATTCACTGCTGGACTGGTATCGCAGCGATTACCAATATGAAACCGGCAAAACAGGTAAAGGAACCGGTCGTACACAAAAAAGCGATTGGGAACATTATATCCGTTTTATGAAAGCACAGTTAACAGAATTATTAACCAACTATGGAGACATTGCGGGTATTTGGTTTGACGGGCACTGGGACCAACTTGATAATGACGTTGACAAAACACTTAAATCAAAAGTAAACTGGCATTATGATGAAATTTATAAATTGATCCATTCACTGCAACCAGCCTGCTTAATCAGCAATAATCATCATCTATTACCTATTCCGGGAGAAGACTTCCAGGCATTTGAAAAAGATTTACCGGGACATAATACCTCAGGATTTGGAGGCGCATCTGTTTCTGAACTTCCATTGGAAACTTGTGAAACTATGAATGATAGCTGGGGCTTTAACATCACCGACACTAAATATAAAACCGTAAAAGGATTGATACAATACCTGGTTAAGGCTGCCGGTTATAATGCGAACTTTTTATTAAACGTAGGTCCAATGCCGGATGGAACCATTCAACCTGAATTTACGGATACGCTGAAGGCTATTGGAAAATGGATGGAACAAAATGGAGAAACAGTTTATGGCACAAGGGGCAATATTATTCCTCCGAAAGAATGGGGCGTACTTACGCAAAAAAATAAAACTGTTTTTATGCATATTATAAAAATGCCTGAAGATGCAAAGTTTATTTTTATCCCAGAATTAAAGCAGAAAATAAGCAAAGCCTGGTTATTCCGCACTAAAAAGGGGATCAAGTTTAAACAACAAAGCGAAGGAACATTTATTTACTTAGACGGAATAATGCCGGATGAGATAGACACAATTTTACAAATTGAATTACAGTAATTAAAAATTAGCACATGAAATTGATAAGATTCGGCGAAGCCGGAAAAGAAAAACCGGGAATTATTTTAAATGACAAACATTTTGATGTATCCTCTTTTGTAAAAGATTATGATGAAGCTTTCTTTGAAAACGATGGACTCAATAATTTAAAAGAAAAATTAGGTAGCAATCCTCAATTTCCTGAAGTGCCTGCTAATACAAGGCTTGGTTCAGTGGTTGCAAGACCATCTAAAATAATTTGTATTGGTTTAAATTTTAGTGACCATGCGAAAGAAACCGGCGCAGCTATTCCGAAAGAACCCATAATATTTTTTAAATCAACCACAGCATTATGTGGACCTAATGATGATTTAATCATTCCAAAGAACAGCACAAAAACGGATTGGGAAGTTGAACTTGCTTTAGTAATAGGTAAGAAAGCAAGCTATGTGGAAGAAGCGGAGGCGATGGATTATGTAGCCGGATATTGTTTGCATAATGATTATAGTGAAAGAGCTTTTCAATTGGAAATGGGTGGACAATGGGTAAAAGGAAAAAGCTGTGATACTTTCGCTCCGCTTGGTCCCTGGTTGAGTACCAGAGATGAAATTGCTGATGTAGATAATTTAAAAATGTGGCTTTCAGTTAATGGGAAAAAATTTCAAAATAGTAATACCACTAATTTAATTTTCAAAATTCCTTTCCTTATTCATTACCTCAGTCAGTATATGACTTTGCTGCCTGGTGATGTGATCAGTACAGGTACACCTCCGGGTGTTGGCCTTGGTATAAAGCCCAACCCAATTTATGTTCAGCCCGGTGATGTAATTGAATTGGGAATTGAAGGATTGGGAACAAGCAAACAAACAGCTAAAGCTTACAAATAAAAACATATCATGACCAGATATTGCCTTGCCTTAGATTTAAAAGATGATGAAACATTGATTGCAGAATATGAAAAAATGCATCGGGAAGTTTGGCCGGAAATTATTAATAGCATAAAAAATGCTGATATCGAAAACTTAGAAATTTACCGCACAGGCAACCGCCTATTTATGATATTGGAAGCCGGTGCACATTTTAGTTTTGAAAAAAAAGCAGCTATGGATGCCGCAAATGAAACGGTACAAAAATGGGAAGAACTGATGTGGAAATACCAGCAGGCTTTGCCGGCAGCAAAGCCCGGAGAAAAATGGATGATGATGGATAAAATTTTTAGCCTGTAATATTTTGTAATGAATATTGATGCGCATGTTCACCTCTGGAATTACGATCCTGTGAGGGATAGTTGGATGGAAGGCATGAATGTTTTGCACAAAAATTATTTACCTGAAATACTTTTACCAACGCTGGCAAATGCAGGATTGGATGGCTGTGTAGCCGTGCAGGCAGAGCAAAGTGAAAAAGAGACTTTATTTTTAAAATACTTAGCAGATAATAACACTATAATAAAAGGGGTAGTAGGTTGGGTTGATTTATTACATGGAAACATTGAAGAGCGGCTGGAATATTTTTCGCAATTCCCTGTCATTAAAGGATTCAGGCATATTGCACAGGCAGAACCAGATGGGTTTTTACTACAGGATAATTTTATTTGTGGAATAAAATATTTGGCTAAATATAATTTCACTTATGATGTTTTGGTTTATCATCATCAATTAAATGATGCACTGAAATTAGTTCAACAATTTCCCGAACAACCTTTTGTTTTTGATCATTGTGCAAAGCCGGATGTTAAAAATAAAAACATTGCTTCCTGGGAAAAGCAAATAAAAGAAATTGCCTTAATGCCAAATGTTTATTGCAAAGTATCAGGTTTATTAACGGAAACAAACTTGAAGCAATGGAAGCCCGAAGATTTTTATCCATATCTTGATGTGATATTTAAGGCTTTTGGAACTCACAGAATATTATTTGGAAGCGACTGGCCTGTACTATTGCTTAGTGGGGAATATATAGAATGGAAAGAATTATTAATGACCTATATGAACAAATTTTCAGCCGAAGAAAAAAAAGCAGTATTCGGTTTGAATGCTTCTAAATTTTATAATTTATAATTAATAATTATGGATTTACAACTTAAAGAGAAAGTAATAATTGTTACCGGCAGTGCAAGAGGCATCGGCGCAGGAATTGTAAACGTGTTGGCAAATGAAGATGCCATACCGGTTATCGTTGGCCGTACGGAAGCACATAATATTAAATTAGTTGAAGCACTCAAAGCAAAAGGAAAACATTCTTTCCAGGTGGTCGCAGAACTTACAGATCCTAAACAATGCGAAGCAGCTGTAAAATCTATTGTAGAAAAGTTTGGCAGAATTGATGGCCTCGTAAATAACGCCGGTGTAAACGATGGAGTAGGCTTGGAAAAAGGAAATTATGAAGACTTCGTTGCATCCTTACATAAAAATTTGATTCATTATTATTTAATGGCGCATCATGCGCTGCCCTGGCTGAAACAAAGTAAAGGTCCTATTGTAAACATCAGTTCTAAAACAGCGGAAACCGGCCAGGGAAACACTTCTGCCTATGCTGCGTCTAATGGTGGACGTAATGCACTTACGAGGGAATGGGCTGTTGAACTATTGCCCTACAGCATACGCGTAAATGCAGTAATAG
>JBDTXP010000087.1:0-9232 GCA_040006135.1 Ginsengibacter sp. | reverse complement strand
AATTGAAATTGCTTCAAGAAGTAAAATGATGGCCTTTCTTAAACCTTAGTAGAAAAGATAAGATGAAAAAATTTCTACCTTATTACCTTATTTACTATTTGAATAGAAAACTTCGAAATAAAAATGCCATCCAAATAAACGAAAAGGTAAAGTTCGATTCATAAAATAACTAGAATGAAAATAGAATACAACAATTTATACACACATTTTATCTTAACCACGTTGCATAGGCAGATTTTAATTTCTGAAAAGCACCGGGAAAGAATTGAAAAATACATTACCGGAATAGTGAATAATAATGAATGCCATCTGTATTTTATATACGCTAACCCCGAACACGTGCATTTCCTTGTATCGCGATCTCCAAAAATGTCAGAGGAAAAACTGGCAACTATAGTAAGCGAAAGTTCGCAAACATTTATAAATCAAAATAAACTTTGCAATAGCCATTTTGCATGGCAAGAATCAGCTGCTGCATTTTCAGTTTCGAAATCAGACGTTGATAAAGTGTGTAAATACATCGTTAATCAGCCGGAACATCATCGAAAAATTACCTTTCAGGAAGAATATGAAGCATTTATAAAATTCTATCAAAAAACTATACAGCCATTTAGAAATTGAAATCAGCACTAAGTGTCTAAAATCTTATGAGAAAACATTTAAGGTCTTCTAATTTTTATTTTGAAAAACTAACTTTGCTAAAATCTTCAACCATGTTACAATCATATCTCTCCAGTTTAAATAAAGAATTCAACGATTATAAAAGGCTTGCAGAAAAAAGCTTTGATCAGTTGAGCGATGAACAATTGAACTACGTGCCTAATCCCGAAAGTAACAGCATCGCAACCATTGTAAAACATTTACATGGAAATATGCTTTCGCGTTGGACTGATTTTCTAACTACCGATGGAGAAAAAGAATGGCGTCAAAGAGATGCAGAATTTGAGGATAAAAAACTGAACCGTGATGAATTATTAAAATTATGGAATGAAGGCTGGCAGTGTGTCTTTGAAGCCCTTCAAAAGGTAAATGAAAATAATATCTCATCCATGATTACAATCCGCAATCAGCCATTGACAATTCCCGGCGCTTTTAACCGGCAGCTTGCGCACTATTCATCACACATAGGACAAATTTTGTACATCGGTAAAATGATTAAGGGCGCAGATTGGAAAAACCTAAGCATGCCGAAGAAGAAATGAGGAAAGACCTCACAGGTTTTTGAAACCTGTAAGGTCTTTTAAATATTAATTTTTTATGAGCTCATCTTTCTTTGCAGTAATTATTGTGTGCTGTTCTTTCTGTGACTCAGATTTTTTATATTCCAATTTTGTTACTGCTATTTCTCCAAATCCGTTTTCAATAAGTTGTTTTTTTGAAGTTTCCAACTTATGGAAATAAAAATAACTTCTGTCACCGCTGCTACCAACCTGGTAACCTGATTTTATCGGATCACCTTCCACAAAACTTAAATAAATAAAACCATGACTTTTCAATAAATTATATGAATCGGTAAAGAGTTTTTTACAATCTGCTTCAGATAAATAAGGCAAACAGAAGCCACAAACAATACCGTCATACTTCATCTCCAGCTTATCGATTTTTCTACAATCCATTATTTCAAAGGTTGCCTTTGGATTATTTATCCTGGCTAACTCAATCATATTTGGGGCGACATCAATTCCGAAAATATTAAAGTCAGGTCGTTTTGATAAAAGATATTTTGTAATATTTCCAGGACCACAACCAATTTCTAAAATTTTCGCATTCACTATATTAACCGAACTGCAGATAAGATCATAAGTATTATTGTAAAGATCGAGGTTCATGAACTTATCCTGGTACAATGATGCAATTTTATTCCATGTATCAAAAGTTTGTTTATATCTGTCCATTTTGGTCATCAATTTAAAATCCCGGCGATTTTAATTTTACAATTTATCTTACACAAAATAAATATTTATTTAATTTATAAATAATTAGATATCTTATCAAAGATTGCAGTATAAAACTGCAGTAAAATAATTCATCATAAGCAAATTACCATTCTACCTGTACATAGAATATAATGAGATTAAAATTTTACATATTTGTTGTTTTGAGCGGCATGCTCAACTTCTTTGGGAATACCCAAACAAGAATCATTGATTCGTTGAAGCTAGAGGTGCAAAGTGCAAATACACCCGCGCAAAAAGCAGATGCATTACTAGGCCTTTGTGGTGAAAAGTATTCATTAAGCGCAGATTTATTATATAGATATGCAGCCGAAATAAAATCTTTTTATACACAGCCAAGTGACCCGGGATATATCATGGCTGAATATTTCACTGCATGGAGTTTGATGGGAATGGGGATGGAGGATAGCGCAATTGTTTATGCTGATAAATATCTGGAAATGCTGAAGGAAGATAAAGCTAACAGCAAAGCGTACATGCTTTTTTTTCAATTAAAAGGGTACGCATATTATAGGATAAACCGCCCCAAACAAACAGTAAAAGTAAATTATGAATTAGCAGCAGAAGCACTCAAAAGAAAGGATACCCTTTCACTCCTTTATGCACAAAGAGCAATTAGCGTATCTTATCTTGTCAACAACCAGGATAGGGAAGCCCTTGCTCTCTATCATAAAGCAGTAGCGCATATTCCATTAAATTCTTCAAGAGCCTATAAGGAAGTTTATGGATTTTTAAAGGTGAATGCAAGCATATCATATTTACATCTTTACCAGGCTACCCGAACACCGGCCTACGCAGATTCCTGCGAATTTTATGGAAAAGGTGTCGTCAAACTTGGCCAGGAGGTTCAAAATCTTTTTATATTATGCCAGGGCCTGGTAGTTCGTGGTCTTATTCTCAGTTACCAAAATAAAATGGAGGAGGCGGAAAAAAGTCTTCTAGAAGGATTAGAGGTAAGAAAAATTATAGGAGATACTATTTACATCATTTCTGATATGAGTGTTACCGGGTCTTTTTATGCCAATAGCAACCAACCGGATAAAGGAATATCAATTTGTAAAAAAGGAATTTTATTATCAGAAGGGAGGAAAAATTCAGCTGCTTTAAAACTTTTACTATACAGTGCTTTAGCCGAAAATTATAAAGTAAATGGAGATTATAAGGGATATGGCGAAACCTTGCATCTTTTAATTGGCGTGAAGGATAGCTTAAATAAAAAGAACTCTACTGAAGAACTGAAAGCGCTTCAGTCCCAATACGATATCCAGGAAAATAAAAAACTGATTGCAGAGCAGGAGTTAGTCCTTCTCAAAAAGAATTATTGGTTATATGGTTCTGCATTACTTGCTTTAATGGTCAGCATCATCGTTTGGCTTTCATTTAATACATACCATCGCAGGCAAAAAATTAAATTAGCCAAGGCAAGAGAGGAAGAAAAAGGAATAGCAGCAAACGGAATAATACAAGCAGAGGAAAATGAACGCAAAAGAATTGCTGCTGACCTGCACGATAATATTGGTGCTTATGCATCGGCTATTCGGGCAGATGTGGAAAAAATATCCTATGATAATCCTGCGAAAAATTCAGCGTCGATTCAAAATCTGCAGCAACATTCCCAGGAAATTATTAATTCACTCAGGGATACGATTTGGGTTTTAAATAAAGAAAATATTACCATAACCGGTATGGGCGATCGAATGAAAAATTATATAAATAAACTCCAACCAAGTTATAGCCATATCCAGATAGAAGTGTCAGAACAAATAACCAATGACCTGCGTCTCGGATCTCAAAAAGCCTTAAATATTTTTAGACTGGTTCAGGAAGCCATTCATAATGCATTACGGCATAGTGGCGCATCACAAATAAATTTAGTAATCAAAAGCGATGACAAAATATCGATTCAAGTAACTGATAATGGAACTGGTCTTACTTCAGGTGCAAACCCTGACACAGGCCATGGGCTTCAGAATATGAAAACACGGGCAGAAGAATCGGGATTTATTTTTGAGATGGGCTCTTTAAATGGAGTTGGAACCAGTATTAATATTATACAACGTACTCCAAATTGAGTATATTAATATAATTAATTAAAGAGGAAATTGCAATAATTCATATTACAGTACATACATAGAAATGATCATGGTATCCTCAACACGAATAGGAATAGTAGATGATAAGGCTGTAAACCGAACCAGCATTGCCGGAAAGATTAAAGAGTTTGAAGATCTTGACCTTTGCTTTATTGCAGAAAATGGTGATGATTGTTTAGATCAATTAAAGGGACTACCACCTGGAAAAATGCCGCACGTAATATTTATGGATTTAGAAATGCCAGGCATGGATGGCATAAGTGCAATTCAATTTGCAACAGCTTTATATCCTGAGATATTTTTTGTTGTTCTCACAATTTTTGATGATGATGACAAAATATTTGAAGCAATTAAAGCGGGAGCACATGGCTATCTTTTAAAAGATGAAAATGCGATCGCCTTGCATAATGCGATAAATAGTGTCGTGAATATTGGCGGTGCGCCAATGAGTCCTGGAATTGCGAGAAAAGCATTGCAGCTTTTATGCAACTCCGAACAAGCGATGCGCGAGGTTCCCCAAACGCAAAACTTACTTACACAATTACTTACTGACCGCGAAAAAGAAATTCTTTCCCACATAATCGCTGGCTATGATGCAAAAAAAATAGCTTCTATTTTATTTTTAAGTGTCCTTACAATCCGCAAGCATATAGGAAATATTTATCACAAATTGCATGTAAACACTAAAGCGCAGGCCATTATTTTGGCACATAAAAATAAATGGAAAGGATAGAGGTCAGCAATCACGACTTATACAAAATCTCGTAATATTCATCTGCCATACGGTTACTGCCAAAAGCAATTTGCACATCCCGCATTCCGTTCTTTACAATTTGCCTCCACGTTTCATAATCATTATAATAAAGAGGTAGTACCTCGTTTTCTAAAATCTCATAGAGTTTATTCAAATCATAATTATCCTGTTCTTCTACCTGCATATTCATATAATCTACGGGTGGAACCACAAAACCATTATTGCCATTATTAATAAACTCGCAAATCCAACCATCATTGGTACTAAGATTAACTGCGCCATTCATTGCGGCCGTCATACCACTTGTACCACTCGCTTCTCGAGGCACGCGTGGATTATTCAACCACACATCTGCAGCTTGTTTCAATCGCTTACTCAATGTAAGTTCATAGCCTGTACATACAGCAACATTATCATATTGCTTGCTCAGGTTTACCAAATGATTAAAGTCATTGATTGCAGGAAAATCAAGAGGGTAAGGTTTTCCCGCCCAAATGAACTGCACCGGATATTTAGGATGATTAAGTAATGCCTCAAAACGTTTGTGATCCCTCGTTAATAACTCTGCACGCTTATAGCCTGCAAATCTTCTTGCCCAAACGATAGTAAGAACATCAGGACGCATAATCTTACCGGTTTGGTCAGCCACAATCTCTAAAGCTCTTTCTTTTAAATGGCGTTTACGATCATCAAACCATTCGTCATTATGCTCAAGGCGCGCTCTGTACAATTGTTTATCTGACCAATAATTGAAATTTTGTGCATTAGTTATCGCTTTTATTTCACAAATGCCTTCGTAGTGTTTCCACATCTGTCGGCTTACCTCACCATGCAACTGTGATACTCCATTTGCCAGGTGCGCAAATCTAAGAGCAGCAAGAGAATGATTAAAAAGATCATCAGAGATTCCTGTTAAAGCCCTTACTTCCTCTAAAGGCATACCACAGAAATAACTCATTTGTTCACAAAGAAAGATATCATGTTTTTCATTTCCTGCTTCTTCAGGAGTGTGCGTAGTAAATACAAGTCGCTTTTTAACATCTTCAAGGTTTCCAAATTTTTTGAATAAATAAAACGCAGCACTTACAGCATGTGCTTCATTCAAATGATAAATCTCAGGATCATAATTCATTACATCCATCAACTTTGCTCCGCCAACACCCAATAAAATAAATTGCGCAAGCTTAGTGGCAGCATTGCCATCATACAAGCGGTGACTAATAGTTTGAGAAACAAAATCATTCTCCGGTACATCTGTACTTAATAGAAACAGTGGTGCGGATTGAAAGGTGGACGGGTTGAGATACCAAACTTTTACCCATACAGGATGATCATGTATTTGTATCTGGAAACGGATGCCGGTATCCTCCAGGAAATTATAAATTTTTTCCATCCAGGTCACCTTAAGCGTCTGGTCAGCATTGCGGGCCTGGTCATAATAACCTTCCTTCCATAAAATACCAATGCCAATTAAATTTTGTTTTAATTCATATGCACTTCGAAGATGTGAACCGGACAAAAATCCAAGGCCGCCACTATATATTTTTAAAGGTTGGTGTATTGCAAATTCCATTGAGAAATAGGCAACTTTCTTTTGATACCGCTCGTTTATTTCATAGGGTATGCGGTAGTTTTCAAAACTCGTCATTTATGTAAAATCATTTTATAAGAGCACAAGATAAAATGAAATAATAAGAAACCTGCAAAAAGTAAAGATTTAATGTGTAGAATTTACACACAATGTTATTACCACATTCGTCGAATTAAATAAAATAATCCTGAAAAATGGGTAAATGAGTGACCGCCATATTACTCCAAAGACTTAAGGCTATTTATTTTATCTGTTATTTTTTTATTCCATTCCAATTGCTTCGCCACATCAATACTGTTTTTTGTATCCAAATCGTATTCCTGTTGTAGTCTTGTATTTTCGTCAAAAACACGGGCAAATATTGAATTCATAAGTTGCCGGTAATTCTTCGCTGTAAACTCAGCCTTTTTAATTTCATCCATAAAGTTCTGAGCACCTAACCGGGTTATATCAAAGTGGTGTTGCTCATGCTCAAGATGATAATCTGAATTAATATTTTTCTTTTTCCAGGAATCATGTTTGGTGAAAAAAGAATAAATACCGATCCGGATTTTTAATATATTATTTGAATAAACCATTGATGAATGAAAGGCGAACCCCGAAGCAGTTATGGCTCCTATATAGGGTTGCATTTCAGGTTTACCCTGGAAATCCTGCCATTTTAGTTTTTGATTAAAGTCATAGTAGATTGTATCTGACGATGATTTATTTTGAGGATTCTCTATCACCGCTGTTATTACAGTTTTCTGTGCTAAAACATTCGTACTAAATAAAAATATCAAAACGATAAAGAATGAAGTGAAAAGTTTGCCCATTGTAACTACTATAGTTAAGTAAAAATGAGTTATCGTTTTGAAATAAAAAGTTAAGGGCTGCTATAGAAAAGCATAAAAGAAAATTAAGTCATAATAGTAAATATAAATTTGTTGATCAATTATCAGATTTCGTTTTACAAAACGCAACCGCTTGTTGAGAAATGCTTTCTGTAGATTGAAGGCGCATACATTTAAAATGTCCTAAGGGGCATTTATCAAAACCTGTTTTAGAACAAGGTCTGCACCATAATTTATTTACCTGGAATTCACGAAAAGAAGTAAGGTAAGGCGTCATACCAAAACTTGGTACTGTATTTCCCCACACAGAAAAGATTTCTTTTTTAAATGCTGAAGCAATATGCATCATTCCTGTATCATGGCTGATTACCAATGTAGCACGACGCAAAATGTCCGCAGATTCATTTAATGAAAATTTGCCGCAGGCATTATAGATTTTTATTTCATCACCTTCTGCAATTTCCCGTCCGGCCGCCTCATCATCTTTGCCACCAAGTAAAACTATAGGAAAATCAATTTTTTGAACCAACTCTTTTAATTTATCTACCGGCAACTTTTTCGTGAAGTGTGCAGCACCTATAGCAATTGCTATGAAACCATGGGAATGGGAAAACGGAATGTCATCTTCTTTTATTCTGTCTTCTTCTGCTATAAAATAATCAAGTCCTTTACCATCATTCACCACTCCCAGGTGACTTAAAGTTTCCATATATCGATCTACTATATGTTTGTGAGGCATCAGGTTTATCTTAAAATTAGTGTAGATCCATTTCTTAAAATTCAATTTATTAAAAGAATGAAATGCTACTTTCTTTAATGATTTTTTTATTCTTAATGTTCTCAGGTTATGATGAAGGTCAATTATGTCGTCATACTTTTCCGTTTTTAAATCCTCAATAACCGATGTAAGATCGGCACCCAATAATTTTATTTTATTAATGTAGGGATTCGCTTTAAGAATAGGGTAGAAAACTTCTTTTGTGAGATAGTGAATTTCAGCCTCTGGAAATTTGTTTCGCAAATTCCTTATAACCGGTGTTGTGAGTACGATATCCCCAATAGAGGAAAAGCGGATTATTAAAAATTTTGGAACGGACATTTCAGAAAGTAAATGGGAAAAAGTCACTCTTGACTTTCCAATTGGTGATATTAATACAAAAACTTTACAATCATGGAATGCATACAATAATTCACACTTAATTATTTATCGCTCTATTCTTCTTCATGATTTATAATTTTTCTAAACAACCGGATTTTCCGGCTCTTTAACCACTTTCGGTTTTTTCTTTGTGAAAAATACTTTATACAAAACCGGAAATGTAGTTACCGCGACAATAATTAAAATTATAGTTTCCAGGTGCTCTGTAAGATCATAGCCCCATTCGTTTTTCACCAATTGCTGCAGAAAGTGACCAGCAAGCAACATACTTGCTACCCAAAGCATGCAACCAATAATATTATAATAGGCAAATTTCTTTTTCTCCATTTTTACAATACCGGCGACAATAGGAGCAAAAGTTCTTACAAAAGGAACGAAGCGGGCAATAACAATTGCCCAACCACCATTCTTCTCATAAAAATCATGTGCCTGCAATAAATATTTTTTCTTAAAAAAGAATGTATCCTTTCTTTCATAAAGAAATGGTCCGCTTTTTTTTCCAAACCAATACCCTACAAAATTTCCAAGAATACCAGCTGTAGTAATTAGCAACCACAGGACACCAAGATCAAACCATTGATTGTTGCTATAAAACATCGCACTACCCACAATCTGGTCACTAAAAATACCCGTTACAAAAAGCAAAGCATCTCCGGGAAGAAAAAATCCTGCAAATAATCCTGTCTCTGCAAATACAATAAAGACGATCATCCACAGGCCGCCATGTTCAATATAAAACTGCGGGTTAAGAAGCTCTCTCAGATCAATTCCTAAAAAATTCAAAAAGGTCAAGTTGCTTAATTTTTTGTTGAATGATAATTCTTATTTATAATAAAGAAAGTACAAA
>JBDTXP010000086.1:0-9272 GCA_040006135.1 Ginsengibacter sp. | reverse complement strand
AATTAAATATGAAAGACAATTTTTATGAAAAACTTGTTCCTGAAAATGAAGGTGGTAAAGCAAATAACCTTGAAGAGTCGGTAAAATGCGAAAGTGAGGAAGATTGTAATGCACTATTTAAGAAGGCATGTGACAAAATGTTAGATATAAATTCATGGCATCTTTTGACAGATGAAAAGGGAGCTTCATTTTGTGTAGTGGATGAACAGGAAAATTCGGTCAACAGAACTCCTCGTAAAGATGATTATGTAAGAATCGATATTCCGGGCCCTGGCAATAAAGACGGAGATGGTTACGACTGGGTAAAAATAGATGCTTTAAAAAGTGATGCCAACCATATGGGTATGACATTTCGTGCTTGTGAGCGACCGCAAAAAGCAGATGATTCAACAGATCATTTTTTCCATAAAAACGCAACTAGTACATTTATTATAGAAAAAAAGACAGCAGTAGTAATTGCAAGTTACTATGGCAGAAATGAAAAGATCAACACGGATGATAAATCTTTAATAGATACGATTAGAAATATAGTTATTGGTGTGGGAGCTTTGTTGGGATTTTCAGAATTGCAATGGAAAAAATTAATTAAAGCATTCCTGGAATAAATAATTTAATTTAAAATAAAAACGCACCTATAAAATAAGTGCGCTTAAAAAAAGTGGAGCTGCAGAGAATCGAACTCTGGTCCAAACACATCCGTCATAAGCCTTCTACATGTTTATTTTTACATTAATTGTCAGGAATGGCCCGGGGTAAAACAAACCAAGTCACACCTTAGCTGTATAGTCTTAAACGATTCGCACAGCCTTAAATCGTAGCAGCCCATTTTATTTTTGAGTCGGCGGAGGTGCGTGGCAACAGGCCTGGCCAGCACAACGGCCCTAATGGTTGTCAATCTATCGATTAGGCAGCCATGGCAAACTGAGTATTGCCTACTAGAGTTTACGTATTCTGATTAAAGTGCTAATTACGCAACGCACTACATGCTTATACTTACAAAGAACTATGCTGTCAAAACCGGTCAGCCCCATTTTGAATCTGCGAAATTAATGAATCTCATTCAATAGCGAATAGTATTTCCGGGTTTTAACTGTTTAGAAAATTGTTAGACTTTCGCCGCAAAATAATTTTACTAATACATTAAAAAAAGGAGCCACAAAAGTGACTCCCTATAATTCTTACCCAGAGATATTCTATGCTTCTTGCTCTTCAGCATTTACTGCTTCTAAGTTTACAGAAGATTCAGCTACCTCGGTTAATGTTTGATCGGCTTCTTTCTCTTCATTAAGTGTTTGTTCCAGCAACCCTGCAATTTCTTCCAAACCCAAGGTGGAAGCAAAAGTTCTTAATGTACCATAAGAAGCAATTTCATAATGTTCCACTTTCTGGCCAGCAGAAATAATTCCGGCATCCCTCACCATGCCTTCCTCTGTGCTCTCCATTATTTCTTTGGCCTCTTTGATTAAGCCGTCCATCGCTTCACATTTCTTTGCGCGTGCGGGTTTGCCGAGTAATTCAAAAACCTGCTCACACCTCGCAACCTGGCCTTCTGTTACTTCAAGATGATCTGTCAATGCATCAATTAATTCTTGTGAAGTCGCATTTTTAATCATTTTTGGAATTGCTTTAGTTAAAGCCTTTTCAGCCCAATAAATGTCTTTTAATTCATCTTCAAAAAGATCTTTGAGTCCTTCTGCGGCATTCGATTTTGCAGGAAGCTTTTTTCCATTGGTAGCCGCGGGTTTCGCTGTAGATGTCTTCTTTGCTGTTGTAGATTTCATGATTTTAAATTTTAAAATTTGTTTATCTGATAAAGTCATATTATATGCCGATTGTCATTTTTTTATTAAAAAAAAAGAAAAACAAATATTATACACGGAGAATATGTTTTGTCCATAATACTATTGTGAATTTTTATTTGATAACAATAAAAATTTCCACAATAGATACTATTATTTGTGTAAATATTTTCTCATAAAAAAATAAATGGCACATTAATTACAAAAAATGTCTGATGATGAAAATGGCATGTAAATAGTATACATAGCTGCAGTTCTTGAGTAGCTACAAGCCTTACAATAATTTATCTTACACTTAATAATTTTGCAATGGATCTTATATGCTTTTGCCATATTCGCTGGAATTTTGTCTATCAACGGCCCCAGCATTTACTTAATAGATTTGCTATTTACAATCGGGTTTTTATTATCGAGGAACCACAATATAACCAGGAAGAAAATAAACTGGAAATAAACAGAGAACAGGAAAATATAGATCTGTGGGTAGTAAAAATAAGTGTAAAAGGACAGCCTGATATCGATTCATCAATTGAGGTAATAAAAAGCCTTTTAGAGCGATTAATAGTAGAAAATAATATTAAAAAGTATTTACTTTGGTATTACTCGCCGATGGCATTGCAATATAGTGAGCGCCTAAAGCCGTCATTGATTATTTATGATTGCATGGATGAGCTATCAGCCTTTAAGTTTGCACCTCCTGAATTAAAAGATCTTGAATCCATTTTATTATCAAAAGCGGATATTGTATTTACCGGTGGGCATAGTTTATACGAGGCAAAAAAACATTTGCATCATAATATTCATCCTTTTCCAAGTAGTATAGATAAAAATCATTTTGGTAGGGCAAGGGTGAATAAGGAAGATCCGGCTGATCAAAAGCAAATTCCGCATCCACGTTTTGGTTTTTATGGTGTGATTGATGAGCGTTTTAATATTAACCTACTGGAAGATCTTTCCACACAAAAACCAGATTGGCATTTTGTTCTATTAGGGCCTGTGGTAAAAATTGATCCGGACTTGCTTCCTCAAAAACAAAATATTCATTACCTGGGATCAAAAACCTACGATGAATTGCCTCTGTACCTGGCAGGCTGGGATATTGCCACGCTTCCTTTTGCACTGAACGAATCAACTAAATATATAAGTCCAACAAAAACACCCGAATACCTTTCTGGTGGAAAGCCTGTTATTTCTACTTCAATTACTGATGTAGTGACTCCATATGGAGTAAAAGGTCTTGTAAAGATTGCAGATACTGCTGAGGAATTTATCGCGGCAGCAGAAGAAATTTTTAATTCCACTAACACACAAGAATGGTTACGAAAAACGGATGTCTTTCTTGCTGGAAATTCCTGGAATGAGACGTGGCATCATATGAATAATTTAATTGACAAAGCACTGGAAAAGAAAAACTTGAAAAACATCAAAAAAAGAAAATTATATGTTTGATTACCTTATCGTTGGAGCCGGCCTCGCCGGGGGTGTATTAGCAGAAAGATTGGCATCAACTAACAAAAAAGTTTTGTTGGTCGAAAAAAGAGATCACATCGCAGGCAATACTTTTGATCATTATAATGAACATGGAATATTAGTTCATAAATATGGACCTCATATTTTTCATACAAATAGTAAAGATGTCTTTGAATATTTGAGTAGATTCACTGACTGGCGGCCTTACGAGCACCGGGTCTTAGCAAGTGTTGATGGCATGCAGGTTCCTATTCCTATTAATTTAAATACGATTAATCAATTGTATGGCCTCAATCTTAATAGTGAAGAAGTTGATGCTTTCTTCGCTGCGCGTGCAGAGGATAAGGCTAAAGTAATTACTTCCGAAGATGTAGTAGTCGCAAAAATAGGAAGAGAGTTGTATGAGAAATTTTTTCGGGGTTATACACGCAAACAATGGAACCTTGATCCATCGGAACTGGATGCATCTGTTACCTCGAGGATTCCAACCCGAAATAACCGCGATGATCGTTATTTCACTGACAATTATCAATCTATTCCACTGCACGGGTATACACGCATGTTTGAAAAAATGTTGAAGCATAAAAATATTAAGATCCTACTTAATACAGATTATAAGGAAATAATGAAAGAAGTTTCATTTGATAAAATGATCTATACAGGACCGATAGATTATTTTTATGATTATTGCTATGGTAAGCTCCCCTACCGGTCACTTGATTTTAAATTTGAAACTTTAGAGCAAGAGACTTTTCAGAAAACAGGCACTATTAATTATCCTAACGAACACGCATACACGAGAATTACGGAGTTTAAATATCTTACAGGTCAAAAGCATCCAAAAACTTCTATTGTATATGAATATCCGAAGGATGACGGAGATCCATATTATCCTGTACCCCGTCCTGAAAATGCCGCACTTTATAAAAAATATCATAAAAAAGCACTTGCCGAAGAGAATGTGTATTTCGCCGGCAGGCTTGCTACATATAAATACTACAATATGGACCAGGTAGTAGCTCAGGCGCTTACACTATTTAAAAAAATAAGTGCCGCATCTGAATTTGAATTTCAACTAAATGGACACACAATACCAGCTTTGCAAAAATCCGCCTGAGATTTGGGGAGGAATAGAATGCACTATTAACAGGGTCGGCGATAAATACCGTGATCAATTAAAAAGTGCGCGACATTTTGAAAGAACCGATGACATTTCCAGAATAGCTCAACTGGGAATAAAAAAACTTCGTTACCCAATACTTTGGGAGGCACACCAGTTTAATAATGCGGATGAAAATATTGATTGGACACATGCAGAAAAGAAATTAAATGAAATTACTGCTCATGGCATTGAACCAATAGTCGGTCTTGTACACCATGGAAGTGGCCCTTCATTCACTTCCCTTTCAGATAAACATTTTGGTAAGAAGCTGGCGCAATATGCTCAAAAAGTTGCTACTAAATTCCCACATTTAAAATATTTTACCCCCGTCAATGAGCCGCTTACCACAGCACGTTTTAGTGGTCTCTATGGCCTTTGGTATCCGCATAAAAAGAGTCCAAAAGAGTTTTGCAGAATGTTGATTAACCAGTTGAATGGTATCATACTTTCTATGCAGGCTATCAGAAAGATAATTCCTGAAGCGGCATTGGTGCAGACGGAAGATTTGGCAAAAATTCACAGCTCTAAAAGTTTAGTTTACCAGGCACAATTTGAGAATCAAAGAAGCTGGCTCACCTACGATTTTCTTTGTGGTAAATTTGATTCCCATCATCCATTATGGAATTATTTTATTTCTATGGGCATCGAAGAAAGGGAATTATATTTTTTCATGGAAAATCCTTGTGTACCTAATATTGCTGGTTTTAATTATTACGTCACATCTGAAAGATATTTAGACGAGCATTTAAATAACTGGCCTGCAGAATATCATGGTGGAAACGATCAGCACAAATATGCGGATGTGCCTGCCGTAAGAGCTTTAAAACCAACCGGCCTTTCTAATTTGTTGAAGGAAGCATGGGATCGCTATCAATTACCTTTTGCTCTTACTGAAGTTCACATCAACTGTACCCGGGAAGAGCAACTGCGCTGGTTTAAAGAAGCTTACGATACTGCATGTAAAATTCGTAAAGAGGGTCTTCCATTTGTAGCTATTACTGCATGGTCGTTGCTTGGCGCTTTTGATTGGAACAGCTTACTCACCCGCGAGAATAATTTTTATGAAGCCGGTGCTTTTGATATTTCTAATAATCGAATAAGAGAGACAGCAATGGCCGGGTTAATACAATCAATGGCCACCAAAAGCAATGCGGAACACCCATTATTAAATCAACAAGGATGGTGGCATTATAGTTACAATCCTATCAGGCGAAAGTCTAATTCTAACAGTGCACCCATATTAATCTTGGGCGGCAATGGCACACTGGGCAGTGCTTTCAGGAAAATATGCGATCGCAGAAATATACCATTTATTTCATTGGCGAGACCGCAATTTGATATTACACAAAAAGAAAACATAGAAAAAGCAATAGATGATTTTAAACCCTGGGCCGTTATAAACACTACAGGTTTTGTAAAGGTAGATGAGGCAGAAACCAATCGGGAAATTTGCCGGGCATTAAATACTGAATCAGTAAAGGAATTGGCAGACGCATGCAATAGAAAGGGCATTCAACTTATGACATTTAGCTCTGACCTTGTGTTTGATGGCGAGAAAAAATTTCCTTATCTCGAGCAGGACGAAGTAGCGCCATTAAACTATTATGGATATACCAAAGCTTGTGGTGAAAAATTAGCTTTAGAAAATTTCCCACAATCACTTATTATCAGGACGAGTTCTTTTTTTGGTCCATGGGATCATTACAATTTTGCCCATTATATTTTGGAAAAATTACAGAATGATCAAACAACATTTGTCGTGGATAACATTACAGTAAGTCCTACTTATGTTCCTCATTTGGTAGATGCCGCATTGGATCTCCTGATTGATAGGGGAATTGGTATCTGGCATCTTTGTAACGACGGAAAAATTTTATGGACAGATTTTGCCAGAGAACTTGCAAACCATAATGGCTTTGCAAATAAAAATGTTATTCCTAAGAATCAGCAAGAGATGAATTGGAAAGCAATTCGTCCTGTATACAGTGCACTTGAAAGTGGAAAAGGCATTAAATTGCCTTCATTAGAAAATGCTATCGAATGTTTTTTTGAAGAAAAAATTTAAATATGTCGGGTTCAAAATTTATGTTTTCAACGGGCATTGAAAATAGTTATCCTACTATTCAATTGCCTGATGGTACTACTTTTAGAGTAGATGAAATGGAGAAGTGTGGACATTATAAAAATTGGCAAACAGATTTTCTCCTTGTGAAAGAATTAGGTATTGAATTTCTGCGATATGGTCCGCCGTATTATAAAACACATACCGCACCGGGGCAATATGATTGGAGCTTTACTGACGAAACATTTAACAGGCTAAAGGAATTAGAAATTACGCCTATTGTAGACCTTTGTCATTTTGGAGTACCCGATTGGCTGGGAAATTTTCAAAATCCTGACTTCCCATATTATTTTGCTCAATATGCTGAAGCCTTTGCAAAGCGCTTTCCCCACATACATCTTTACACTCCAATCAACGAAATATTTATTGCAGCTATGTTTTCTGCACAGTATGGTTGGTGGAATGAACGTCTTAGTTCCGACAAGGCTTTTGTCACTGCCCTTAAACATCTTTGCAAAGCAAATGTTATGGCGATGCATGCTATTTTACGCATTCAGCCAGACGCTACATTTATTCAAAGTGAATCATCGGAATATTTTCATGCTATTGATCCAGCGGCTTCTCCACTTGCCCGCTTTCTTAACCAAAAAAGATTTCTGTCATTAGATCTTACTTATGGATATCCTATGACGGTGCCGATGTATAAATATCTTACAGAAAATGGAATGACTCATTCAGAATACGAATGGTTTACAGAGAACCAGGTAAAAGCGAGGTGTATAATGGGTAATGATTATTATGTAACGAACGAGCATATAGTGCATCCCGACGGACATACCCAGGCTGCTGGAGAAATTTTCGGATACTATGTAATTACGAGCCAGTATTATAAGCGGTACAAATTGCCGATCATGCATACAGAAACAAATATTAAAATACCTGCATGTACAGAGTGGCTGTTAAAACAATGGGCAAATGTGCATCGCCTGAAGCATGATGGTATTCCTGTAGTAGGATTCACATGGTATAGCCTTACTCACCAGGTAGATTGGGATAGCGCTTTAAGAGACAATGCAGGTCGCGTAAACAAGTTAGGCTTATACGACCTCGATAGAAAAATAATGCCTGTTGGAAAAGCCTATAAAAATTTAATTTCCAAATGGAATGATATTTTAGGCGAAGAAAGTTATGGGCTAATATTTAATAATTGGTAAACCTTAGCGGGAAAAAATGATATCAGATTTTATTACATCTGCTGTAAATAATGAAAATAAATCACTTGCCCTCATTTCGCCCTCACCTTTAGTGTTATCGTCATATTGCTGGCTTGAAGGTGATTCGGTAAAAGGTAAAATGCGATCTACAACTGATGCATATTTGACAGAAATTGATTCAATCTTTACTTTATGTTGATTTTTGTTTTCCATGGATATCTTATTTAAATGGAATATTAGTAAAAATTATGCCTTAAAATGAGACAAATGTTTTAATCCCTATCTCGTTTAAGATACGATTTTTTTTTAATTCTTAATGAATTCAAATTGATGGGAGTTGTAAATAAATTAATAGAAAAATATTTTAGTAAATTGTTTGGTGTGTTGGTATCTAATTAGGAACTTTTTCAGTAATAAAGGATTTGTAGAAAACTTTACCTGATATGCAACAATCTTTCGCAATAAATTATTTCCCAATCGATAATTAATACTATTTTTTGGCCTCATTCCCGTAACACTGCATACTTTAGGATAGCATACTAATCAACACTAAACGGTTTTATTTTGGCCAGCTCATTTTTTTTTGGATTGCTTTACATTTTTCTCTACACTTCTTTTAATGTCTTTTTTTAATTCATGGATCTCCCCTGTCTCTTCAACAGAATGTGCTTTCTGAAGTGATTCTTCGGTCTTTGCTTTTTCTTTTAGCTTGCCATAATATTTCTTTAATGCCCTTAATTCTTCTTCAGTCATATCCTCAACATCCACCAATCTATTGCTGGCATATTCCTGAGCAGCCACCAACTCATTTAATTTAAGTTGAACGGCAATTGATTCCTTATTCTGTGATTTTTGAATAAGAAAAACCATAAGAAAGGTAATGATTGTAGTGCCCGTGTTTATTACGAGCTGCCAGTTTTCAGAATAATGAAACACAGGCCCAAGTGCAGCCCATAACACTACCGATCCAAAAGCTGTAATGATAGCAGCTGTGCTGCCGGTCGCCAAGGATACTTTTGCTGCCAGTGTTTCAAAAAAATGCTTCTTTACAGGAGGGTTTTTTTTCATATTTTTTTTAGGAAAATTAAAGCATTAATTCAGTTTCTAGCTAATAAATATATCAGACAGTCTAGTAAGTCACAGCGCTTACAATTAATGCCATGCGGTTGCTAAAAATATTAGCATAAAGACTTAATATTGTGCAATGCCAAAGTTTAGAATCCATATAAAACTGGAGAAGAAACCATTACAAGAATATGTTGTTTTTGATGCTATCAATGATATTGATTTTGTCTATAGGCATTACCGTCAAAGAGTAATTTCAAAGAATGGATCGGGAAGAGTTGTATATTTTGATTTGGTGATGATTGCCGAGGAAAGCCTGATGCACCAGGCAGACCGAAAAGAAGTGTTTAACTCTGAGAATAATTTTGGGCTCAATGATGCGGTCATTGCATATGCAAAAAAGAAAAAAGAAAAACGGGGATATACATCAGGAACTACTCTGGGGGAGCGCAACAAATAAATTGGATAATTAGGTGAAAATTAATTTTCAAATATCAAAG
>JBDTXP010000085.1:0-9303 GCA_040006135.1 Ginsengibacter sp. | reverse complement strand
TTGCCTGGTTTAATCTTGGTACAGCCTACCAAGGCGTTAAACTCTATGAGAAGGCGATTGATGCCTACCAATTCGCTATCGCAATAGACGAGAAATTTGATTACGCTTATAGAAACTTAGGCGATGCCTATTTGAAATTAAGAAAGTATAAAGAGGCCATAGAGGCTTTACAGAAAGTATTAGAACTTTCTTTGCCTGAGGAAGTAATTTATGAGGCGATAGGACACTGCTTTGAGAAATTAAAAAAACCTGCACAGGCTCGCTTTCATTATAGAAAAGCTGCCCATTTGCAAGATGATGATAGCCATCTGTATTTTAAAATTGCCGGGACTTACATAAAGGAGGGGCAATGGGAAAGCGCTATAAAAAATTTACAACGTGCTTTAAATATCAATTATAAAAAGGCCGAATACCATCTTGCTCTGGCTGAATGCTTTCATAATCTTGGCAAAGTAAAGGAGGCTATTATGCACTATACTTATTTTATAAAAGCAAGACCTAAGAACGTAAAAGGATGGAAAAGTTTGATTACATGTCTTTATGAAAATAATTTCCTGGCGGAGGCACTTACCCAGGTTCAAAATGCACAAAGAAATACTGAAGGAAAACCATTATTTCTATTCATAAAGTCATCTATATTATTTTCTTTGGGCAAAAGCAAAGAAGCTTTTTTGCAGTTGCAAAATGCGCTTTCAATTGCTCCGCAGTTAATAAGACAATTTATTGCTTTTGATCCATCTATATTAAATAACCCGGTAGTAGGGGATATGATAAGCAAATCCCGTAAACGCTAATGCCTCCTATTTCCTTTTTGGGTCCATATTTATTTTTTTTCTGAAAATATTTTTCAAAAAAATATCTTTGCGGCACTTAAAACTTATTGTATGAACTTTAATTTGTCTCAAATACCTGATAGACTTTCTAAACCCCGCTCTTATGGATTAACTATGATAATGGATAAAGGGCTTAGTCTTGAAGAGGCCAGAAACCTTTTGAGCGCAGCAAAACCACATATCGATATTATTAAATTAGGGTTTGGTACGGCATACGTAACTCCAAATCTTCGTGATAAAATTGAACTCTACCAGCAGGCTGAAATTCCTGTTTATTTCGGGGGAACCTTATTTGAAGCATTTCTTATTCGCAACCAATTCAATGATTATATCGCTTTATGCGAAGATTATGGTATTAAATATATGGAGGTAAGCGATGGTTCTATAACGATACCACATACAGAAAAATGTGGGTATATCGAAAAGCTTACAAAACATGGCCTTGTATTAAGTGAGGTAGGAAGTAAAGATGCTACACATATTATTCCACCATACAAATGGATAGAGCAAATGAAAGGTGAATTGGCCGCAGGATCTTCATATGTTATTGCAGAAGCACGGGAGGCAGGAAACGTAGGTATTTACCGGGGAACAGGCGAAGTAAGAGAAGGTCTCGTTCAGGAAATACTCACTCAAATCCCTGGCGAAAAGATAATTTGGGAAGCTCCACAAAAAGCGCAACAACTCTATTTTCTTGAATTGGTAGGCTGTAATGCCAACCTGGGAAATATTGCTCCATCAGAAATTATTCCGTTAGAAACTATGCGTATCGGACTGCGCGGTGATACATTTAATTTGTATTTGGATAAACAGGATCACTATTAAGAGTGCCTTTAAATCATTTTATTAATGGCCATGAAAATTTATGGATTGGTTGGCAAGAGTTTATCCCACTCCTTCTCAAAAGATTTTTTTTCCAGGAAATTTTTACTTGAAGATTTAAAGGATATTATTTATGAAAATTTTGAATTAAAAGAATTTAACAAGGAAATAATTGCATTCAAAAATCAAATAGATTTAAAAGGCTTTAATATAACTATCCCTTATAAAGAGTCTATTATCCCATATCTTGATGACGCCTCTGAAACCTGTTTGCAGATAGGATCCTGCAATTGTGTGAAAGTGGAAAGCGGTAGGTGGGTTGGGTATAACACAGATGTTACAGGGTTTAAACAATCTTTTGAACCCCACTTAAAAAGTTGTCATCAAAAAGCATTGGTTTTAGGAAGTGGCGGTGCTTCAAAAGCAGTTTGTTTTGTACTCAATCAGTTGGGAATTCACCTTGTGCAAGTGAGTCGTAATCCCAACAGGGAAAAAGGACAGATTACTTATTCAGAAGTAAATGAAGCGCTGTTGTCACAATATAAGATCGTAATTAATACAACACCAATAGGGATGTTTCCTCTGGTAAATGGGTATCCGATTTTGCCTTATAATGCTATTACTAATGAGCATTATTTTTTTGACCTGGTATATAATCCTGCTCAAACAGAATTTTTAAATAAGGCTAAACATGAAGGAGCCTTTATAAAAAATGGTAGTGAAATGTTGCAAATACAGGCAGAAGAAAGTTGGAAAATTTGGAATACTTAAAGTAATAAGAGTTTTTGTAGGCCTGTCGTAATAGCAATCACTTTACCTGCACTGTAGTCATATGAGACCATACTGGTTTGCGCATTTGCGATCAGCACTTCTTGACCATTTCGTGTTGCATGAATACTATAAAAGAAATCAAAGCTTACTTTACTTAGATTTCCTGCAAATAATTTTACAATCAGTTGGTCACCAAAAAAACTCTCTTTTTTAAAATCAATAATTAAGCTGCTCATAATCAGGGCAGTTCCTGCCACATTCAATTCTGTAAATTTATATAAGGCCAAGAATTGCGCTCTCGCTTCATGAATGAACTTAACTATGGCATCATTGCCTACATGGTTTCCATAATTAATGTCTGTAATGCGTACCGCTACTGTTGCAGAAAATAATAGTGTATCCGGGAGATCAATTTTTATTCTTGCCATATATTATTCCGTAGAGGAATTGGACGATTGCAATATGTCTACCAGCGAAGTTGAAGTAGGAGAAAGTGTGCTGTTAAGCATTATTTGTTTCCACTTTTCAATTTTTTTATCCCAAACGGGTTTAGGAGGATATTCATTATCTGCAGAAATTATTAGCGTCGCAACTTTGGATGAAATTTTTACGGGTTGGCCTTCTGGCCCTGCAATTGTTATATATTTTTTTGGGTGACCTTCCTTTGTAATATTATTGAATGCTACCTGCTTTTGAGACTCGGGAGTATTAATAATTTTTTCTAATAAACTTTTATTTACAAAGATCGAATCCTGTCGTGAAGATGGTACAGGTTTAACTACTGCACTTACTGTATTTTGTGATTTATCTCTATTACTTTTAAAAAATAATCCTACCATTAAAAATACCAAACATGCCGCAGCGGCTGCAATCCAGACCATTCCGGATCTTCGCTTAGTCATACTACGAATATTATTTTTTTCTCCAAGTGATGCCGAAATATTCTCCCAAAGAAAAACCGGAGGTTCTTCTTCGAATTCGTAAAGCCGTGTATTAAATTTTTCCATTATTATTAATTAATGTTGTCTACTTTTTTTTCTACCACCCTTCTTTCAATAATCTTTTTTAGTACTCCCTTGGCCCTTGCTAATTGTGATTTACTCGTGCCTTCATTTATTCCCAACAATTTTGCTATTTCATTATGAGAATAACCTTCCACAACATGTAAATTAAATACTGCCTTATATCCAGGTGATAATTCATTTACAATACTCATCACATCTTTAGTGGCAAGGATATCAAGTGCGCTTAAACTTTTGTCTTCAACTGTATTCTCATATACTTCGGAAACATTGTACAATTTTACTTTTTTCCTGTATTGCTCTATTGCGGAATTTATAAAGATTCTTCTTACCCATCCTTCAAAAGATCCTTCGCTACGAAATTTACCCAGGTTCTTAAAAACTTTAATAAACCCTTCCTGCAAAATATCATTTGCATCCTCCACATTACCTGCATATCGCAGGCATACACCATACATTTTGGGAGAAAAGCGATTGTATAATAATTGCTGCATTTGCCTGTCTCCATCTATGCATCCTTTTATCAAGTCGCTTTCAGAGGGTATATGGTTGCTTTCTTTGTTCAAATTTTATACGTGTTTAGGTGAGCTTTCATTGTTGCTGATCAAAAAATGCAGTTAATTCTGCTAATGCTTTTTTTCTATGACTAAAGATGTTTTTATCATTAATTGCCATCTCTGCAAAAGTTTTGTCCGAACCTTTAGGGGTAAATACTGAATCATAGCCAAATCCCGCATTCCCTTTTTTATACAATTCAATTTTGCCTTCACAAATTCCATTAAAGAAGTAACTTTTTTCATTCCATACCAGGCAAATTACTGTTTTAAAATATGCTGTACGGTCTTTCTCTTCATGTAAATTATGTAATAATAAATTAATATTCTTTTCCATTGATTTATTTTCACCGGCATATCGTGCACTTTTTACTCCCGGTGCTCCAGCGAGTGCAGTCACAAAAAGTCCCGTATCTTCAGAGAAACAATTTTTACCGGTTAAATCATTTATCACCTTTGCCTTTTCTTGTGCATTTTCTTCTAATGTATCAAACGGCTCTGGGATATCGATTTCAATTCCTTCCTCTTTAAGTGTTTTTATTATTATATCGCTTTTCTTTAATAATAATTGCACCTCTGCAACTTTATTTTGATTATTTGTTGCAAAAATAATTGGTCCCATTTACAAGAATATTTTTTGCATCCCTTTCCACAATGAAGTTTTGAAGGTTTTGTTATTAAGAAAATCGGACAATTGCGGTGCGAATAGTAACATCTCATCGTCCTTTTTGCTCACTATAAAGTTTTCAAAATTTTCCGTAAGTCCAATATCATTTGGCGTAACGCCAAATGCAAATAAAAATTTAAACTTGAAATGACTTCTTAAACTTAAATAATCTGCAATTGACGGTTGAAATTTTAATAATGCAATATCATCCATAGTGAGGCTACATGCTTTACATATACTATTGAATAACGTCATTTCTTCATCAGTGGCGCCTCCACTTTGCTTATTATTAATAATAAAAAGAATATTTTTTTTATTTCTGCCCTGGTGTTCGATGGTTTTCGATGCCACTATTTCTACCTCGTCTCTTTCAAACTTTATTATAAGCGAGTTTTTATAAAGGCGGCTACATATTTTTAAATTTAATTCAATATTGTCGAGTCCCATATTTATCGGTGAAGTGTTTTTTTCGTTTCTTTGTGGCAAATTTAACGATATGCTAGTCTCAGAAAATTTTATTATATCCAAAGTGCGCAATAGCACTTTGCCAGAACTTTCTCTTGAAAATATTCCTTTCGGCAAACACTTTACTGACCATATGTTTGAAGCAAACTATGTTAATGGGAAATGGGAAAAGGGGGAAATTAAGCCTTACCAGGATATTTCAATAGCTCCTTCCCTTGCAGCGCTGCATTATGGACAAGCCATCTTTGAAGGCGTGAAAGCTTATAAATCAGTAAATGGGGAAGTAAAAATTTTCAGGCCAGATGAAAATTTTAAACGCTTTAATATTAGTGCTGAAAGAATGGAAATGCCTGCTATTACCGAAGAATTATTTCTTGATGGTATGAAGGCGCTTGTAAAGCTAGATGAAAGGTGGGTGCCGGATTTCCCTGATCATTCACTATATATCCGCCCATTTATGTTCAGCTCAGACGAGCTTATAGGTGTACGGCCAAGCGAAACCTATAAATTTTTAATTATTCTTAGTCCTACCGGACCTTATTACAATGTTCCTATGCGTATTTATGTAGAGGAGAAATATGTAAGAGCCGTGCCTGGTGGAGTCGGATATGCTAAAGCTGCCGGTAACTATGGAGCGGCGATGTATCCATCAGCCGAAGCGAAAAGAAAAGGATATGACCAGGTGTTATGGACTGATGCATTTGAACACAAATATGTGCAGGAATGTGGGACCATGAATATCTTTTTTATTATTGGGGATATTGCTATTACGCCTACATTAGAGCAAGGAACTATTTTAGCCGGTGTAACGAGAGAAAGTGTTATTGATTTATTAAAAGAAATGGATATTAATGTGGAGGAAAGGAGATTAGGGGTTGATGAAATTGAGGAAGCGTACAAGGCCGGAACCTTAAAGGAAGTATTTGGAACAGGTACTGCAGTAACGATTTCCAAGGTTAAAGAATTAAGATACAAGGATTTTACAATGAAATTTGACGTAGATACCTGGAAAATTGCACCGGAGATTAAAAAAAGAATGAGTGCAATTAAAAAAGGGGAAGTAGATGACCGTTTTGGATGGATGACCTCATTGACTTAAATCTTATTTAACGCTAAATAAATTTTGTTTTTCGCAATAGCGCTCTTACCTTTGCCGTCCAAAAAAATACGGTAAAGCATGCCCACAATACAACAGTTAGTAAGAAAAGGAAGAACAATCATTAGAGCTAAAAGTAAATCGAGAGCTCTTGATAGTTGTCCTCAGCGTCGTGGCGTATGCACAAGGGTTTATACTACTACACCTAAGAAACCTAACTCTGCACTACGTAAGGTTGCTAAAGTAAGGCTTACCAATAAGATTGAAGTAATCGCCTATATTCCCGGCGAAGGGCATAATCTGCAGGAGCACTCAATCGTGCTTTTACGTGGTGGAAGGGTAAAGGATTTGCCTGGAGTTCGCTACCATATTGTACGCGGTAGTCTTGATACTGCTGGTGTAAAGGATAGGAAACAAAGCCGTTCCAAATACGGAACAAAAAAGGAAAAGGCAAAAAAATAAATACAATTTGGTTTCTTAATATTGAGAAACCTTTTAAAAAGATCAAATACTATGCGTAAAGCACAAGCAAAAAAACTTCCTCTCGCTCCCGATCCTAAATTTCAGGATAAATTAGTTACCCGTTTCGTAAATAACCTTATGTGGGAAGGAAAGAAAAGCGGTGCCTATACCATTTTTTATGATGCTTTGGATAAAGTTTCTAAGATCACTGGTGATGATGGATACGAAGTTTGGAAAAAAGCATTAGCGAATGTGACTCCGGGTGTAGAAGTGAAAAGCCGCCGTATTGGTGGTGCTACTTTCCAGATTCCTGCTGAGGTGCGTGCTGATCGCAAAACATCTTTGAGCATTAAATGGCTTATTAAATACAGCCGCGACAGAAACGGCCGTAGCATGTCAGAAAAACTGGCTAATGAAATTGTTGCTGCCAGCAAGGGTGAGGGTGCTGCATACAAAAAGAAAGAAGATACACATCGTATGGCAGATGCTAATAAGGCGTTTGCGCATTTTAGGATCTGATTATAGTAAATCTCTTAAGATATTTTTTCTTTATCTACTTACCCGGTATTAATAAATACCGGGTTTTTTATTTAACCATTGTAAATAATATTTTTCACGATTTTTTTTTACCTTTGCGCCTCCAAAAAATTCTTTTTCTAAATACATTTTGGAAAATAAAAATTCAACAAAAAAAAAGTATAAATAAAGTATATGGCCGATTTAAAATTTCAAAGAAACTTTGGTATCGCTGCTCACATTGATGCCGGCAAAACCACTACCACCGAACGTATTTTGTACTACACAGGTGTGAATCATAAAATAGGTGAAGTACATGATGGCGCCGCAACCATGGACTGGATGGCACAGGAGCAGGAGAGAGGTATTACTATTACTTCAGCTGCAACTACATGCTTCTGGAATTTCCCTATGGTGCAGGGCCAAAAAACTGCTGACACTCATCAGTATAAATTCAACATTATTGATACTCCAGGTCACGTTGACTTCACTGTAGAGGTTGAGCGTTCATTGCGTGTATTGGATGGGTTATTATCTCTTTTTTGTGCGGTAAGCGGGGTTGAGCCACAAAGTGAAACTGTTTGGCGTCAGGCTAACAAATATAAAGTTCCGCGCATTGGATTCGTTAATAAAATGGATCGTTCCGGCGCAGATTTTTTAAACGTGGTAAAGCAGGTAAAAGAAATGCTTGGCGCTAAAGCTGTGCCATTGCAATTGCCAATTGGGGCAGAAGATAATTTTAAAGGTGTGGTTGACCTGATCACTTTGAAAGGGATTGTATGGGATGATGCTACCCAGGGAATGACTTTTGAAGAAGTTCCTATACCTGAAGATATGAAGGAAGATGTAGCAGAGTGGAGACAACATCTTATTGAAGCTGTTGCAGATTATGATGATAAGTTATTGGAGAAATTTTTTGATGATCCCAATACGATCACAGAAGATGAGATACACGAAGCCATTCGCAAAGCTACTATTGATATATCTATAATCCCGATGATGTGTGGTTCTTCCTTTAAGAATAAAGGCGTGCAAGCTGCATTAGATGCAATCGTCCGGTATCTTCCCGGACCAATGGACATTGAAGCAATTAAAGGAATTAATCCGGATAATGGCGAGGAAGTTTTACGCCATTGTGATATAAAAGAACCGTTTAGTGCACTTGCGTTTAAAATTATGACCGATCCTTTTGTAGGGCGGCTGGCATTTTTCCGCGCCTATAGTGGTAAGCTTAATTCCGGATCTTATGTTTTGAATACCCGTACCGGTAAAAATGAAAGGATCTCCCGGATCATGCAAATGCATGCTAACAAGCAAAACCCGGTTGACTTCATTACCGCAGGGGATATTGGGGCAGCAGTTGGATTTAAAGATATAAAAACAGGCGATACACTCTGTGACGAGAATCATCCAATTGTTCTGGAAGCAATGACTTTCCCTGAACCTGTAATAGCAATAGCAATTGAGCCTAAAACTCAAGTTGACGTAGATAAAATGGGCATGGCAATCAGTAAATTAGTAGAGGAAGATCCAACTTTAAGGGTGAAGACAGATGAAGAAACCGGACAAACAATTCTCAGTGGAATGGGAGAGTTGCATCTTGAAATTATCATTGATCGCCTCAAGCGAGAGTTTAAAGTAGAGATTAACCAGGGTGCACCACAGGTAGCTTACAAAGAGGCTTTCCGTGAAACTATTGAACATCGTGAAGTATTGAAAAAGCAAACCGGTGGTCGTGGTAAATTTGCGGATATTCAATTTGAAATAGGACCAGCGGATGAAGAATTCTTAAAAGAAGGAAAAGGCAATTTTCAATTTGTAAATGGATTGTTTGGTGGTTCAATTCCAAAAGAATTTGTTCCCGCGATTCAAAAAGGTTTTGAAACAGCAATGACTACGGGTGTATTAGCAAGTTATCCGATGGAGAGTATGAAAGTGCGTGTTTATGATGGATCATTCCACCAGGTAGATAGTGATGCAATGTCCTTTGAATTATGTGCCAAGCAAGGTTACAGGGAATCTGGCCGTAAAGCAAAACCAGTTTTACTTGAGCCGATTATGAAAGTAGAAGTTTTAACGCCAGATCAATACATGG
>JBDTXP010000084.1:0-9320 GCA_040006135.1 Ginsengibacter sp. | reverse complement strand
GAAAATGTGGAATTACCGCTTATTTACCTGGGAGTGAAAGCAGATGAAAGAAAAAGAAGAGTGGAAGCTGTTCTTGAAAAAGTACAGATTATGCATCGGCGAAACCATTTTCCACAGCAGTTATCAGGTGGACAACAACAACGTGTAGCCGTAGCAAGAGCAGTTGTAAATAATCCGAAGCTCATTCTTGCGGATGAGCCGACAGGAAACCTTGATTCCACCAACGGCAATGAAGTGATGGAGATGCTCACTGAATTAAATGAACAGGGAACTACCATTATAATGGTGACACATAGTGAACATGATGCACGCTATAGCCATCGCATAATAAGGATGTTGGATGGACAAACTGTAACAGAAAATATACTGGTATAGGTGTTAGGTATTAGTGAACAATGCAACGGTAAATATCAGATTGAAACGGAGATAATGAGAAAACACAGAAAAAGAATAATAACCTATTTAGTCTGAATCTAAAAATTCACTGCTCAAATCATAAAAAAAATGTTTACAAACTATTTTAAAATCGCATGGCGAAAAATACAGAAAAATAAATTATATAGTTTTATAAACATACTTGGATTATCAACTGGTTTAGCTGCCTGTATTTTAATTGGATTGTATGTTTTTAATGAACTAAGCTACGATAAATTCAATACTAATTCTGAAAGGATTGCACGTGTGACTATGGAATATGGTAGTGGGGGTAGCAGCGAACAAACTGCTGTCACCGGAAATAAAGTTGGGCCGCAATTAAAGAGAACGTTTCCGCTGGTGGACTCTTATGTGCGCACGATGAAGTCTTCGAGAGTAATATCAAATGGGAGCAACGCTTTTGACGAAAAAAATATTCTGTATGCTGACGCGGATTTTTTCAAAGTTTTTTCTTTCAAATTATTGCAAGGAAACGATTCTTTAGCATTGTCCGATCCTTACTCAATTGTTCTTACTAAAAGCGTTGCTAAAAAATATTTTGGGAATGAAAACCCAATCGGAAAAACACTTCGTATAGATGATGTCCGTGATTATGTGATAACCGGTATTGTTGCGGATCCGCCAATAAATTCTCAAATTAAATATGACATCCTTTTATCTTTTAAAAGCCTCGCTTCTGCAAAAGATGAGGTGTGGTTCAATGCTAATTATGTAACATACCTGCTACTTCACAAGCCTTCGCAAATTACGCGCTTACAACAGCAGATTAATGCATACATGAAAGATGTTTCTAAAAATGAACTGAAGACGAACAATGGAGATTTTCTTTCTTTAAAACTTGAGCCTTTTGAAAAAGTTCATTTGTATTCATCGCTGAATGGCGGTTTAGAACCCAACGGAAGTATTATGTACGTATATGTGTTAGGCATAATTGCACTGCTGATTTTATTAATTGCATGTGTCAATTATACAAATTTGTCAACTGCACAATCCATGCAAAGAAGCACGGAAATCGGTATACGCAAGGTGTTAGGAGCCGGTCGTAGTAGGCTTTTTTGGCAATACATTGGAGAGTCCGCAATCATTACCGCTCTTTCAATTCTATTAGCATTCCTTTTCTCAATTATTTTGCTTCCTCTTTTTAGTTCTGTTACAGGCAGTAATTTTTCGATAGTCAATTTACTGCAACCATCTACAATTATTATGGTGATTGCTTTTGGAATTGTGGCCAGCTTTTTAGCAGGTGCGTACCCAGCATTTGCGATTAGCAGGATTGGGCTTGTAAAAATTCTGAAATCCGGATTTCATGGATCCTCTTCCGGTGGAGTTTTACGTAAGTCACTGATTGTATTCCAATTCACAATTTCAGTTTTTCTCATTATAGTTACCATCGCCGTTTTAAGACAATTGTCTTTTATTCAAAAGAAGGATTTGGGATTTGATAAGAACCAGGTCTTAGTACTACCTGTTAATTATAAAATGAAAGAAGGGTATGAGGCTTTAAAGAAAGCAGTCTCTTTAAGCCCAGGTGTGTTAAGTGTTACAGGCGCTTATGATGACCCGGTATTTGTGCAATGGGGCGATGGCATCGCAGCAGATAATGGAAAAAATCAGAAAAAGCTTTCAGTTACCGCAATGCCTGTTGATCTTGATTTTATAAAAACTATGGATATGAAAATTGTTGCCGGTACTACTTTCACACCTGCCGATTTTCTCCTCCAGGATACTGCGAATGATAATAAAAATTATCGAAGTACATTTATTTTAAATGAAAAGGCAGTCCGTGATTTAGGATGGACTTCTGAAGATGCTATCGGCAAAACTATTAGTAAGGGGCAAGAAGGAACTATCAAAGCTGTAGTGAAAGATTTTCATTTTTCTTCAATGCATTCACCGATTGGCCCTTTGGTTATTTTTTTAGACACTTCACATATTCGGGAAATATTGGTGAAAATTAAAGCGGATAATGTTGCTTCAACATTGAGTGCATTAAAATCTACATGGAACGACCGAGTTCCATACCGTCCATTTGAATATCATTTTTTAGATGAATCATTTGAAAAGATATATACAACAGAACAACGTGCAGGAAAGGTTTTTACTATTTTTTCTTTAGTCGCCATAATACTTGCATGTCTTGGGTTATTTGCATTGGCAGCTTTTTCAACACTTCAACGAACCAAAGAAATTGGCATACGCAAAGTATTGGGCGCAGGTGTTGGCAATATCGCTTTCATGGTATCAAAAGAATTTATTACGCTGATCATTGTAGCTATAGTAATTGCGAGTCCAATTGCATGGTATCTTGGAAATCAGTGGCTGCAGGGCTTTGCATATCGTACTTCATTAAGTTGGTGGATATTTATCGTTTCCGGTTTAGCGGCTTTGTTTATAGCAATGACTACGGTGAGCTATCATGCAATTAAATCTGCTAAGGCAAACCCTGTTGAGTCTCTAAGGACGGAATAATATAGGAGAAAGATAAATGGTATCAGTATTCATGAACTAGATATAATTAGCAAGAGTCAAAAAAATATGTACTTATAACTTGTTTTTATATCAATCATTTGTAAAATTTTATTATAAAACACAATGTTTAAAAATTATTTCAAAACTGCCTGGCGGAATTTAACTCGAAACAAGACTTTTATTTTCCTGAATATTGCAGGGCTTTCTGTGGGTATCGCTTGTGCAAGCCTTATCTTTTTGTGGGTAGAGTATAATGTAAACTTCAATCATTCTATTCCCAATTTCAATAATATTTATGAAATCCGGAATAATCAAATCTACGGAAAGGAAACAAACAGTTTCGCAGCAACTTCTATACTGGTAAAAGATGCTTTGATACAGGAATTTCCTGGTGTTGTCAATGTTTCTAGGTTTAATAATTTGGGTGCTACTGTTTCTTTAGGAGATAAACATCTGTCCATGAAAGGTGCTTGTGTAGATTCTGGTTTTTTGAAAATGTTCGGTCTGCCATTGGTAAATGGAAATGTTGCCAATGCTTTAAATGATATATCTCAAATAGCAATTTCGCAAAAGTTAGCTGAAAGTTATTTTGGTAATGATGAGGCCATGGGCAAAACGTTACTGGTGGATAATCAGCCTTACAAAGTTTCCGCTGTTTATAGAGATATTCCTCAGGATGTTGAATTTTATGGCAAAGATTTTTTCCTGCCGTTCCAGGTCTTTTATAATCAAAATGAGAACCAGGGCATGGACAATTGGGGAAACAATTGGACTAATACCTGGGTACAACTAAATCCTAATACATCACTTTCAGTTTTCAATATTAGACTTAGAAAATTGGTTCATCAGAAAGACCCAAATATAACCAACCAGTCTTTATGGTTATACCCTTTGAGTAGATTGAAATTGTACGGGGGATTTACCAATGGAAAAGAAGATCCATCGAAAGGAATTATTACATATATAACAATGTTTTCGCTTGTAGCATTGATTATTTTAATTATCGCCTGCATAAACTTTATGAACCTTTCTACTGCGCACAGCGAGAAGCGTGCAAAAGAAATAGGGATGCGCAAAGTGCTTGGTTCTACCCGGATAAATTTAATTAGCGGCCTTTTATCTGAATCTTTAATTGTATCATATGTTGCTGTTTTGTTTGCTGTAATTATTGTGACTTTGGTGTTACCTTTATTTAGTAGCTTAATCCGGGTTCAATTACATTTACATTTATTGAATCCTTCTCACATTTTATTCCTGATTATTATTGGGGCAATTTGTGGTTTGGTAGCAGGTAGTTACCCTGCCTTGTATTTATCTTCTTTTAATCCCATTCGCGCTTTAAAAAACCAAACTTCCAAAAAAGCAGGTAATGCGAGCTACATTAGAAAAGGCTTAGTCGTATTACAGTTTGCTATTTCGGTTATTATTATCATCGCAGTAATTGTGGTTTACCGCCAGATCCAGGTTACCAAAAACAGGGATTTAGGTTTTAATAAGGATAATATTTTGTACGCACCTGTCACCCCCAACTTGATGAAAGGATTTGCTTCTCTAAAACAAAATATTTTAAACACAAATTTAGTGAGTTCCGTTTCACTTAGTGCATTTTCGCCAATTTCCATGTACAATAATGGTAGTGGCTGGGAATGGG
Organism: Ginsengibacter sp.; assembly: GCA_040006135.1. Lineage (GTDB taxonomy): Bacteria > Bacteroidota > Bacteroidia > Chitinophagales > Chitinophagaceae > Ginsengibacter. The sequence goes on along the minus strand of JBDTXP010000084.1, from coordinate 4,765 downwards.
AAGGCAAAAACGAGAATGAAGAATTATTAGTCACCAGGGTTACAGCAGACGCAGATTACCTCAAAACTTTCGGCATACAACTTCAGGCAGGCAGAGGATTTTCGCAGGACCCGCAGTTGGACAGCATGAATGTCATTATCAATGAATCTTTTGCAAAAATTATGGGAAAAGCAGGCCATTACGGTGGACAGATTTGGAGGGATCCAAGCCAGCGGTTAACTATAATCGGAATTACAAAAGATTTTGTTTACAATAACTTGAACGAAAAACACCCTGACCCATTAATATTTTTTAATTACCCGGCAAACTCCAACTATATTTTCCTGAAGTTAAAATCATCACATGATTTGCAGGGCGCACTTTCCAGGCTGGAAGCTGTTTTCTTGAAAGCTGATGCAACGCAACCATTCGATTATCATTTTGTAGATGCAGATTTTGACCACGCCTTTCAGTCTCAACAGTTCATCGGTTCATTGGCAACTATTTTCGGCGCATTAGCCATCTTTATTTCCTGCCTTGGATTGTTTGGCCTATCAGCTTTTATGGCAGAGCAAAGAACGAAAGAAATTGGAGTAAGAAAAGTATTGGGGGCTTCAGTTTTTACCATTATACGACTTTTGAACAGGGATTTTTTGAAATTAGTTAGTATTTCATTCCTTATTTCATTTCCGTTTGCATGGTGGCTAATGCACAACTGGCTCCAGGGGTATGAATACCGCGTTTCGGTTGAATGGTGGTTTTTTGTATTGGCTGGATTAATTTCAATAATTATCACTTTGGTTACGATCAGCTTTCAATCTATTAAAACTGCGAATGCCAACCCGGCTAAGAGTTTGGGAAGTGAATGATATGCCATTCAGCTAATGTGAAAAAGATAATAAGCAATAAAAAAGATATCAGTAATAAAAAAAATCTTTTAAGCAATTAAATCATAGCAGATAATGTTTAAAAATTATTTTAAAATCGCTATCAGAAACCTTTCAAAGAATAAAGGCTTTTCTGCCATCAACATAATTGGCCTCGCCTGCGGACTGGCTACCTGCCTGCTCATCATTTTGTATGTTGCTAATGAACTAAGTTATGATCACTACAATAAAAAAATATCAGAGATATATCGCGTGGATGGGGATCTCCAATTTGGAGGTCACCATTTTGATCTTGCCTCCTCACCCGATCCTCTTGGTGCATTGTTAAAAAGTAGTTTTCCTCAGGTGGATCAATATGTTCGACTGCGTGACCATGGTGGTTTTTTTGTAAAAAGGAGAAACCAAAACATTTTGGAAGACAGGGTAATTCTTGCTGATTCAACGTTGTTCGATGTGTTTACTTTACCAATGATAGCGGGCGACCCTCATAGTGCTTTGGTGAATCCAAATGCTGTTGTGATAACGCAGAGTATGGCTGAAAAATATTTTCCTCAAGCAAAACCAACCAATGTAATAGGCAAAACGCTTACTGTAAATGATACTTCCGTTTATAAAATAACCGGCATTATAAAAGATGTTCCCAGAGAATCACATTTCCACTATGATTTTTTTGTTTCAATCTATGGCCAGCTTGCACCTTATGAAATGAATCAATGGACAAGCAATAATTTTAATACTTACATCCTGTTGGATAAAACTGCTAACCCCAAAAAATTAGAATCTCGATTAGATGATTTTGTGATGAGGTATGTGGAGCCAACTTTTAAGTCATTGAATCTTACAAAGGAAACTTTCAACAAGCAAGGGAATTATCTGCATTATACTTTAATGCCATTAAGCCGTATCCATTTATATTCTCATAAAGATGGTGAACTCGAATCTAATGGAGACATCCAATACGTTTACATTTTTTCTTTGATTGCATTCTTTATTTTATTGATTGCCTGCGTCAACTTTATGAATCTCTCTACCGCTCGTTCTTCAGGCAGGGCAAAAGAAGTTGGTGTACGTAAAGTGTTAGGTTCATTGCGTAAAAACCTGGTGACGCAATTTCTCACGGAATCTTTGCTCATCAGTTTTATTTCTATGATTTTGGCGATATTGATAGCTGCATTATTATTGCCTTATTTTAATACACTAAGTGGGAAAGAATTTACCATACAAGCATTTTTCATTCCCTGGCTTTTGCCATCTTTATTGCTTTTGGTAATAATTGTTGGTGTGTTAGCGGGTATCTATCCCGCTTTTTATCTTTCCTCTTTTAAACCTGCAGCTGTACTAAAAGGAAAGATAGCAATCGGTTTTAAAACAGGTTGGTTACGCAGTAGTCTTGTTGTTTTTCAATTTGCTATTTCTATTTTTCTAATTATTGGGACATTGGTTATTTATTCACAGCTGACATTTATTCAAAATAAAAATATCGGGTACAATAGGGATCATGTTTTAATTATAAAGAATACGGATGCACTTGGGAAGGAAGCAAAAGTCTTTAAAGACGAAGTGCTTAGACTCAGTGGAGTGCAAAATGCAACTATGACCGGCTATCTACCTACTGCGGGCTGGCGGAGTGACAGCCCCCTTTTTCCAACTTCCAATACTGATAGTAAAGAAGCAGTGAGCTCACAAATATGGAAAATAGATGAAGATTATATTCCTACCCTTGGAATGAAAATAGCACAAGGAAGAAATTTTTCAAAGGATTTTCCAACTGATTCTTCGGGCATCATCATTAATGAGACTTTTGCAAAGTTGATTGGTTTCAGAGATGCTGTTGGAAAGCCTGTGTATTATATGAACAATTTCCCGGCATCAGGGCTTACTCAATACCATGTTGTCGGTGTTGTAAAAGATTTCAATTTTAATTCCCTGCATGATGTGGTTACTCCGCTCGTATTATTGTTATCTCATCAAAATGGAAGTGTAGCTTTTCGTATTAATACTTCGCAAATATCCACGCTCTTATCCTCTATTCAAAAGGTTTATAAAAACGTGGCACCAGGCGCTCCTTTCAAATATTCATTTATGGATGCGGATTTTAGCAAAACCTACCAGGCAGAGCAAAAAATGGGAGGCCTCTCCATGACGCTTTCTATTCTTGCCATCCTGATAGCGAGTCTTGGCCTGTTTGGTTTGATAACTTATGCCGCAGAGCAGCGCACTAAAGAGATAGGTATCAGAAAAGTATTGGGAGCATCCGTTTCAGGTTTGTGGGCCATGCTTTCAAAAGATTTTTTAAAATTGGTAGCAATTGCAGCACTAATTGCATTTCCAGTTGGCTGGTGGACAATGCATAAATGGTTGCAAGGTTTTGCTTACAGAATTCATATTAGCTGGTTGATATTTCTGATTGCGGGAGTTACTGCTATTTTGATTGCATTGATAACAGTCAGTTTCCAGGCTGTAAAAGCTGCAGTAGCGAATCCAATAAAGAGTTTGCGAACAGAGTAGGTGTGAGACAGCTGTTTCGGAAGTGTAAGAAAAATTAAAATTGGATAAAAGCTTTATTAAAAGGAAGGAAACTCGCATTTTATTATTTATTGCTAAAAAGTTCAAAAAAATGTTTAAAAATTATTTAAAAATCGCTCTCCGAAATGTAAGAAGACACAAGGCTTTTTCTGTAATTAATATAGCTGGACTGGCTATAGGGATTGCTTCCTGTCTATTACTTTTTACCGTGGTGAGGTACGAATTAAGTTATGATACTTTTCAACCAAATTATAAGCAAATTTATCGTGTTGTAACTCAGGTTAAATTTGAAGATGGTATAACCTATAATCCCGGTATTCCTGTTCCAGCTTTGAATGCATTAAGATTAGATTTTCCTCAAATTATTACGGGTTCTATGTTTTCAAGTTTTGGTAGCCAGGTGACTGTGAATGGCGCTGATGCAACAAACGATCAGACGGATAAGAAGTTTATAGAAGAAATAGGATTCTCCTTTTGCGACCCCCAGTTTTTTCAGGTATTTCACTACGATTGGATGGTTGGCTCACCAACTGTTTTAAACGAACCTAATAACACCATACTCACACAAAAATTGGGAAATAAATATTTTGGTGATTGGAGAAAAGCAATGGGTAAATATTTAAAACTGGATAACAAAATATTAGTTAAGGTCGCAGGTATTTTAAAAGATCCCCCATTAAATTCGGATTTCCCATTAGGCATTGTTACTTCTTATAAAACCCTACAGGCAAATGCCGAAGCATACACTTATTTAGATTCGTGGAAATCTACTTCCAGCGACTTTCAAGCATTTGTGTTGTTGCCGAAAAATGTTTTGGCCGATAATATTAATCAACAACTTCTGACTTTCAATAATAAATACAATCCAACGCATCCTAAATCCGGTCGTTTAACATCTATTTTTTTGCAACCATTAAGTGACATACATTTTGATAAGAGATTTTCCAACAATGGTGATCATATTACCAGTAAGACTACCTTATTAACCTTGTCATTGATTGGGCTATTCATTATTCTGATGGCCTGTATTAATTTTATAAATTTATCTACAGCGCAGGCTGTTGGCAGAAGCAAGGAAATAGGTATCAGAAAATTGCTGGGTGGGTTTCGGTCGCAATTATTCGGACAGGTAATAGGTGAAACAGCTTTTATCGTTATTGCTTCAGTTATTCTCGCACTTGGTATTGCGCTTTTAGTGCTTCCATTCATCAGTAATGTAGCACTAATACATGAGCCTCTTAATTTATTTAACTGGCAAACTATTTCATTCTTATTCATTCTGATCATTACGATTAGCCTGCTGGCAGGAACTTATCCCGCATTTATCCTCTCAGGATTCAAGCCCGCATTGGCCTTGAAAAATAAGATTACTT
>JBDTXP010000083.1:0-9335 GCA_040006135.1 Ginsengibacter sp. | reverse complement strand
AAAACCTTCCTTCGCCCATTCTTCTAAAATGTGTGCTGTTTCCTCTGGCTTTTCATCATATTCTCCAAATGAATTTGGCAAGCCCGCATTGGGATACGCTGAGGTATAGCAATTTGCTATTTCGCTTAATTCTTCAATGTGAGGCCTCATCTCATTTGCACCAAGAGCACAATTTAATCCAACACTTAACGGCCTTGCATGCGAAACTGAAATATAAAAAGCCTCCAATGTTTGACCGCTTAAAGTCCTTCCGCTTGCATCAGTAATTGTTCCACTGATCATGATTGGTAACTCAGTTTTTCCACTTTCATTGAAATATTTTTTAATTGCATAAATAGCAGCCTTTGCATTAAGGGTATCAAAAATAGTTTCTACTAATAGCAGGTCTACTCCTCCATCCACAAGTCCTTTTATTTGCTCATAATAAGCAGCTGCTACTTCGTCAAATGATACAGAACGAAAACCGGGATTGTTCACATCAGGTGACAAGCTTAAAGTTTTATTAAGTGGTCCTATTGCACCGGCAACAAATTTTTCCTGGTCACCATTTTTCTCCTGGAATTCTTTTATTGCATTCTGCGCACATTTCGCTGCAGCAACATTTAACTCATAAGCAAGAGATTGCATGTCATAGTCTGCCTGTGCTATAGATGTGCTACTGAAAGTATTGGTCTCTAAAATATCTGCACCGGATTTTAAATATTCAAGGTGTATGGCCTGAACGATCTGTGGTTGAGTAAGACTCAGTAAATCGTTATTTCCGCGCAGGTCTTTATGCCAGTCTTTAAAGCGCTCGCCACGAAAATCTTTTTCTTCCAACTGATACTGCTGTATCATAGTGCCCATAGCGCCATCTATTATTAAAATGCGTTCATTAAGGCACTCTTGAATTGTTTTTTTCATTTGATTTACTTATTCTTTTTTAACCTCATACCAGGCAGATATGCCCATTTGAAAATAATATTATAAAAAATTATTTTAAAAAAAGCTACAACGATAATAAAAAAAATTAAACGAAAATTTTGATCCGGAAAGGATTGCAGAATGGTTTCGTTTATTAGTTCAGTTAAAGCTGATGCAACTTTCATCCGGCTGAACAATAAACAAATCCGCCGGTATGAAGTGCAAATTTAGTTTAAAGAGGGGTAAAAACAAAATTGGTAGATTGTTGACCCTATCTATCAGATATACAATTGTAAAAGAAAAACCAGGATACCTGCGGCAAATCCAATTAATGCCAACCCACTAATCTTTTTGAGGTACCACATAAAGTCAACATGCTCAATGCCCATCACCGCAACACCGGCAGCAGATCCAATGATGATAGCACTTCCACCCGTTCCTGTTGTTAATGCGAGAAATTCCCAAAAAGGATGATCCATTGGAAAATCAGACAGGCTATACATTCCCTGTGAGGCAGCGACTAAAGGCACATTATCTACTAATGCAGAAAGCAGGCCCAGGGCTGTGCCGATTAAATAATTATTTTTAAGCGTTGCATTAAGAAAGTTGGCTAAAGATGTAAGTATCCCGAATGATTGTAGTGCCGTAACTGCCAACAAGATACCGAGAAAGAACAAAATACTTTGGGTATCAATTCTTTGTAAAGCATGTGCTACACTATGCTGCCTCACAATTTCAGCGGGTTTTCTTTTGTGAAGAAAAGCAATTACAACCCAAATAAATCCCAATGCGAGAAGCATTCCCATAAAAGGCGGAAGGTGCGTAATTGTTTTAAATATCGGAACAAAAAGTAGAAGACTTAAGCCGAGGTAAAGTATAATTTTTCCTTCTTTTTTTTCCAGGGGAGTGCCTTGTTTTTGAACTGTTGCGATAAAAGTTTTGCCCCTGAATCTAAAAGCCATGATAGCTGCCGGTATGATACACACTACCATGCTAGGAAGAATTAATGTCTTTATTATGTTGAGTGCGGAAACCTGACCGCCAATCCACAACATTGTAGTGGTAACATCTCCTAATGGCGACCAGGCCCCGCCAGCATTTGCAGCAATAATGATCATTCCGGCAAACCAAAGCCGATCTTCTTTATCGCTTAAAATTCTTGAACATAAAGAAATCATTACAATTGCAGTAGTCAAATTATCCAAAAGCGCAGAAAGAAAAAAAGTAAGTGCAGCAACAATTAATAATAATTTGCGTGTGCTGTTAGTTGTTATCTTTTGCGTAATAATATTAAATCCGCCATGGGAATCTATCAATTCTACTATTGTCATTGCGCCCATTAAAAAGAAAAGGATGGAAGATATTTCTCCGAGATGTTCTATAACTTCTTCACCGGCAATTTGAGGTGCATCACTTTGCATTACATAAAGAGTCCAGCATAACACTCCTGTGATTAGCGCCGATGCGGCTTTATTGATACGAAGCGGGTGTTCAAATGCAATACCCAAGTATCCTAACACAAATATAATTATAACAATAATGGCCATACCTGTTATTAATTAAGGGGTTTAATTTTTTAATAAGCAGGGTTCAAAAATATAGCAAATTTTTAGGAAGCAAAAGCAGTAGTTTGATATTTGCCATTTCATCTTTCCAAAAAAAAACTTGCGAGTGGCTTTAAACCATCTCTCAACTTTCACTTTTTATTTCTGTTACATTAGAGTCTTGTGGTAAATTTTGAAGTCGCTTAGCAAAACGGCCAATAGTAAGACCCTGAACTACAATAGAGAATAAAACAATTATATAAGTGATAGAAACAAACATATCGCCATACATATAATGAGGGACTGCAAGTGCGAGCGCAACAGAAATAGCACCTCTTAGTCCACCCCAGGTAAGTATGGGTATTACATCACTTTCAAAAGTGTTTTTAGTTTTTAGTACCATTATCGGCAATTTTACAGAAATGTACCGCGACAATAAAACGATAAAAACTGAAGTGAAACCGAGTGCCAGAAGAGTGCCATTAAAAGGAATAATCAGCATTTCAAAGCCAACAAGGAGAAAAAGTACTGCATTCATTAACTGATCTATCATTTCCCAAAATTTCCCAATGTAATCCCTGGAATTGGGGCTTGCCATCTCCTCCATACTTTTATTACCGGTGATAATACCTGAGATTACCATGGCAAGAGGGCCGCTAACACCAATAATTTCAGCCAATAAATAACCACCCATTACAATTGCAAGTGTACAGAAAACCTCAACTATATAATTACCGGATGTTTTAAAAACATAATATCCTAAAAGACCTAATAAATATCCAAGCACTATGCCGCCTCCCGTCTCTCTAAGAAAAGTCCATAGAACATTCCAGCCATTAATATTTGACCAGCTTATTTGTGCAATTTCATAAAAGGTTATAAAAAGAACTACACCAACACCATCATTAAATAAACTCTCGCCGCTTATTTTAGCTTCGAGTGATGGGCGTATGCCTGCTTTTTTTAATATTCCTACAACAGCAATAGGATCAGTGGGTGAAATGAGTGCGCCGAAAATAAGGCAATAGAGGTAGTTGACGTTTAAGCCAAAAAGATGCAAAGTAAAAAAAAGTAGTGTGGCTACTAAAAAAGTCGAAATGACTACTCCTATCGTTGCAAAAGTTACAATGGCTGCACGTTCTTTTCTTAATTTTTTAGCGTCACTCTGAACGGCTGCTGCAAAGAGCAGGAAGCTAAGCATAATTTGTAGAACAGCCGACTGAAAATCAATCGCATCCAATGCCTGTGTAATCCTGGTAAAAAAAGTAGGGAAAATCTGACCTATCAAAAGTACAAGTAAACTGGCAAAAAGGCTAATCAGCATTATACCAATATTGCCGGGTAATTTTATAAAACGATTATTGATATAACCGAATAATGCAGCGAGAACTACTAAAACTGTTATAATATTATATATCGTCACATGGTAATTTCTAAATCATTCATAAAATAGTATTGTATCATCTTATTTGCAACATTCTTTTTTTCTTACAAAGAGAAAGGTGAATATTTTTTTTAAAAGATTAAGCATCATTATTTTTTGAGCCTGATTAAAAGACTATAAATTATTCAACTCATAAATTGGATCAATTGAAGTGCCGGCCGGCATTTCAAATACAGGTTGAATAATTCCATCTCGCAAATCGTAAACCCAGCCATGCAGATGCGGCAACTGTTCATTCTTCCATGCATTTTGGATAATGGAAGTTTTGGCGAGATTAAGCACCTGCTCTTTCACGTTAAATTGTGTAAGCAACTGTTTTTTTTCTTCTTCTGTTGAAGCTTTGTCGATCTCTTCCCGATGAATGCGATAAACGTTTTTTATATTCCAGATCCATTGATCCATTAATCCATGGCTTTTGTGCTCCATAGCTGCAGCAATGCCCCCGCAGTTGTGATGACCACAAACAATAATGTGCCTAACATGCAAAACCTCCACAGCGAATTGAAGCACGCTTAATAAATTTAAATCCGTTGGCACCACGAGGTTAGAAATATTTCGGTGAACGAAAATTTCTCCTGGCTGCGTACCTGTTATCCTATCTGCCGGAACTCTGCTGTCGCTACAGCCAATCCATAGTATCTCAGGTGCCTGCAGTTTATTTAATCGCTGAAAATATTCGGGATCCTCTGCAACCTGCTCGCTTGCCCATATTTTATTTTTTTGAAGTAATTTCTGATATGCTTCCAATTTTGTATTTTTTTTAAACTTATTAATGTTTCTGCATGCAAAAATAATTGAAACATAATTACATACTTAATCCGCCACATACACTTATAACCTGGCCGGTAATGTAGGTGCTCATATCACTTGCCAGGAATAAACTTACATTGGCAATTTCTTCAGCAGTTCCAAAACGACCCAGGGGTATTTTACTTAAAAAACTGCTGGCAGCATCTCCTTCTTTTAAATATTGTGTCATATCAGTTTCTACAAATCCCGGGGCAATTGCATTGCAGCGAATGTTCCTGGTGCCTAATTCAGCGGCAATTGATTTTGTAAAACCGATGATTCCGGCCTTACTTGCTGCATAACTACTTTGTCCTGCGTTTCCTTTTACGCCTACTATAGAGCTCATGTTTATAATGCTGCCACTGCGGGCTTTCATCATTGGTCTTATTACCTGCTTTGTAATATTATAAACGCTTGTAAGATTGGTGCTAATTACTTTTTCCCATTGTTCCGCCGTCATGCGCAAAAGCAAATTATCAATGGAAATGCCCGCATTGTTTATGCAAATATCAAGCTTACCAAAATCTTTCATTACTTCACTGATCAGAGATTCAGCATCTTCAAATTTTGCAGCATCACTTTTGTAAGCTTTTGATTTTACGCCTAAGGAGGCCAGTGAAGTTTCCAGGGCCTTCGCTTTTTCATCACTTGATAAAAAAGTGAATGCAACGTCTGCTCCGTTTTCTGCAAATTTTTTGGCAATAGCTTCACCAATTCCCCTGCTGCCACCGGTTACGATGGCCACTTTACCTTCTAATAGTTTCATTGATCTGTCTTTTAAATTTTTTATTAAGCGTGGTTACTCTCCCGGATGATATGTTTTCGTAGCATGCTTTAAAACATCTTCTTTATAAAAAAGTACTTCTTTAAATTTTCCTTGCGAATACATCTGGCCCTGGTCAAAAAAATGATTTGAATCCGGATGTCCACTCTCGCCTCCGGCAAGTAATGAAAGCGCTTTCACACGTGGACCAAACTCTACTGCACAGATAAAACTATTCCCATTCACTCCATATCTTTTGCTTGTTCCGGCAAAGGTACGGCTGCTGTAGGAAGGCAACATACCCCACGTGGAGGAGACAAACGGAACCGGAATACTTGCGGAATCATCATTAAAATGCGGGGCTATTTCTCCGGAAATTCTTTGAAACCGGTTGATGGTTCCCCAGGAGATTTTCCAACTACCATATTTTTTTTCTAAATCTTTCAGTGCATCCTTAAAACTAAGTATTAACGGTTCTGGTAAAGCATTCGCCGCGAAGATTTTGGTTTGAGTTACCTGGTCATTGTTTTCTCCGGCATTATTTCTCACGCGCGATATTGACCGTAATAATCTTTCTCCCCAGTGAACAGCAAGTGAAGTCGCTACAGAGGTATCACTGCATCTGTAATCCCAATTTCTCAAATAATCTATTGGTGCAGTAAGTGAATCAACATTTTTATTTTGTGCTGATAAATATTTGAATGAATTAATTAGTGAAGGTATTAATACCTCAAAAGCTGCCAGGTATGTGTCGTAACCTTTGGCAATCACTTTTTCTAATGTGTAAGATTTCTCCTGCGGCAATATTCGAACAGCATTTATTGCGCGAAAATTTTGCCCATCAGGCGCCATGTATGCAGGATAATCTTTTTTAAGTGGGCTAAAATCTCCGGCAGCAGTAAAGGGAGTGGAGTTGCAATTTTCTATCCATCCGTTGGGTGGGTTATAAATGTGAATTGATTCATTAACCGTATGCAAACCTTTCCATTCGGTAGCTGAGGTAGTGCCATCCACCGGCTTGCTCCAATCATATTTAGTATCACGCTTAGGAATAAAATTGCCATGCCAGTATGCAATGTTTCCTTCTGCATCGGCATACACTGTATTGTTGGAAGTGTTTGCTAAAAGATCCATGACTTTTTTATAATCAGCAAAGCTTTTGGTCTTAGTTCTTTCCCAACTTTGAATCAATCCTTTTATATCGCGGTTGTTTGATCGTACAGAAATATATTGTCCATTTCTTTCTGCCATCACAGGCCCATGAATTGTATAGATAGCATCAAAGTTTTTGGAAGCTATTTTTCCTGAATCCAAATAATTGATGGTGATCTTTTTTATGGTAGCTGGTAATTCCTTTCCATCATACAAATACAGCCATTTGTTATTTTTAAGATTGAGGCTTTCAGTATAGCTGTCCGAAATATCTGTATAACTTGAAGTATGCATCCATCCGCAATGCTCATTAAAACCCTGGTAAACAAAAAACTGTCCCCATGTAACAGCACCATAAGCGTTTAGACCATCTTCGCTTATCATGTGTACTTCCGGACGGAAATAAAATGTGACATGTGGATTAATATATAAAATTGAATGATGTGATGCTGTGATCTTTGGTGAAAAAGCAAAACCATTCGAGCCTGTTGTTACCTCTTCTTTATTTTCATTAACTGCTACCGGCACATTTGCACCTGTGTATAGATTTTTTAATTCAATTTCAGAAACATCTGCTGTACTTATTGCGCCAATGCTTCCATCTGTCCAGAGAAGTGGATACCACGGTTCAAAATGAAAAAGTAAAGATGGTTTTACCTGTGGATTTTTGAATAAAAAATAATTAATACCGTCGGCAAAAGCAATACATAATTTCTTCAGCCAATCCGGTGCTTTTTCATAATCGCTTTTTGCATCAGAAGTATCTATGATCATGCGAATGAGCAAATCATTGTACAGGTCTTTATCTCCATTTAGTTCAGCAAGCCTGCCAAGCTTTTCAATGTAATTCATTTCCACACGATTGAAATCGTCTTCGCACTGTGCATACATTAATCCAAACACTGCATCAGCATCGGTTTTGCCATATACATGTGGGATTCCATAACTATCGCGGATTATAGAAACATTTTTTGCTTGCTGCATCCAACTATTAATTTCTTTGGGTAAAAGTTGTTGTGCAAATAACTGCAGTGGAAAAACTAATATCAACAAAAATATTTTCATGCTTAAGAGTGATATAAAATATTATTTTTTTTGATTGGCTTTAAAAACGCGGATAAAATTACCTCCCAGTATTTTATAAATATCCTTCTTGCTATATCCTCTTGCAAGTAATTCTTTTGTGATCAAAGGGTATTTGGTTACATCGGTTAAGACTTTTGGTGTAAAACCAATACCATCAAAATCGCCACCAAGGCCCACATGATCTATACCTGCAAGATCAATAACGTGCTTCATATGATCGAATAATAAAGAAAAGGGAGCTTGCAGATCTTCCCATTCTAATTTGTATTTTATTTTCAGGAGACTGTCAATTTCAGAATCTTTCATACCTGATTGACGAAGTGAGTCTTTTTCTGCTTTATGTTTTATTAGTAGCAGATGTTGTTTGCGTCCTGCTGTGCTATCAAGAAAAACAGGATAAAAATTTAATTGGATTACGCCGCCATTTACCCCTACTGCTTTTATCTGATCATCTTTCAGGTTGCGGAAAACAGGACAAAGCGCATAGCAATCGCTGTGCGAAACTAAAACAGGTTTGTTGCTGATTGCAATTGCATCCCAGAAAGTTTGCTCTCCTACGTGGCTGAGGTCAACCATCATTCCTAGTTTGTTCATCCGCTGCACTACTTTTTTACCAAAATCTGTGAGACCATTTTTTCTTACAGAAGTATCAGGTAGATTTTTTTTCTGAGATCCGGATTCATACTCAGCGCTCGTAGCCCAGCTATTGTTGTTATTCCAGGTGAGCGTCATGTAGCGCGTGCCTCGTTCATATAAAGCATCTAGCTTTTGTAAATCATCTTCTATCATGTGGCCTCCTTCTACTCCTATCATTGACGCGAGCTGATGATGCTTTACTGCCTGGCGCAATTCTTTCGGATTTGTTACCAGTTTCATTTTGGTTGGATTTCTTTTTATCCATGCATTTAAAGTATCTATTTCCCTGTTGGCAAATTGATAAGGATTTTTTTGTTCACCATCGCAGAAAATTGAAAATACCTGTACATCAAGACCACCCTGTTTCATTCTTGCTAGGTCACTGTGTGTTTTCCCTGCAAGATCCTGGTCGAAAGAATAACCTTTTTCCAGGCATTTGCTTATGATATCATTATGTGTATCTACAACAATGGCTTTCTCATGTATTTTTTGATATGATTGTGCGTTGGCACAATTATATAGCATGAATGTGCACACTAAAAAGAAGAACCTACGCGCTATATTTTTTTTAAGTAAATACAAGTTTTTGGGTTTTAAAGGGTATGAAAATAAATAAAGTTGAACATTTAAAATAAAATCCTGAATAATATTTAAGTGAGTGATTAGGTAATTAACATGATTAGCCTTCCAACTTATTAGTTATTTGTTTAATAAAATATACAAGCCGTATCAGTTCATTTTATAATAGTTTCATGACATTGGCTCATTAAACATTCTCTTCTCCTGTAGTCTAAAGTTTTTACAACTTATTTTAAAATAACAATAAATGAAAAAATATCTGGTATGGAATAAAAATTTGAACATTCTTTCGTCCGTCTTTTTTGCTGCCTTTCTCACAATCCCAGCATTTGCACAAAGAGAACAACCTCATCGTGAACAAGCAAAAGCAGAGTATCACAAAGCACAAGTCGAAAGCAGGACAAATATTCGCGCGGCTGAAAGAAGGTCCACACAAGCT
>JBDTXP010000082.1:0-9392 GCA_040006135.1 Ginsengibacter sp. | reverse complement strand
TGAAAAGTTAGCCTCCATTTATACATTTGGTATAGGCTACGAGGCCAGTAATGATTTTTTGGTTAGTGCAGAAATAATTAAAGAGGAAAATATTCCTGTAAATGTAAAGGCCGGTGTTCAATATAATTTCCTCCATCAATTTTTTGCGCGGGCAGGAATTAACTCGGTGAATTCATCGCCTTTTGCGGGAGCTGGAATAAGCTGGAATAATTTACGTCTTGATATTTCAGCAAGCTATCATCCTCAATTAGGAGTAAGCCCTGGTGTCATGCTAATTTATAATTTTAAAAAGAAAGTTGTTGAGCAAAATTGACAACCATATTACGTTCAGTAAAATTTTTTGTTTTGCTTTCAGTTGTATCATTACGTGTTGTGCTTTTGCACAGGAAATCCCTGTCGAGCCTACAGAGCCGCCGCCTCTTATTCAGGAACAATTGGAAAATCTTACGGCCAATAACGATGACGCTACAACAGAAGACGATAGTTACCTGCAAGCCCTCGTGCATTTTATTAAAGATCCGCTTAATTTAAATTATGCGGATGAAGGATTACTTCAACAATTGCAAATTTTATCTCCTTTACAAATAAGTAACCTCATTACCTATCGCAAATTATTTGGACCCTTTATCAGTATTTATGAATTGCAGGCTGTGCCGGGATGGGATGTAATTACGTTGCGTAAAATAAAACCTTATATAACCGTTGCTCAAAAAGTAAATGTTTTTTTTTCCTTAGGCCAGAGATTGCATGGTGGCGATAATACATTGCTGGTAAGAGGCACACAGGTTTTGGAAAAATCAAAAGGCTATTTGTTAGATAGCAGCCAGGCAAAAAATTTTTACCCCGGTAGTCAGCAGAAATTATTGATTCGGTATAAATACAAATTTAAAAATCAACTGCAATATGGTTTTACCGCAGAAAAAGATGCAGGCGAACAATTTTTTAAAGGTTCGCAGAAACTAGGATTTGATTTTTATTCAGCGCACTTTTTTATAAGAAATTTAGGTGTCATTAAAGCATTGGCACTTGGAGATTTTACTGTCAATTTAGGACAAGGGCTCACTCAATGGGGCAGCCTCGCGTTTGGAAAAGGCGCTGATATTTTGAATATAAAAAGACAATCCGATGTATTAAGGCCTTATAATTCCGCGGGTGAAATTCTTTTTAACCGCGGCGCAGGAATTACGCTTCAGAAGAAAAAATGGGAAACCACTTTATTTGCCAGCTATCGCAAATTAGATGCAGGATTCAATGTGGATACGCTCGACCTTATAGATTATGTTTCTTCTTTGCAACAATCGGGATATCATCGTACTTCCAGTGAAGTTGCCAGTAAGGGTGTCCAGGGTCAGATAACTTTAGGCGGTAATTTAAAATATACCAGCGATCGCTGGCATGTGGGAATAAATGGAGTACACTATCAATTTGATCATAGAATAAATAAACAGGATGTGCTTTATAATCTTTTTGCCATTTCAGGAAAAAAGGCAGGAAATTATAGTGTAGACTATAGTTATACTTTTAAAAATGCACATTTTTTTGGTGAAGCAGCTACAGATGAAAATGGCGACCCTGCATTTATAAATGGCCTCGCTATAAGCCCTGATTCCAGGGTAGATATGAGTTTTCTTTATCGTAAAATATCAAAAGGTTATCAGTCACTTTACTCCAACGCTTTTACAGAAAATACCTTTCCAACAAACGAAAGTGGATTCTATTCCGGCATCACAATTACGCCAACAGCCACTTTAAGAATAGATGGTTACGCAGATTTTTATCATTTTCCCTGGATCAAATATCGGACCGATGCTCCAAGTTCCGGAAGTGATTATATGCTCCAGGTAACTTACAATCCTAATAGAGATGTCCAGGTTTATGCCCGCTATAGAGATGAAACAAAGCCGATAAACTATAATCCTTTCAATCTCCCATTCAATCAGGTAATTGACAAACCCAAACAAGGATTTCGTACCCAGTTTTCGTACAAAATAAATAAAACTTATACATTTCGTTCGCGCGCTGAACTTAGCTGGTTTGATAAAAGAGGTGATGCTCCCGAGAATGGATTTTTAATTTATACTGACTTTATTTATAAACCTTTGCTAAAGCCATTGTCAGGAAACATCCGCCTTTGTTATTTTGAAACGGACGGATACAATAGCCGCCTTTACGCATTTGAGAATGATGTTCTATATAGTTATTCTATTCCTGTTTTCTTTGGCAAAGGCTATCGTTACTATATTAATGTGAATTATGATCTTACCCGTAAGTTATCATTTTGGATGAGGATTGCTCAATCTTATTATCCTGATCAAAATTCAATTGGTAGTGGCCTAGATGTAATAAAGGGAAATACCAAAACTGAAATAAAATTGCAGGCAGCTTATTCTTTCTGAGATTTCTACATCAATTTTACAAAACCTATTTGTCATTTTTATAAGGATTGTTAAAAAAAATATTTTTTTTATGCAGCGAAATACTACATTCGCATGCCTTTAATGTTAATTGAATGTAAATTTTTTGGTTTCACACAATTTTTCTACGAAAGGTCCACATCAAATTTTAAAAACAAAAAAACACATGAGAAGATTTTTAACACTTTTTACAGTGCTGATGCTCAGTGGAGTATTGGCATTCTCGCAAGGCCGCACTGTTACTGGAAATGTGAAAGATGACGCAGGTAATCCTGTTCCTTTTGCTACAGTAATAGAGACAGGAACTAAAAATGCAGCCACCGCCGATGCCAATGGAGCATTCATCATCAATATGAAAGGCTCTGGCACCCTAACCTTTAGCGCAGCTGGTTTTTCTGCTGCGGCAATTTCACCTAGTGGAAACACTGCGAATGCCTCTTTAAAAAGAAATAATACTGAACTAAGCACAGTTGTAGTTACAGGATTGGGTATTAAAAGGCAGGCAAGGGAATTAGGCGCAGCAACTGCGACAGTAAGTAACTCCGAATTAAATCAGGCCAAACCACTTAATGCCGTTACAGGCTTAACCGGCAAATTATCAGGTTTGCAAATTCAAACATCTGATAATAGTGTGAATCCCCAGGTCAGGGTTACATTAAGAGGAAACAGATCTATCTTAGGAAATAACCAGGCTTTGGTTGTTGTAGACGGCAACCAGGTGGATAATTCTTATTTAGCTAGAATAAACCCTAATGATATTGAATCTTTTGTAGTATTGAAAGGTGCCTCAGCTTCGGCTATTTATGGATCTAATGCTTCCAATGGTGTTTTGGTTGTAACAACAAAAAAGGGATCCCGCGGTAAGCCGAGAATTAATTACAGCAGTACAGTACAAATGGAAAGATTATCATATTTACCTAAGCTGCAGGATCGTTTTGGTAGCTTTGGAGGTGAGGGTTACAATGATGACTTAGGTATTCATTTTCCTGAAGACCCGGTACATGCTTATTTTCCATATGAAAATCAAAGCTATGGACCGGAATACAATGGTAAAATGGTTCCTTTAGGTGGGCCTGTTCGTATTTACAGAGCTGATGGAAGTTACTTTGATTCCACCCGTATGGTTCCTTATTCTGCTATAAAAGATGGGAAACGCAATTTCTTTGACCATGGAATAACAACGCAAAATAACCTTTCTTTTTCTACAGGAGATGCTACAAGCCTTTTGTATATAAGCGTTCAGCATGTTGATGTTCATGGCATTGTTCCTAAAGATAAATCACAAAGAGATCAATTCAGGTTAAATGGAAGTAAAGAATATGGAATTTTTAAAGCAGAATATAATTTTTCGTATGCTTTAGAAAATATTAACCAGGTAGGGAATACCGGTAACTATGATAAGGGTGGTTATCCACTTTATTGGGAAGTTCTCAACCAGCCAAATCATGTTGATCTGACTTACTTTAAAGATTGGCAAAATAATCCATTTGCAAGCCCAAGTTATTATTATAATGCCTATTATGGTAATCCATATTGGTATATAGATAATAACAGGTTCAGCACTAAAAATAATAATCTAATTGGAAACCTTAAGTTATCTCTCAAACTTACTAATTGGTTGGATGCTTCATATGATATAGGTTATTCACGCAATGACCAGGTATTTAAATATACCAGGGCCGGAGCCACATTTGATCCTTATGCTATAACAGATCCATGGGGTGCTGGTATGATAGCATCAAGCGCTAAACTTGTAAACCCTGAAGTTACAGACCAATTGAGTTACAGAAAGAGCATAAGTGGCATAGGATTGTTAACTGCCAGTAAGAAATTTGGTGATATCTCTACTAAATTAATTTTAGGTAATGCGCTTAATAAAGCAGAATCGGGCTTTCAAAGTAATGCAACTTCTAGTTTAATTGTACCCGGATTATATAATATTAATTATCGCCAGGGAGAGCCAACAGTTAATCAACAATATAGCGCTCAAGGGCTAATTGGAGCTTTTGCTGATCTGACTCTCGGATATAAAAATTATTTATTCTTGCATGCTTCAGGAAGAAATGACTGGAATTCAAAACTAGCTAAAGCTAACAGATCCTTCTTCTACCCGGGCGTTGACGCAGCATTTATATTTACTGATGCTTTTTCAGGATTGAAAGGTAACAAAACACTTTCTTATGGTAAACTAAGAGCCGCTTATTCAAAAGTTGGCCAGGTAAGTATTAGTCCTTATGCTTTAGATAATTTAGCACTTGTGGGAGGTGGATTTCCTTATGGAGCTACAGCCGGATTTACAATAAGTAATAACTTTGCAAATGCAAATTTAAAGCCTGAGTTTACTACTGAAAAAGAGGTTGGTCTTGAATTAGGATTTTTGCAAAACCGAATAAATTTCCAAATAACAGTATTTCACACTCAAACTACTAACCAAACGATTCCATCACAAATATCTTTTGCCACAGGCTTTACAAGTGCAACTATTAACCTTGGAAGCATGACAAATAAAGGAATTGAACTGGATCTTAAATTGACTCCCCTGTTAAACCTCGGGCCGGTTAAATGGGATTTTGGTGCTAATTTCGCGTACATTAAAAACCAGGTTGGTAATGACCTGGGTGGTGAAATCAACCTCGGTAATAATGTATATGCAACACCAGGTAAACCTTATCCAAACTTGAAAGTTTCTGATTGGGTGCGCGATTCAGCTTCTGGAAATATGATTGTAGATGCTAATACAGGTTTCCCAACCA
Source organism: Ginsengibacter sp. (assembly GCA_040006135.1). Classification (GTDB taxonomy): domain Bacteria; phylum Bacteroidota; class Bacteroidia; order Chitinophagales; family Chitinophagaceae; genus Ginsengibacter. The sequence continues at coordinate 4,225 of JBDTXP010000082.1, read as the reverse complement.
AGGCAGGACCATTAGGACAGTTTGGAACTACACTTGCTCCTTATAAAGTGGGTTTAACTACTTCGTTCAAATATAAAAGTTTTACATTAAGTGCAGTAGCTGATGGACAATTTGGAGGCGTAATTTTTAACAGTATTGGGCAGTCAGTTGGGTTTAGTGGTATTGACTGGTATTCTGCCCAGGCAGGTCGTCAACCTTTTGTGATACCGAATTCAATGGTTATGCAAGGTGGAAAGTTGGTGCCAAATACAAATGTATTAGTTAACACAGCATACACAAGTGGTGAGTGGCGCTTTTGGTCCAGCACCTGGCGGTCAGTTGCGAGCCCTTTTGTGAACAGTTCAGATTATTGGAAAATCAGAGAAATATCTTTAGCATTTGAATTTCCAAAAAGTTTGATTCAGCGTTTGAAAATTGTTCAGGGAGCATCGTTAATTCTTTCGGGCCGAAACTTATTCATGTTCAGAGCCAAAGATAATGTATGGACTGATCCTGAATTTAGTACAGGTGGTACCGGGAATGCATTTGGGACTACAGATTATTATCAAACCCCCCCTACACGTATTTTTGGTGCAACACTTAACGTATCATTCTAATCAATAGTTAAAGAAATAATTATGAAACAAATATTTAATCGAATTTTATCAATAGTATTACTTTTCGGAGCATTAAGCTCCTGCAAGAAAGACCTGTTGGACATTAATGTAAGTCCCAATGACCCTACCACGGCATCAGCTTCGGCGGCATTGGTATTATCTAATGCTCTAAACACTACCGCGGGTATTTATAATAATCCAACCAACGGCGATAATTATTTCGCATTCGCAGGAGTATGGCTTGGGCAAATGTCCTATAGTGGAAACTATGCTGTAGCTACTGAGCGTATCTCATATGCGCTTACCAATAATTTTGCATCAGGAGCTTTCTCAATTCTTTATGACAACATTGAAGATTATGATTTTGTACAAAAAAAGGGAGAAGCCAGTGGCAATTCTTTTTACAGGGCAATAGGAATTTTTATGAAAGCCTACAATTTTCAAACATTGGTGGATCTTTATAATAATGTTCCTTATACAAAAGCATTGCAAGGGACGGCAGCAAGTAATCCTGAATATGATGATGGTAAAGCTATCTATGATGATCTCGCAAAAAAAATGGATACAGCTATTAATATATTTAAAACGTCAGCAACAGGAAACACAATTGAGGGAGATATTATGTTTGGAGGGGATGCGGGCAAATGGGCTGTTTTCGCTAATACAGTTAAGCTGAGGTTACTTTTAAGACAGAGCGAAAAGAATGCTGCTGCTGCCAAATCCCAGGCATCCAATTTAACAGGTGGGTTTCTTACTACGAACGCCACTGTGAACCCAGGTTATTTAAATTCTGCTGGAAAAACGAATCCTTTCTGGGGTTCTAATGTTAATACCTCGGGAACTTATACCCAGGATTTTTACCGTGCAGGGCAATATGAAATTAATTTTCTCCAAAGTAATAACGATCCCCGGTTATCAAGAATTTATACACCGATAGCAGGTGGAACCAGTTCCAATTATGCCGGCAACTTTTTTGGAGACCAGGGCTTACAAAATTCAAAAACTTCACAAATTGGCCCGGGAGTACTAAAGGCTTTTAGTCAGGCTGCTGTTGTAATGTTAGCTGCTGAAAGCTATTTCCTCCAGTCGGAAGCTGTCTTAAGAGGATGGATAACAGTAAGTGGAGAAACCGCACAAACTTTATATGAAAAGGGAGTTACTGCATCTTACACCTACTTAGGACTAACTTCTGCACAGGCAGCAACTTATTATTCACAGGCTGGAAATAAAAATACGACATGGGGTGCCACGACAAGTTTCCAGGAACAACTTGCTTTGATCATCAGGCAAAAATGGGTAGCCGAAACATGGATAAATGAGCTTGAGCCTTATAATGATTACCGCAGGTTACATTTACCACCTGATGTTCCATTATCAGTCAGCCCATTTTCGACCGGAATATTTCCAAACCGTTTATTATATCCACAAAGAGAGTATGACGTAAATAGTAAAAGTGTATTAGCACAGGGTACAATTACCCCGGGAATGAAAGTATGGTGGATTCCATAATATAACATGTAACAAATAAAAAATTTAAAATATTAATTATGACATATAAACTTTTTAAAAATATAATATTTTCCAGCGCTGCAATTGCAATGCTGATAATATCAGGTTGTACAAAACCTTATCCGGGGTATACAGACTTTTCGCAGGTATCCGACTTTGTAATTTTACTTAACGCCGGTACCGGAAATTTTAAAGCATCCAACGTAAGCACAGCAAAGGATACCGCTGTTAAAACTATAACGGTTGATCTTGCTTCTGCAAATAATAATAATGGACCTGTTACTGTAACTTTGGGACTTGATCCTACGGCCATTGCATCTTACAATGGTGCAAACGGTTCAAGTTATCAAGCGCTTCCGGCCGGATCGTACAAAATATTAAGCCCTACTGTAACAATACCTGCCGGGCAGCATTATGGAACAACTTCGGTGGAGATTTATATAAAGAAACTTGATGCAAGTGTTAGTTATTTATTGCCTGTTACAATAACAGATGGTGGTGGAAAAAAATTAAGCAGTAATCAAAATACTATTTACTATAATGTTATTGGTAATCCATTAGCGGGCACCTATAGTTGGGATTACTCACGGTTTAATAGCAGTGATACAACAGGAGCTCTGGGTGGGGGTTCTTTTACAGGTCAGATGGTAGTGATTTCTCCTATAACAGGAACTTCAGTTCTTTTTCCTGATAGCTACACCCAAACATTTATATCGGGTGCGGGTGGATTTGCACTGTCTTTTACAAATACCGCTGGAGTATTTAGTAATTTCTCGGTTGCGATGGACCCTCAGACAGTAAAAGATATTCCTGCTGGAGGCTTTACTGTTGCATCAGGACCTAAACTTGTTGGATATAAAATTGTTGGAGATGCTAGTACTAAATATGCAGGATCTACTTTTCGATTTTATATTTCATATGTTAATTCATCAGGAGGCTCGCGAACTTTAATAGATAATTTTGTTAAGCAATAAAATAAAAATAATATAATAAATACTTGAATTTTTGGAAAAGACTGCTTCGTAATTGAGGCAGTCTTCTTTGTATAATGGGAGAGCAATAATGTTTAATACTAAAATAAAAGGTTTGCAGTTTATATATTTTTGACTCAGGATCATTCGATCTAAATTAGAATGTGATTTAATCAATTATATTTATTCTGTCTTTTATAAGTTTTGCTATTTGTTTCTCAGACATTGGCTTTACTTTTGAATAAAAAAAGATGGATATTCCAAAAGAACAACCCAACCAATTAAACATTGAAATCTCAGAAGAAATTTCAGAAGGAGTTTATGCTAACCTGGCAATAATTACTCATAGCCATGCAGAGTTTGTTATAGACTTTGTAAATGTAATGCCAGGTACACCTAAAAGCAAAGTAAAAAGTCGTATTATACTTACTCCTACTCATGCCAAACGTTTCATGAAGGCTATGATTGAAAATGTGAAAAAGTTTGAATCAGTAAATGGCATCATTCAGGATATTGAAGCTGTAGAATTACCTTTGAACTTTGGAGGTCCGACCGCCCAGGCCTGATATTTAGAATCTATTTTTATTTAAAAAATTTTTTTATGCAAAAAATTATATTATTTATTTTATTTGAGATTTTCTCTCTTTGCATGTTCGCTCAGAGAACCGCTCCTGTAAGTACCTTAACTCCGCCAATAACGATCTCGCCGAATATTATTGACGAACTTTTTAAAGGTCAACATTTTAATTCTAATTATGATGCTACAATAAATGGTACTCCTTTCATGTTCGGTGATTGGAAAAATGGACAGGTAATTACTGATAACGGAAATAAATTTTTTGTTTCTAAAATAAATTTTGACGCTTCCCGATCTGTTTTTGTTTTTCTAAAAAATGATAGTTTATATGATGTAGACGAAAAAATCAACGAGATTATAATATACAAAAATGATCAGAATGAAAATAAGGAATCAAATATGGTATTTCAAAAAAATATTTTGCCTGATTTAAAAAATTTTATTCAAGTACTTGTTCAAGGAAATATAACTATTGTCAGGAAATTTAATAAGCAGGCGGAAGGGGAAAATTATACCAATGGTATTGTTACAAATAAAAAGGAATACGTTTTGCATTTTGAAGACTATGCTAT
>JBDTXP010000081.1:0-9600 GCA_040006135.1 Ginsengibacter sp. | reverse complement strand
ATCTCGTCATCAATAATTATTACTTTGGTCATGCGGGTTGCGGTATTTTTATTTTTGTTATAAAAATTTGTTCCTCGGCAGATGTTTCTACAAGGTCTGCGCGTGCAAATAAAAGAAACAATCTGCGTTTCACAGAGGCAAGTCCAAACCCGGTTCCCTTTAATGGAATGCTGGTCTCCGGATCGAAAGGATTTTTAATTATGATTTTAAGATAACCCTTTTCTGATACGGCTTCAATAGTTATAAGTACATCCTCTATTGTGTCGTATAGGCCAAATTTAATAGCATTCTCTACAACAGGTTGTAATAACAACACAGGAATCTGGTAACTCAAAATTTCATCAGAAAAAATAAGATCAGCTTGTAATCTATTACCAAACCTTACTTTTTCAATCTCAAGATAAAGTCTCAGGTATTCAAACTCTTCTTTTAATGATATCCATTGATGCGTTTCTTTTTTTAATGTGCCACGCAAAAAATCACTCAATTGAAATATCATATTACGCGCTTTTTCCGGATCTGAAATGATCAATGCACTGATTGAATTAAGGCTATTAAATAAAAAGTGCGGTTGTAATTGTTGCCGTAGATTATTAAGCTCCGCCTCCCTTATTAATTTCTCAGATTCTGTATGTCTTTCATTTGTTTCTTTCTGTTCCTGGCGGCTATACCAAAGCATACTAAACATGCTCATGCTGCTTAGCAATAAAAATGCAGCCCCAAAGCGGATGGCTGAAGTGCCAACTATAAAATCGAAATAAATATCATTCTTGCCGAAAAATAAAAATAATATTCCCTGGAAAATAATCCACCAAATAATAGTTATAATAGCACTGATCGAAAATATATAACCATATTTATCCCTCGGCAAATAATATTTCATATTGCTGTTAAGAAGAATAGAACTCAATGCCAGTAATGATACTCCAACTCCGCTATCAGCTAAAGAATGCCGTTGGTCAATACCAGACTGCCTGAGAACATAATACTGAAGCACGATCCAAATAAGCCACCAGGCTGTAAAAAAGTATCGCAATTTTTTATCAGAAAGTATGGATGCAGCCAACTTATTTTAATTTTGAAATGAAAATGTTTTTAGGAGGCAATCTTCGTGTAGCAACTTTGCCTTCGCTTCCAGGAAACTTAAATAATTTTTTGCGCTATCTTCTTCAAAGATCCTTGATTCAATTTCAAAACCATCTTCAACATCAATAATATGCAATGAAGCTACATCTATGAATTTCCATTCTACAGGTTTATTTGCATTATTTAAAAATCGATCCTCCTCTCTTTCGCCCAGCAACCTTGCTTTGTTAAATGCATGCATTTCATCTTCTGCATTAATTAATCTTAATTGCTCATCAAATTGCGGAGTGTGTTTTCCGGAACCGCAAATAATCTGGTAAACTATTTTAGCAATATACCAATTCATAAATTTATTATTCTAAGTGATAAAAATTAATAAGCGGAAATATCTATCCCACCAAAAACACAGGAACCTCTGAGTATTAGCATTTTATTTTCATCCGGTGTTGCAGCCTGCAGCGGGCGCTTATCTTCCACGCCACCAAATATTGCCGAGATTTCATTTTTCAAATACCAGTTGGAAGGAATAATAATTTTGGTGCCGGCAAATAAATTATGAATCTCAATAATTACCGGTTGCTGAATATCTGCCTGCATCAGGCTAATATCCGTGCCACCCATAAAACTAATTATTCGCCCACCTTTAAAGTTCTTTGATACTATCTTTTTTTTTACACCGCCAAATACCGAATGGATATCTATATGCTCACCTGAGATATCATTTTGGTCTGATGATGATATGTCGGCAGTATTTGAAGGTAAAGCCGGATCATTGTATTTTGATCGTGAGCAGGATGTAAAAGTTCCTCTTAATCTGTGTGGTCGCAAAACAAATACAATCCCAATAGCGATCAATATAAACGGCACTGTAAATCTTCGTAGCTCCATAAATTGAAATGATTGATCCATAAGAAATACGAATCCCAAAATGATCAATATAAAAGCGCCGGGATTTTGGAAATTATTTTTTACGCCGGATACTATGCCAACCAATATCAATATCATTGGCCACGTAAATAACCATCCTGGTATGGGAGCTCCTAATTTAGATGCGAGCAATAACAAACCTGCTGCGAGCAATATTAATCCGCTACCGATCCTTGAATTTCTATAATGTGGGCTGTCATTTTCATTAACCTCTTTCATAATCTTTAATTTTATTTATGTAAAAATATTGTAACCGGTTCCCCCTTAAAAGTCCTTTTAGACCAATAATTACAATTTGTCGGTAAAGCATATGTTTTGGTCGGTTAGTAAGAAGTTGATTTCGCGCAGAAAGGTTTTTATATTTTTGCGCTTATGAAGAGATCCTTATCAATTACTATGGCATTGGTATTTGTTATTTTATCACTTAAGGCGCAGGTGCCTCACGATACGCTTGTGGTTACTAATTTAATTAACCCTGTTTTATCATTTGATACCACACTGCGGATAAAAAATTTTAGTCCTTATTTTACATTGCATGTAGATTCCACATTAGATTATCAGTTTCTGATAAATAAAGACCCAAAACAATATTATTATTTTTTAAAAAATAGTCCTGTAGGACTTCGGATCAATAAAGATGATGGAATCCTTCATTTCAAAGCTGAGAAGTCATATTTTCTATCAGGCAAGTTGCGCTATGATCATGAATATAAAGTGAAGTTGGGTGTACAAAATCTTAATGATCCAAAAGATTTCGTAGATACTGTTTTTACAATTTTATTTTACAATACCGATATTATTCCAAGCCATTTAAAACCTTCTGTGTCAAATGATATAACTATAGATGAAGGTGATACGCTCAATTTTAAAATTCAATGCGAGGAAGGAAGTTTTCCAATTGAATCTATTACGTGGTTCAGCAATTACTCTATTCAACCGCATTTAGTGATCTCTCATTGCGATAATGATTTCAGTTGGGTTGCGCCTTATGATTTTATAAAAGAAGATGAAAAGGTCTTGCAAAAGAAACTGGTGCTAAAGTTTATTGGCATTGATAAATTTTATAATCGTGATACCGCAACTATAAATGTGACAGTAAGGCAAACGATAAATTATCCTCAACGCACTTTAGAATATGATAAGATCACACAAAACATTGAAACTTATATTATACAGTTGAAAAGTACATTCCGTATTTTAGATAAAAAAATAAAAAGCACAAAAAGCACCCGAACTACATTCGATCTCACGTCTGCCTCTACAGCTTTAGGCGGCACTATTTTTTCCTCTCTTCCAGGTGAAGAAGGCAAGACCACCGGAAAGATCTTGCCTAGTGTTGGCGTGGCTTTGGTTCCGGTAAAAGAAGCTGTAGCACCAAATAAAAATTATGAGCAAAATTCAGCCTCTCTTGTAAGAAGTGATATTAAACGTTTGCAATATTTACTTACTGATAATTTATTGATTGGAGATAAAGATCCTGACATTCTGAAAAAAACAGCGAGACTAAAAGAGGAATTAAAACAGGTTCAACTACAATTAATAGATGTACCTGTAGTAGAAGATACAACAGACACCAAAGAATTGGATGAATATTTCAATAATCCAAAAGTTAATAAAAAATACAGGCTGAAAGGGAAGTGATTTTGAATTATGAATTAAGAATTATAAGTTATGACGATCCCTGAATAGTGTTGAAAGATTATTTTAAATGAGGAGGAATAGTTAATGCAAAAAACTTTCTATCAAAGAAAATAATTTCCCCGGCTCTTCAACCTGAGGATTATGCCCGGAATGCTCAAACATTACAAATTTTGCCTGCGGGCAGTATTCTTTATATTTTACCATCATTGTAGGTACTGCAACGCGATCGTAGCGGCCGCCATAAATCAAAACAGGCATTTTTAGATTTTTTAATTCTTTACGGAAATCAAAATTCCCGATATCACTTCCGACTATAAAGTCTCCATCTTTTCCAACCATTTGGTAATACAATTTGGAATTAAAACTGTTGGGATAAGGCCTTCCACCGCGGCCTATAAAGTTATTGGGATTGTAAGCATACAAAAATCCATAAGGTACTTTTCCATAAAGTTCCTGGTGCTTTGCATCGCTGGAAACTGCACCTTGTTCGCGAATGATCATAAGGGAATCCCAGACCTCAGGATAATTAGTTTGAATTTCATGGTTGCTATTATCATCGTTTTTTTGCCACATTATAAAACTGTGAAATGTATTTGCCAGGATAAGATGACTTACTCGATCAGGATATTTTAATGCATAACCCTGAGCAACAAGGCCACCGTAGGAATGACCAAGCACCGACCATTTCTCAAAATGAAGCGCTTTACGTAATCCTTCTAAATCGTCAATATCGCGTGCGAGTGAATATTCTTTTACATCTTTAGCAGAATCACTTTTGCCACGACCAAAAGCATCATAATAAATAATCTCATTATCTTTTGCTAACGAATCAAAAATCCTGTATCCCGGATGTGCACCACCCGGTCCACCGGGAATTATGATCATTGGGTCTCCTTTGCCTACTTCCACTACCCAAAGTTTTGCGCCATTCACTGTTACATATTTGCCACCGGTATAGCTATCCGGATAAGACTGCGAATAGGTGATGGTACAACTAAAAAGTACAACAATTAATAGCGAGAATTTTTTCATTTTGTATAATTTAATGAAAGGTATGAAATGTAAGATCATACTTAAAAAAATCCCTGAGGGTAAGTCATTATCACACTTTCTCATTAGCGCATCAGCACATTCATCTGTTAAGCAATTGCCAATGATTCAAGGATAATTAAACTCCTTTTATAAAACAAACTCTTATATATAAATTATTACCACTTAAAAATCAGCATCATGAAAAAATTTATACCCGCCATTTTTTTTATTGCCGCCTTTGCATCCTGCAAGAATGATAGCAAAGACACCGGCAGGGACATTCAGTTATTATCTGATTCCACTGTTTATACTAATAATAATGTTTACTCTGATACCACAGCAATTGTAAAAAATGATGCAATAGCTGCTCCGGCAAAAGCAGCTGTTGCATCAAATTATTCTAAAAGTAAAAGGCTTGTAAGGCTTGCTGCCCCTTCCCGGAATGTAGCTATTGCACCAGCGCCTGTCGTTACTCCACCTGTAGCTACTCCTCCTATTGTGAATACTACTCCTTCTCAAACCAGTACTGCCGGAAATGGAACTGCTGATGCCGGTAAAGGCAACGATCAAAGTAAGGATGCTACCGCAAGCGTACCTGAGGTACAAAAGAAAAAAGGTTGGAGTAAAGCCGCACAAGGTGCTGTGATTGGTGGTGTTGGCGGCGCAGTTGGCGGCGCAATACTATCTAAGAAAAAAGGATTAGGAGCTGTAGTCGGTGCAGTAGTAGGTGCAGCAGGAGGCTATATTATTGGAAAAAATAAAGACAAGAAAGATCAGTCCACCAATCAATATTCTGATTATAAAATACAGTAAAATCAAAATTAAAAAACCTTACAGGTTTTAGAAACCTGTGAGGTTTGAATAAAATTAAATTTCTGCTGGTTGGTTTAGTTATAAAAAAGTTGCTCTGAATAGGGCAACTTTTTTTATGAGGATAAAAGAACTCGCAGGATTTAAAAGACCTTACAGGTTTTGAAAACCTGTGAGGTCTACCTATTACCTATTTCTAAATACATCCATTAACCTCTGACCTCTAACCAAAACTTTTAAGCCACTTCTTTTTAAAGAAATAGATGGATTTTTCTTCACCTGGTTGTCTATGTCTTCTTTATATGCTGATAAAATATCCTTGTAAGAAATTATACCAACAAAATTATTTTGATACGAGGTAACAGGTAGCACATCAATATTTTCTACTGCCATTAATTCTACCGCTTTTTTTAGACTGCTCTCTTCATAAATAGAAACAGGCGGCCTTCGTATCAGCGAAACAATTTTTTTATCGGGATCATGGTGATGACTGAGCATGCCTGAAGAACTGATGATACCTGTAAATTGGTTTTCTTTATTTACAATTACAAAATAATTACTGTTATAATCGGGCTCCTTCTCAAGCCAGGTACGCACTTCATCAATTGTATTGTCTTCATCAAGCACGATAGCGTGATCATTTATTACCTGGCCGACTCTAACGGAATCCAGAATATCGGGCTGGAAAGAATCAGGAGTCTTTATTCCTCTACGGGTAATCTTCTCCGTCATGATGGTATTTTTCATCAGGAAAAAAGAAACAAAATAAGAAGCTGTACAACCAGCTAATAATGGTAACAAAGCATTCGCTTGTCCTGTAACTTCCAGGGAAAAAATAATAGAAGTAAGTAAGGCTCTCGATGCCCCGGCAAATAATGCAGACATGCATACAAGCGCGGCAAGTGAAAGGCTGATTCCTGTGTGAGGAAAATAATAAATAACCACATTGGCCATCAGAATTCCTGCCGCACCGCCAATGGTCATCAACGGTGCGAGTGTACCGCCAGAAGTACCGCTACCCAGTGCGATAGCCCATGAAACAAATTTTAATATACATAAAGAAAGTACGATCTGTATAGGCAGCGTTCCTGATAAAACATCTGTTATATTTTCATATCCAACTCCTAATGTGCGTGGCGAAAAATAGCCGATGATACCTACGAAAAGCCCGCCTATTGCAGGCCACCACATCCAATGAATAGGAAGCTTTTCAAAACCATCTTCTACCCAGTAAACTATTTTAGTAACAAAAACAGAAAGTAATCCTGTAATCAATCCTAAAATACTATAAACTAAAAGTGCAGTATTGCCCGGCGCTTCCAAAGCGTGGCCAATCGGGAAAACAGGACCAGCTCCAAATAAAAAATGATGCCCCGCCGCACCAGTGATACATGCGAGCGATACTGGTATAATAGAACGAGGAGAAAATTCAAAAAGCAATAATTCTATTGCTAAAAAAATAGAAGCGATAGGACTGCCAAAAATAGCGGCCATACCTGCTGTAGCGCCTGCGGCCAATAAAATTTTACGTTCGTTATGTGAGATTTTTAATAACTGCCCAAGAGTAGAACCAAGAGCGCCACCTGTTGCAATGATCGGACCTTCCGCGCCAAAAGGGCCACCAGTACCGATTACAATCGCTGAAGAGATTGGCTTCAGGTATGTAATTGTAGGTTTAATCTTACTTTGATTAGTCAATATCTGCTCCATTGCTTCAGGAATACCATGGCCACGAATGGCCTTTGATCCATACAATGCCATCAAACCTGCTACAACACCGCCGGCAGCAGGAACCAGAATTACCCATAATCCAAGATGATTCCCCACAGGAGTTACGTGTGTAATTGCGATATCACCATAAAATGAAAGATGTGTGATAAAATATAAAAAGTCCATCAAAAACTTTGCAATAAAGCTGATGCAAGTGGCCACTACCACAGCAAGAGCGGAAATAGTGAGTAGTCTTTTTTTGTTAGGTGAAATGCGGGGCTGAATATTTTCGGCCTCAAGCGTAGGCTTTAAAGAAGTTGATATAGGTATTCCGTTATTTAAAATATTCTTTCTTGCCATGCATTAAAATCTTGTGAAATTGATTTCGCAAAATTAATGGCTATCATTTTAAATATCAAATGGGATTAAATGCAAGTTGATGAAAATCACCGGTAAGCATGATTAAATAAGGCTTTTGTCGGGGCTATTTTTATAATATTGTAATTTGTATTGGAACATTTGTGCCATTTTATTTGCGCGCCATTTGGCTTCCTCTGCTATTTTTCCTGTAAAATGTTCATCTAAAGTTTCAAAGAAAAGTTCCAGCCACTTATTAAAATGCTCTTCGGCTATCGGTAGCTGGGCATGAGGTGGAAAAGGGCTTCCATAATAAGTATGTTCACCAAGAAGAACTGTTTGCCAAAAGGTATACATTTTTGCCAAATGAGTCGGCCAGCGATCCTGAATGCGCTCATTGAAGATGGGGCCTATCAATTCATCCTTTCTTACTTTTCCATAAAAGGAATCGACGAGATTTTTAATATCGTCTAATGAAAGAATATCCTGGGTTGCGGTGCTCATAAGATTTAAAAATGTACTGATATAAGTTTGGTTAACTTTTCAAGTAAACCATATATAAAATATTTGCAAATTTACTTGAAATATTTTCCCGGAATTTATCAAAAGAGGAATAATAAGTTAAGAATAAACTAACTAGATCGAAACTCGCTATTTTAATTTTTTAAATTATGCAGATTTTCACAATTAGCACATTAGCTGATTTTCTCATTTTTACATTTTCCAATCATCACGTTTCCAAATAAGTCAGACAACCATCAACAATTTTTGCGGGTGCTGTATAAGGATGTTCCGTTTCCTTTCCAATAGCCATAATGTGCATCACCTTCCATCCTTCAGCTTTTAGGTAATCGGAGATCATTGAGCGATGGCAACGCCACCACACGGCCTCTGAGCACATATAGGCCAGTCTTTTTTGGATTGCAATTTCTTTTAATTCTGTTATGCCCTTTCCAAAATCTTCTGTTTCCATATAATCAGCATAGCTGCGAAAAGCAGGATGCCTCCATGCGATATTTTTTGAATCAGGATTTACCTTTCTTCTTCCACCAAGGTTTTTTATATGAATGTATTCGATATCATTTTCAGGAAATGTTTTTTCTAAAATTTCTTTATTGTATTGTGGAAATTTTCTGGATCCTGGAAAACTTCTTACATCAGCTACAATTTCTATTTTAAAGGAACGAAGCATTTCTATCAGTTCTTCAAACGGCCTTGTAGAATGCCCGATGGTCCAAATAGTTTTTACACTTTCCATACTTATAAAAGTAACAACTAATATGCCGTCTCACGGTTCGTACCTTTATAAATCAAAACTAAACAATGAAAAATCTGATCGTAACCGGCGCATCCGGTAATCTTGGCAACGCGGTGGTAGAAAAATTTATAAGTGAAAATTGGAATGTTACAGGGACTGTGCATGACGGCAGCACAAAAGTTTCAGAAAATAAAAATGAAAATTATATTTCATTAGACTTGCTTGATAATTCTGCCTGTGAGTCTTTTATAAATTCCGCAATTGAACGTTCCGGGAATATAGACGCGGCAGTACTTACAGCAGGCGGCTTTGCAATGGGCAGCATCGCAGAAACCAAAATTGAAGACATCAATAAGCAATACGAACTTAATTTTCAAACGGCTTATAATATTGCACGCCCTGTTTTTTTGCAGATGATGAAGCAAGAAAGTGGTATTATTTTTTTATTGGGATCACGCCCTGGCATGGAGGTGGGTAAAGGAACTAAATCTATAGCCTACGCGCTTTCCAAATCTTTGATATTTCGTCTTTCAGAAATAATGAATGCTGATGCTGCCGGTAAAAATGTAAAAACAATTGTGCTTGTTCCAAATATTATTGATACACCGCAAAACAGGAAATCAATGCCTGACGCTGATTTTAGTAAATGGATGACTCCTGCAGCGATTGCTGAAATAATTTATAATAATTCTTTGAAGAAGGTAGATGATTTGCCTGGAGTAATTGTGCTTTAAGCCAGTTTTAATCTCAGATGCCATTTTTCACGACATTGCATTATT
>JBDTXP010000080.1:0-9603 GCA_040006135.1 Ginsengibacter sp. | reverse complement strand
CGATGGCCCACATGAATCCACAATTGATTTTGAAAAAAAAATAAGCCTTAAAATGAAAGATGTTGATAAGGTGGATTTTTCATTGAATCATTATCTTTTAAATACGGGTTCTCCTCATTATGTAAAATTTGTCGGCGATGCATATGGTCTCGATGTTGTCAAAGAAGGAAAGGCAATCCGCTACAGTAAAGAATTTTCAGAAGCAGGTGTAAATGTGAATTTTGTACAGGTCCTGGCTGAGGATGAAATCTATGTACGTACGTATGAGAGGGGAGTAGAAAATGAAACACTCAGCTGTGGTACAGGAGTAACTGCCAGCGCGCTGGTCGCCGCACATAATGACAATGGATTTAATGCAGTCGAGATAAAAACAAAGGGAGGCAAACTTCGTGTGGAATTTGAAAAAATAAACGAAAATAATTTTAAAAATATCTGGCTAACGGGTCCGGCTGAATTTGTTTTCCAGGCTACGGCAGAAATAAAAGAGGATAATGTTTAATGTACGCGTTTATGGCATTTTCATTAATGATCAACAACAGATACTTTTAAGTGATGAGATTATCCGCGGTAAGTTTTATACCAAATTTCCCGGCGGTGGGCTTGAGATAGGCGAGGGCACAAGAGAATGTCTTACAAGAGAATTCAGAGAAGAAATGAATGCCGAAATAAAAGTAGGTGACCATTTCTACACAACCGATTTTTACCAGCAAAGTGCCTTTAATCCTGATGATCAGATCATTTCAATTTATTATAAGGTGACGTTGTTATCAGATATCATACATCAACTTCAAAAGCCACCTAACCGCAATCATGAGGAAGACCCCACACATTCCATGGCGGATTCAGAGAGTTTTCGATTTTTATATTTGAATGAATTGACAACCGAAAGTGTTTCACTTCCGATAGATAAAGTAGTGGTTTCTCTGTTATTAAGATAATATTTAAAACAGATGAAATAATAGTTTAGCTAACTGTTTTATCTAATTTACTTTCGCTTAAATATCTTTATCAATCATCATAGTAGTTCTCTATTCTATTTGGCGAAACGAATTAGCATATGGATTTTTTTATTCCCTAATTGAAAAGAATTTATGCTTTGTTGTCAAATAATAATAAATAAATTACTACACTGAGAGGAGTTGCGATTGCTGCTATAGTCCACAAAAATGCAGCGTTAAATAATTTAAATTTTCTTAAGGCAATCTGTGCTACCACTACGATTTGGCGGGCGCGGTCTCTTTGAAAATCTGAAATAGGCTCATTACCTCCGTATGCTTTGTGAAGTTCATTGAGATAATTTTCAGGAGCATATTTTGCTGCGGTTCCAAAGAATAAAAGATTCTGATTCTGGTGATCAGGCACGCCGGTTTCTTTTCGTTTTAACTGCGCGCTAATCGCCGATAACCCCAGGAAGATTGAGATGATCGAACAAGCTAACACAAAAAATAAATAGTATTGCAGGTACTCTTGTAAACCGCGTTGTAATAAATAAATTGTCGTGAGTGAAACAATGATATTAAATCCAATTATGCCAACGTTCTTACGTTCAGCCAATTTCTGCATTCCGAGACAATGGTTATAAATATCATTTAAAATTTCTTTCATGACTACAGTTTTATTTTGTTTTAGCAGGCGCTCAGAAATTATCCTGTAAGAAGAAAAGATAAGTTCTTCATTAAACTAATTCAAATATAAAATAAAAAGAGAATATTATTAAAGCGGGTTCATAAAAATAAAGGGATTTGGCAGGCAATAAACTTTTTAAGCGTTTTCAAATCTGAATGACTAACTCGAAACCAACCTCTAACTTAGCCCGCAGTAGGAATATTTTCAAAACGAGTATAACTGCCCATGGCAGCCGCTTTCATCAGTTTGGCTTTATCGTGTCCGACATATCTTTCAATTCTTTTTTCAATAAAATAAATGGCAGGAGTAAGCAACAATGCGAGTACAAATTTGTATAAATAATTCATGATGCCAACGGCCAAAATTAATTGCCAGGAAAATAATCCACTAAATGCGATGAAGAGAACTATATAACTGTCCACGAGTTGAGAAACAAGTGTAGAGCCTGTCGCTCTTAGCCATAAATGTTTATCCCCCGTAACTTTCTTTATTTTTTGAAAAACAAATACATCCACTCCCTGGCTTACCAAAAATGCAACTATACTTCCCAGTATGATGCGCATATTTTGTCCAAAAATAGCCTGGAAGGAAACCTGTATATTCTCAACACCCTGTTCATGGCTACTTGCCAGCCATACCTTCGCAGGCGGTAATGCTATTGCAATAAAGTACATTAAAAATGCATAGCTGATAAGAATAACGGCAGTTATTGAAATCCGACGTACCGCTTTTGGCCCATAATATTCATTAATGATATCAGTGATTACAAATTCAAAAGGCCAAAGTATTACACCACAGGTAAGGGTAAACGCCATACCACTTTGCCCAAACAAAGTAAAATTTGCCGGCTTCATACCTAATAATCCTTCCAATGAAAATAATTTCATGCCTATTGCCTCGGCGACAAGCGCATTCGCAACAAAAAAAGCCATAAACCCCATAAAAAGTTTTGTTGGCCTGTCTTCAAGTATTTGTTTTATCATTATTGATGGGTATTAAAAAAGAAAAAATAGATCTCAAGCAAAAGAAAAAAAAGATTTAATATGGCGATCCATTTGGGGAACATACGTGCTTTGCCAATCATAATTAATACCGCATAAGTAAAGCACATTAATGAATTAATTATGACAGCAGAGAATCCTAAGATGATTACAAGGTCTTTTAAAAATGGAAGCGGAAACACAATATCTTTAGCCGCTGGTGCTGGTGGAGGAGAACCATGCAAATTAAAAATGATAAAAACCAGAAAAGCAAAATTACAAATCAGCGTAAATTTTGAGAGAAAAGAAATTACTTTCATGTAAGATAAATCGAATTACAAAATAAAAGTAATTTGCCGTCATCTAATAAAAAATGTTGAATGGATATAAAATATTTTAAAACTCACATTAAGGTTAAAATAGATTAAGGTCCACAACAATTGATATTTAAAATGGTTATAGAAAATTTAAATATTTCATTAGTTATCTGTACCTACAACAGGTGTAGCTATCTTCCATCCACTTTGCTGAGCATTTTAAACCAATCTCTTGTCCCATCTTGCTTCCAGGTAATAATTATTGATAATGCCAGCACAGACAATACAAAAGCCTTAGCCGATGAATTCATTTTGAAGCAACCACAATTAGACGTTTCTTATTACTTTGAAATCAATAAAGGATTATCATTTGCGCGAAACCGCGGAGCCGCTGAAGCCAAATACCCCATCATAGCTTATGTAGATGATGATGTTATTCTATCTCCGGATTATCTGAAGGAATTACATGCATTCTTCTCTCTAAGAAAGTCCGCTCAGGGCGCAGGCGGCAAGGTTATTCCTAAATATGAAAGTGGTAAAGAGCCTACCTGGATGAATAAATATCTTTTCGGTTTTATAGGGAAAGTAGATTATGGAAATGAAATTTTGAAGTTTACTACCCGAATGAAATATCCTGCAGGTTGTAATATGATTTATAAAAAGGAACTGCTGTTACAGGTAGGTGGTTTTAATAATGATCTCAAATTTCGCAGTGATGATAAATATATTTTTCTGAAAGCCAGCAGCGCATCCGACGAAATTTATTACGTGCCGCAAGCCTGGTTATATCATTACATAGATGATCGCCGCCTTCAGCTTAAAAATTTCAAAACTCTTTTTCTTAAAACAGGAAATGAAGAGAAAAAAAGATTACAATCAGAAAAAGATTCTTTGGGAATGTTGAAAAAATTAATTGAATACTTTATTAAGTGGTTGGCTTCTTTTGGCCTACTGTTTATATATTTATTGAAGGGTCAGCCTCAAAAGGGACGATACATTGTAATCTCTCAATGGTGCACACTCAAGGGGTTTTTGATGAAAGAAGTTTTTGTGAGATAATGTGCCTTATTTAATTCTTTCCTTTTAGCATAGGTACGAAAGAAAAATCAGCGAAAGCCTCCTCATATAAAGTTCCATCTTCCATTTTAGTAAGACGTTTCATTTTTTGCACACCGTTTTGTTCAAGAGGAATTACCATTTTTCCAAAAACCTTAAGTTGCTCCACCAGTTTTGGAGGGATAATAGGCGCGGCCGCAGTAATCAAAATTTTATCGAATGGTGCGAAAGTAGGGAGGCCTTCAAAACCATCTCCATAAAAATATTTAATCCTGGGATACTTGCTACGTAGGTGGGTATCTTTATTTTGTTCAAATAGTTTTTTCTGCCTTTCTATGGTAAAAACATTTGCACCCATTTCTGCTAAAACAATGGCCTGGTAAGCGCTACCCGTACCTATTTCCAATATTTTATCATATGGCTTTACCTCTAAAAGTTGGGTCTGAAAAGCCACGGTATATGGTTGCGATATTGTTTGCCCTTCGCCAATTGGAAAAGCTTTATCCTGGTAAGAAATATGTTCCAAAGCGGTATCTAAGAAGAAATGACGTGGGATATTCATCATAGCTTCCAAAACATTTTCATCGGTCACACCCTTATCTCTTATTGAGTTTATTAATTTTTCTCTTAACCCTTTATGTTTGTATGTGTCATCAAAATTCCTCATGTCTTGCAATTTATAGTACAATTGACAATATATTAATTTTAGAATTATTCCCTACATAAAGTTTGTTCCCTATCCATTTTCAAGACAATCAAAGAATTAAGCCTTTTTAATTGTAAAATAATACTGTGAAAAACAGTTTGTACATTAAAGCAAATTAAAGGCACAGCTTTTGTATAATCGCGGACATGAAAAAATTATTTTTAGTATTCCTCCCGGTAATATTCCTCCTGGCTTGTAATGAACAAAGTGTTAAGCATGATAAGGAGGAAAAGAAAGTGAAAAAAATAAGTAAAAGAGATATTAGCATTACATCCGCTAATAGTTACAACGATATTTTCCTGGATAGCATGGACGTTGTAAATTTTATTGCAAAGGATAGTATTCCTGATTCGATATCCCGTCGCATTACCAGTTTTTATAATGCACGTAATTATCAATACGCCTGGTTTTCTTCAGCCGGACTATCAGAACAGGCAATGGGTTTTACGAGTTTACTCAATTTTACTGCAGACACAAGCAAAGAGCAAAAGAGTCTCTTAAAAAAACTGGATGGAATGATGGCAGATTCTGATCTAACTGTTTCGGCGAAAGACAAAAATGCAGTAAATACAGAGCTAAGGCTCACGAGAAATTTTATAGAATATACCCGTAATAACTTTGAAAAAGGTTATGTCAAAAGGAAAGAGGCGGAACGGTTTATTCCTTCTAAAAAAGTAGATGCAGTGGAGATCGCTGACTCACTTATTAATAAAAAGCACAATGATGATAAATATTTTGATGACATAAATGAACCTTATAAATTGCTTAAAATTCAACTAAAAAAATATCTTGACATAACGAGAAGTAATCAATGGCAGCAAATACAGGGTATTCCCCAAAAATTTAAGTTGGGTGATAGTTCATCATCTATTAAAGCATTAAAAAATAATCTTTTCCTTACAGGAGACCTAACAGTAAAAGATAGTTCGAAAGTTTATGATTCACTTTTGCAAGGGGCCATTAAAAATTTTCAAAGGCGTACAGGTTTTACTCCTGACGGTAAGATTTCGAAAGAATTTTTATCCAGGTTTAATATAACTCCGCTGGAGAGAATACAACAAATATTAATTAATATGAACAGGATGCGATGGTTACCTGTTACACCGCCCGGCAAACTGGCTCTTGTAAATATTCCGGAGTTTGTGCTACACATGTATGATGGTCCAAAGGAAGATTTTTCTATGCCGGTTGTGGTTGGTAAAGAGGGCCACAACACTGTTTTATTTTCTGATAAGCTTACTACTATTGTATTTAGCCCTTATTGGAACGTGCCGCCCAGCATTGTAAAAAAAGAAATTTTACCGGGAATGGATAAAGATCCAAATTATCTCCAATCACATAATATGGAAGTTTATGGAAATGCGGGAGGTATTCCAGAAGTTCGCCAGTTGCCTGGTGATAAAAATTCATTGGGTAAAGTGAAGTTTTTATTCCCTAATATTTTCAATATTTATTTTCACGATACCCCTGCTAAAAGTTTATTCTCAAAAGATCAGCGTGCCTACAGTCATGGCTGCATTAGGCTAAGCGATCCTACAAAAATGGCTGAATATTTATTGCAGGATGACAAAGCGTGGTCGCCGGAAAAAATAAATGAAGCGATGAATAGCGGTAATGAACAATTTGTACAACTTAAAAATCCAGTCCCTGTTTTTATTACATATTACACCGCCTGGGTTGATAAGAATGGCCAGCTAAATTTTCGCGATGATATATATGGTCATGATAAAGGTGTAATGGAAAAAATGTTTGTCAAATAGTATTTTAATTATAAAAAAATGTTGGGCGATCGGTATGGGAATGCTACCTCATCAGTAGTACAGGCTGTTTGCTATTTTCTTTTTTTGGCTAAGCATAAAAAAACCGTTAAAAAAAAAGGATAGCCGCTTCCATCCTGCCGCCCGTCAGCTTTACTGATGAAGTGTGCGGAAAAAAAATAAAAACTCACCAACTCAAAACACTGTAAGGTTTCCCCAACTTGCGATGCTCTGCTGCAAACCCTTACAGGTTTTTGAAACGCGCACAAAACGTAGCTCAACTAACATAAACCAATCAGTGTTTGCGACAAAGGCAATCGTAGCTCAGCAAAAAACCTATCAGCGTTTGCAGCCCAGGCCAAATTAGCATAGCAAAACCTGATAGTGTTTGGCGGTGAAAGTTATAACTCCAAACACTTTAAGGTTTCCCCAACTTGCGATGCTCTGCTGCAAACCCTTACAGGTTTTTGAAACGCGCACAAAACGTAGCTCAACTAACATAAACCAATCAGTGTTTGCGACAAAGGCAATCGTAGCTCAGCAAAAAACCTATCAGCGTTTGCAGCCCAGGCCAAATTAGCATAGCAAAACCTGATAGTGTTTGGCGGTGAAAGTTATAACTCCAAACACTGTAAGGTTTCCTCAACGCACAAAGCTTTGCTGCAAACTCTTACAGGTTTTTACAGCCAGGTTAATTCCTTCTTATTAACTTGCGGCTATTCACAAAGAAAATGAAGATGAATGGCGAAAAAGTCTAAAGAGGTTTATAAACATAGCGATGCAGGTATTTCAGGACAGTATAAAACGTGGTTCCTGGATTATGCCAGTTATGTAATTTTAGAAAGAGCAGTTCCTGCGATAGAAGATGGATTGAAACCGGTGCAAAGAAGAATTTTGCACGCAATGAAAGAAATGGATGATGGCCGCTTTAATAAAGTTGCCAACATTATCGGGCAAAGCATGCAGTACCATCCACATGGAGACGCAAGTATTGGAGATGCAATTGTAAACCTCGGGCAGAAGGATTTATTGATCGAAACGCAGGGAAATTGGGGTGATGTAAGAACAGGCGATGATGCAGCAGCACCGCGTTATATAGAGGCGCGTCCAAGTAAATTTGCTCTTGAAGTAGCTTATAATAATAAAACCACCACGTGGCAATTAAGTTATGATGGCCGCAAAAAAGAACCCGTAACCTTGCCCATGAAATTCCCCCTTTTGCTTGCGCAGGGTGCGGAAGGAATAGCAGTAGGTCTCGCCACAAAGATTTTACCTCATAATTTTTGTGAACTTATTGAAGCCACTATCAAATATTATAAGAATAAAAAATTTGAATTGTTTCCGGATTTTCTTACAGGTGGAATGGTGGACGTCACAAATTATGAAGATGGTATTCGCGGAGGTAAAGTGAGAGTGAGGGTGCACATCGAAGAAGCCGATAAAAAAACTTTATTGATTAAAGATGTGCCTTATGGAAATACAACAACCCAACTGATCGAGAGTATTATTAAAGCAAATGATTCAGGTAAAATAAAAATTAAAAAGGTTACAGATAATACTGCGAAGGACGTAGAGATTCAAATAGACCTGGCGCCTGGGATATCCACTGATATTACCATTGATGCGCTTTATGCGTTTACCGATTGTGAGGTATCCATTTCTCCAAATGCCTGTGTAATTGAAAATAAGAAACCAACTTTTGGCGGAGTAAAAGAGTTATTAAAATTTTCGGCTGATCATACCCGTGAGTTATTAAAGGCAGAGTTGGAAATAAAATTAACTGAGCTGCAGGACAAATGGCATTTCACCTCACTTGAAAAAATATTTTTTGAAGAAAAAATATATAAAGAACTGGAGAAGAAGCATGAAACCTGGGAGAAAGTTATTATTGCAATTGATAAAGCATTCGTTCCATTTAAAAAGGTTTTAAAGCGTGAAATTTCACGTGAGGACATTCTGCGGCTAACGGAAAAGCCGGTAAGAAGAATTTACAAACTTGATATTGAAGATCTTATTTCGCAAATTAAATCTTTGGAAGCAGAGATTAAACAGGTAAGAAACCACCTGGAATTTTTAACCGAATATGCGATCAGTTATTATGAAGAGCTGCTGAAAAAATATGGTAAGGGAAGGGAAAGAAAAACCGAGATAAAACTATTTGATACTATCCAGGCAAAATCTGTAGCTATTGCCAATACAAAGATTTATGTGAATTTATCTGAAGGCTTTGTCGGCACCTCATTGAAAAAAGATGAATTCGTTGCAGACTGTAGTGATCTTGATGATATCATTGCATTTACTAAATCAGGTAAAATGAAAGTGGTAAAAGTTGCGGATAAAGTTTTTATAGGAAAAGACATAATTCATGTAGCTGTATTTGATAAAAATGATGCCCGTACTACCTACAACATGATCTATGCAGATGGCAAAAAGGGCATCAGTTATGCAAAAAGATTTAATGTAACCGGCATTACACGCGACAAAGAATACGATCTCACGAAAGGTGATGAAAAAAGCAAAGTGCATTATTTTTCAATAAACCCTAATGGCGAAGCCGAAGTGGTGCGCATATTACTCACTCCCGGCAGTAGTGCACGAAATAAAGAATTAGATTTTTATTTTGAAACGTTAGAGATACGAAGCCGAAACAGCATTGGAAACCAGGTAACAAAATATCCTGTAAAATCAATAAAACTTTTAGAAAAAGGGAAATCCACATTGGATCAGCGTAAACTATGGTTTGATCAACAATTTGGCCGGCTCAATACTGAAGAGAAAGGTATAGCGCTTGGAAACTTTGAAGGCCATGATAAATTGTTGGTGATCTATGATGATGGATCTTACGAGCTAACAGGGCAGGAGATTACGCAGCGTTTTGAAACCGATTCAATTAAATTGATTGAGAAGTTTGATCCTGAAAAAATTATAACAGCCGTTTACCTTGATGGTGAAAAACTACATTACAATGTAAAGCGTTTTAAAATTGAAACTCACACACTTCAGAGTCGTTATGCTTTCATTAAAGAAGGAAAAGATAATCGATTGGTTATGGTATCAACACTTCCGGAACCTATACTCCAAATGCAAAGTGGTCGCGGCACACAGTTGAGAAAAGCAAAAATAAAATTGCATAAGGTGGTAGATATAATGGGCTGGAAGGC
>JBDTXP010000079.1:0-9750 GCA_040006135.1 Ginsengibacter sp. | reverse complement strand
TTCATGTATTTTAAGATTATCTACGCCAAGGCACACGATTGCTTTTACCTTTTCTTTTACCATATCCTTTATCAAGGAATAATCATTCCCCTTATCCACACCACCAAGAATTAATATCACTGGTTGTGTCATACTTTCCAATGCATACCAGGTGCTATTTACATTCGTTGCTTTACTATCATTAATGAAAGTGACTCCACGAATGGTCCCTACTGTAGACATGCGATGCTCGAGGCTTTCAAAAGTTTGCACCGCACTCCTTATCTTCTCTTTGCGAATACCCATAACCGTAGCACCTAATGACGCAGCCATGGTGTTATACTGGTTATGCTTTCCTTTTACAGCAAAGTCTTCCACGCTCATGTTCATTTCCTCGGTCCTCCATTTTATATGCATTTCTGCATTGCTTATATAAGCGCCTTCCGGCAATTTTTTATTCATACTTATGGGTAATAAATGAGCCTTTTTTATATTTTTATTTAAATGTTCTTTTATAATTTCATCATCGTCGTTATAAATCAATACATCTTCTTCCCGCTGATTTTCAGTTATCCTGAATTTGCTGTTGATATAATTTTCAAACTTGTATTCGTACCTGTCAAGATGGTCTTCTGTAATATTTGTGATCATCGCAATCTCAGGCCTGAAAATTTTTATATCATCTAATTGAAAAGAACTAATCTCTACCACGTACCATTCTTTCGGATCTATTGCCACTTGCCGAGCAAATGAATAACCGATGTTTCCTACCATAGCGCAGGATAATCCTGCAGTTTTACAAATGTGATAGAGTAATGCTGTGGTTGTAGTTTTCCCGTTACTCCCCGTGATCGCTGCTATTTTACTACTTCCCTTATATCTAAATGCAAATTCTATCTCACTTATAATTTCAATCCCTCTGGCTCTTAATTTTTTGACCCATTTGTTTTTTTCCGGGATACCCGGACTCTTTATTACCAGTGTTGCTTTTAGCAACTTTTCATCTGAAATTCCATTTTCTTCAAAAGAAACCTGGTTTGCTTCCAGCTCCACTTTATACTTCTCAGCTATAGCATGCTCATCGGTTACAAATACTTCATATCCCTCCTTCTTTGCAAGTATCGCCGCTCCGATGCCACTCTCACCTGCGCCCATAACTACTACCCTTGTCTTCATACCTTACAGCATCAACAATTAAAAAAATGGTTTTTCAACAGCATGAACTTAATGGGCGGAAAGCTTTCATAGATTCGGATCAATCAAAAAAACTTTCTTCCTAAAAAAACATTTTCATAGAGACAAATAAATCCATTCTAAAATTCTAAAATTCTAAAAATTAACACCAACAAAAATTCTCTTGCTCACTTTTATTACCTCAACTTTAAAGTAACTACTGCTAACACAACTGATAAAATTGTAACTACCCAAAACCTCACTGCTATCTTACTTTCATGATATCCAAGTTTCTGATAATGGTGATGTAGAGGGCTCATTAAAAAAATCCGCTTTCCTTCCCCATATTTTCTTTTGGTGTATTTAAAATAGGTAACCTGTGACATCACACTCACCAACTCTATTAAAAACACAAAACAAAAAATAGGAATTAATAATTCTTTTCTTACTATAATGGCCAGCGATGCGATAATTCCGCCGATCGCCAGGCTTCCTGTATCACCCATAAAAACCTGTGCCGGATATGCATTGTACCACAAAAAGCCTACGCACGCTCCTACGAAAGCTGCAATGAAAATTGCGAGTTCGCTCAGGTTTGGTATGTACATGATGTTGAGGTAATCTGCTATTCGAACATCACTGCTCACAAAAACAAATATGCCGAGGCCAACACCAATTATAGCGCTGACGCCTGTGGCCAATCCATCAAGTCCATCAGTAAGATTAGCACCGTTAGATACCGCCGTAATAATGAAAATCACAACAAGTATGTACAAAATGTAGGTATAACTTTCCAGGCTAGCAGGTAAAAGCCTTGCGTAGTTAAACTCGTGTGTCTTTACAAAAGGAATGGTTGTGATCGGAGTTTTTACTGTTACAAAACGATGCATTTCTCCATTGGTGATGACCGTATCCTCGCGCAAAGTATGCTCTCCTCTTTTCAACACCTCAGCATTCTTTGCGCCAATAATTTCACGCTTTACATTTACTGACGGATTAAAATATAAGGTAGTGCCGATAATGATTCCCAATATTACCTGGCCGAAAATTTTAAATCTTCCGGCGAGGCCATCAGCATCTTTTTTTGTATATGCAATTCCTTTTTGCTTTGCTGTTTTGCGTGCTTTTATTTTTAAATAATCATCAATGAAACCAATAATGCCAAGCCATACCGTAGTTAAAAGCATTAATCTCACATACACTTTATCGAGGTTCGCCAATAATAATGTAGGCACTAATATGCCGAGTAAAATTATTAAACCTCCCATTGTAGGTGTACCACTTTTCATTTGCTCGCCAGCTAATCCAAGATTTCTAACTGATTCGCCCAATTGCTTTTTATTAAGGATTCTTATAAGCCGCTTTCCATACACTGTCGTGATCACCAAAGACAATATTACTGCTACCAGCACCCGGAAGGTGATGAAGTGGAGTAACCCGCTACCGGGAAACTTAATCCCGTGCCTGGTAAACCATTCAAATAGGTGATACAACATTTATATTTTTTTAATCCTTTTTTTATTTTCCTAAAAGAGAAAACATTTCTAATAAAATTTTTTTATCATCGAAATCATTTCTCACTCCTTTTATTTCCTGGTATTTCTCATGTCCCTTACCTGCTACCAATAAAATATCCTTTTCGCCAGCTAGTGAAACAGCAGTTTTAATTGCCTCCTTTCTATCCGCAATTGAGATACATTTTTTTCGCGCAGTAAGTGGAACTCCTTTTTCCATATCTTCTATAATGTCCGCAGCCTCTTCATTGCGTGGATTATCAGAAGTAAATATGATGCGATCACTATATTCACAAGCAACCTCCGCCATTTCAGGACGCTTGGTCTTGTCACGGTTGCCACCGCAACCCACCACTGTAATAATTTTTTCTTCGCCCTGCCTGATCTTTTTGATAGTAGCCAATACATTTAGTAAGGCATCCGGGGTATGCGCATAATCTACAATACCGACTATTTTATCTTGCTGTGAAATGATGTAATCAAACCGGCCTTCAGCACCTTTTAGCGTGCTTAAAATCCTTAGTACATCCTCCTTATTTTGCCCAAGGCAAATTGCCGCTCCATAAACTCCCAATAAATTATATGCGTTGAAAGTGCCAATGAGCCTGCAGTGTACTTCAATGTCATTGATGAGTAATACCAAACCCGTAATTGAATTTTCAATGATGCGTCCCTTGAATTCAGCTACAGTTTTTAAACTGTAATAATATTTTTTAGCCTTAGTATTTTGAAGCATGACCGAACCTCTCCTGTCATCCGCATTGCTTATAGCAAAAGCTTCCGAATCCAGGTTATCAAATAATAATTTCTTTGCGCTTATATATTCATCAAATGTTTTATGATAATCAAGATGGTCATGTGTGATATTAGTAAACAGGGCACCGCTAAATTTTAAACCTGCTACACGTTTTTGAACAAGAGCATGCGAACTCACCTCCATAAAAACATGTGTGCATCCTGCTTCTTTCATCCGGCCTAACAATTCATTAAGCTCAATCGGATCAGGCGTAGTATGGCTTGCACTAAATGTTTTATCACCGATCTTATTTTCAACAGTACTTATAAGGCCGCAATAATATCCAAGACCTGTAAATAGCTGGTAGAGAAGCGTAGCAATTGTTGTTTTACCATTAGTGCCTGTAACTCCGATTAATGATAGATTTTGTGAAGGTTGCCCGTAAAAATTATGAGCCATTATGCCGGCAGCAGCTGCACTATTTTCAACCTGGATATATTGTACAGACTTTTGTAATTGTTCAGGTAATTGCTCACAAACTATACTTGAAGCTCCGCCTGCTATTGCCTGGTCAATAAATTGATGGCCATCTGTAAGCGTTCCTTTTATTGCAATGAAACAAGTTCCATTGGTCACACTTCGCGAGTTTATTTGAAGATCCTTTACATCAATGCCCGGCGTGCCGGATACACCTAGTATTTTCACTCCATATAATATGTCTTGCAATAATGCCATTTAATTTAATTGGAGTTTTATTAGTTCGCCTTTATTTACACTTGAGTTTTGAGCCAGAGATTGATAAATCACTTTTCCCGTTCCGGAAACAAATACTTTCAATCCAAGATTTTCAAGCAGGAATATTGCATCCTTTAATCCCATACCTTTTACATTTGGAACTTTATTTTTTATGGATAATGAATCATCTGCATAAACCTGGGCACTTCCATTTTTAATAAATGAATAATTCCACAAAGCATTTCCTGCTGGAGTAGACTCATTGTATTTCAGGTAAGAAAAAATATTATTCAAGTCTGTCCTTGTTCCATTAATCTTATACAAAGCGCTATCGTTGGAAGCAACAAATTTCTTTACAGGTTCTCTTTCTATTTTATAAGCATATAGTTTATCGGCAACCTCGCGGAATACTGGCCCGGATACAACACCACCATAAGCCAACTTCGATTCGCTCCCATTCTGTATTACTACAGCGATACTGTATTTAGGATTATCATAAGGGAAAAATCCCATGAAAGCAGATTGATAGATTTTATTCCCTTTATTGTAACCGCGATTATCCATAGCTGTAACTGCAGTACCGGTTTTACCGGCGAATCGATAAATATTACTTTGTAAAGAATGCGCAGTACCATGTTCTCCCTCCACTACCTGTAGCATACAACTTCTTAATTTTCCTAATGTTTCATCACTGCAGATTTTATCAACCAATATTTGAGGGGAAAAGCTTTCAATTTCCCGACCCATCTCATTTATCGAATTGACGAGATAAGGCTTCATCATTTTTCCATTATTCGCGACAGCATTATAAAGCATCAAAAGGTGAAGAGGTGTTAGTAATTCTTCATAGCCGTGCGCCATAAAAGGAATAGTTGTTTTTGTCCAATACTTACTGGTAGGCTTTTTAACCAATGGCGCGGCGGCTCCAACTATATCAATTCCTGTAATAGTATCTAAACGCAAGCGATGTAAATGTTGATAAAACTGATTAGGAGTATCAGAATAATACTGGTCAGCTAACTTTGCGAAAGCAACATTTGATGATTGTGCGAATGCTTCTTTTACGGAAATATTTCCTGTCCCATGATGTGAGTCCCGAATTCTAAGTCCATGAAAACTTTTTTCTCCATTCTCACAATTAACGATCGTGCCGGTATCTACATATTTATCTTCCAGTAACGATAGTAAAGTGGCTAATTTAAAAACAGATCCCGGTTCCGTACTTCTTCCAAAACCATAATTATAATCTTCGAGATAATCTCCATCAGGACGACGGCCAAGGTTAGCGATCGCTTTAATTTTTCCTGTACTTACCTCCATCACAATGCAAGTACCGTGTAATGAGTTGTTAGATGCCATCATTTTCAGCAGTGCATTCTCCGCAACATCCTGAATGTAAGTATCGATGGTAGTAATTACATCTTTTCCGTTTTCCGGAGAAATTTCCGCTCCATCAACAGGTATATAAGTCCCTGCAGTATACCTCATAAGTCGTTTACCGGTTTGGCCTTTAAGCACACTATCATAAGATCGCTCCAGGCCAACATTCCGGCTTGTATCTCCTCTTGAAAGTCCAATAGTACGATTGGCTAATAATACATATGGATTCACCCGGTTATCTCTAACTTCTACAATTACTCCACTTTTATTGCGGCCCTGATTTACGAGAGGGAAGTCACGGAAAGCCTGAAATTGCTCAAAGCTTATTTTTTTCTTGATCGGGTAGTACCTTCTCTTTTGTTTGTATGCCTGAAGAAATATTTTTTTATAAACCTTTGAATCCTGGTCTTTAAAAAGATTTGAAAAAGACTTACTTAATGAATCGACATATTTATAAAATCGCTTACCATTTTTTTCTCTTAATCCATCGGCACCGAAGTCAATATAAATATCAAAAATAGGAATTGAGGTGCTCAGCATATTTCCATCTTCACTATAGATACTGCCCCTCTCTGCATCTACATCCATATATTTTAAATGCTGCTTTGATGCCATCGCTTTCCAATAGCTTCCTTGTGCTCTTTGAATATAAATAGCGCGGCCAAGCACAAAAATGCCAAATGCTATAATGAGCAAAAAGCATAAATGCACCCTCCATAATATATCCTTCTTTATATCCAAAAAATCTATTGTTTATTTTGTATTGAATCTATTATTAAAACCGGCGGAATTACAAGTGGTTTCAAACCCAGCGGTTCCACAGCCTTTGCCAATTCACTTTGTTTACTTCTGAATATCACATCACGCTTTACCGTTTTAAACTCATACTCTAATTCTTTCAAATTCTTGTCCGTTGCATTTATTTTTCTAACGAGTTTATCAGCATAGTGTCCGTTAGCTATATATAAAACAGTAATTGCTGCCAGGAAAAAATAAAAAGGAATATTCTTCACGATCCACTGATTGGTTTTTAAAGACCACCTTTTCTTTGAGGTAGCTTTTTTTTGGCCTTGTGTATCTTTATTTTTTTCCATTATTTATTTAAATATTTTTTGAAACTTTTTTTTCTGCAACTCTTAGTTTAGCGCTTCTTGATCTTGGATTATTCTTTACCTCCTCCATCGAGGCAGTTATTGGTTTTTTAGTGATCACTTCAAGAGATGAAGGAATTTTTTTACCATAGATTTTATCTTCTACCTCACCTTCTATTCCTGCACTTTTAAAATAATTTTTAACGATCCTGTCTTCAAGAGAATGAAAAGTTATAAGAACCATTCTACCTCCTTCTGCTAATACCTGCGTACCCTGTATCAACATTTCTTTCAACGCAACCAGCTCATCATTTACCTCAATTCTTAAAGCCTGGAAAACCTGGGCGAAATATTTATCCGGATTTCCCTTAACGATTGGATATAACACATTTTTAAATTCAGTAACTGTTGATAAAGACTGATGATATCTTGCCTCAATAATATGTTTAGCAAGTGTCTTAGAATTGGTTACTTCACCGTATTCCTCAAAAATTTTGTGCAAATCATTTTGAGAATAATTTTTTAAAATATCTGCTGCGGTCTTTTTATCATCATTCTTCATTCGCATATCAAGAGGTGCTTCAAATCGCGTAGAAAATCCGCGCGATGGTTCGTCTATCTGGTGACTTGAGATTCCCAGATCGGCAAGCAATCCATTTATCCTCGTAATATTGTGCAGACGAAGAAACCGAAGAAGGTGACGAAAGTTTTGCGGAATTAAAAGAAAACGATCATCTGATAATTTATTTTGTAAGGCATCTTTATCCTGGTCAAATGCAATGAGTTTTCCCTTTGCATTCAAATGATCTAAAATCAACTGGCTATGTCCGCCGCCGCCAAAGGTGCAATCCACGTATGTGCCGGAAGGATCTATTTTTAGATAGGAAATAACTTCTGCCGGCATTACAGGCAAATGATATTTCGCATTCATTACTGATCCTTTATTTTTTCTCCGCCCATCACTTGTTTTGCTAAATCACTAAAAGCCTCCGGTGAAAAAGTTTCAAAGAACTCCTGGTATTTTATTTTATCCCAAATTTCTATTTTGTCAATAGCCGATACGAGCACGATATCTTTATCAAGCCCTGCATAATCCATTAAGTTTTTTGGTAACAATATTCTCCCGGCTTTGTCTTGCTCAACTTCGGTAGCACCATTGAGAAAATAGCGTTTGAATTGCCTTACATTTGGTTCAAAATCATTCAACCTGGCCAATTCTGAAAATAAAGGCTTCCAACTTTTAGCGGTGTATAGGCTTAAACATTTTTCAAATCCCCTGTTAAGTACAAACGGTTCAATACTATGCTCTGGCATTTGTTTTTTAAATGCCGCAGGAAGCAAAAACCTACCCTTTGCATCTATAGTAGCCTCGTATTCACCGATAAAGCCTGACATGTAGGAGAGTTAAAAAATTATTTATTCCACAAAATAACACTTTTTCCCACTTTTCATTATTTTTTTGGTAAAACTTTTTTATACACGGTGCTATAACCCAAGAATATAGCATATCTCCTATCATTTTGGGCAAAAATCTACGTTGATATCCAGTGGAAAAGGTGTTAATAGAGTGTGCATAACACTTCCATTAAAATTCAGGATTTGGAATTTTAAAAAAAGGATTGAAATTAAATTTTAAGTGAGTGACTTTTTTAATAGAGGAAAATCTAAAATAAAACTGCTGCCTTTTCCGATCATACTTTCTGCTTTGATCTTTCCCTTATGCGCGTCCACAATGGTTTTTACGTAACTAAGCCCAAGCCCAAAACCTTTTACATTATGGATATTACCAGTATGAGCCCTGTAAAATTTTTCGAAAATTCTTTGGAGCGTTTCTCTATTCATTCCAATTCCATTATCCTCAATTTTTACTCTAAATACATTGTTGATATTGCATGTGGATAACGTGATATTTACCCCATCATTGGAGTATTTAACTGCATTATCGAGGAGGTTATTGATAATATTGGTAAAATGGACATCATCTGCCATGATACAATCTCTTGTGGCATCCAGTTTTACAATTAGTTGGCCTTCTTTAGCTGCGAGAGGAAGTTGAATATTATTAAGGGCGGCCTGGATTAGTGAATGAGCATGATGTTCTTTTAAATTCAATTGCACTTCCTGCTTATCCAAGAGGGCTGCCTGCAATATTGTTTCCACCTGCTTATTCATTCTCTTATTTTCATCTTTAATGATGCCTGAGAAATAATCCATTTTTGATCTATCATTTATTACCTTTTCATTCTTTAGAGCATCAACTGCAAGTGATATTGTAGCCAAAGGAGTTTTAAATTCATGCGTCATGTTATTGATGAAATCCGACTTTATTTCACTTAACTTTTTCTGGTTAATAAGGGCCCGGATGGTAATAAAAAACGCGGTGAAAATTATGCATGTAAAAAGTATTACACCAAACACCATCCAAGACATTTGCTTCCATAATATATTCTGGACATGAGGTACCACAATCACGAGTAACTCCTGTGGTGATAAACCTTCTATGGCACTTCCCGTTGGAGCATCAATAGGTAAAATGAAACTTTTATTGTTAAGAGAATCATTATAAGCATTGAAAAAATTACGCGATTGCAAATCATCTCCAATCATGGATGTGGTCGTAATTGCGAATTCGAAATTTACATTCTTCAGTCCATTTTTATCCAGCGATTTATTGATCAGATCTCTTACTTCATCCCGGCTAAAACGATGTGCAACAGTAAAGGGGAAAACATTAAGCGGAATAAGTAAATCATTATTCCGATGATTATCAAAGGGACTCATTTTTCCTTTCACTTCAGTAAGGGCCTGGGCAGTATTATAGGTAACCATATTCATAGTTTCCTCAAACTGATATTCTCTATCCTGGAGCGATTGCCTGATCCAGAGGTATTGAAAATAAATAATTCCCAATGCAGAGATGAAGACCAATATAGTGATGGCAGGGAAAATTTTTTTCATTCACGCAAATTTAAAGCTAAGCCTTTGAAAACCTGATGACAGACTGCTGCCATGGGTTATTTAACTAAGCATTATCGTTTAAGCGAAAATAAAAATAATGCTTCTCAATTATCTTTTCGTGATTTATGATTATTTTTAAAATTATGATCGCACCAGCCAAAGGAACATTGCTTATTGCAAACCC
>JBDTXP010000078.1:0-9785 GCA_040006135.1 Ginsengibacter sp. | reverse complement strand
ATTTTTTAAAATATCAAATTTAAATAAGCTAAGACTACGCACCATAGTTTTTATTGGTGTTTTTTGGACGCTTATCGACCTTGTTATTGTGATGTTTCGTGAAGATGCGGAACCACACAGGCACAGCTTATTGTTTAGAGAATTTTTCATTTTTTTAGTAAGCCTGATTATGGGTTATATTTTCGTTTACAGGTTAAAGAAAATGCTCAGGCATCTACCATTGTGGCTCAATTTCCTGGCGAAAAGTTTCATTATGCTGCTGGCTGCATTGGTAATAGTTTTCCTTATACAACTTGTAAATAATATTACTTTCCAAAACATGAGTTTTAGAGAGGCCTATCTTTACCTGCAGGATTATGCTTTATATAAAGACTGGCTCTTGAGAAAGGTGGTTTACTGGCTTGCAATATTTTTTGTAACACAGTTAATTTTAATTATTAATGAAAAATACTCTCCCGGAGTATTCTTTGATATTCTTACAGGAAAATATATAAATCCGCGGGAGGAGAACCGCATCGTAATGTTCATAGATCTGAAAGACTCAACTCCAATTGCGGAAAAGCTGGGACATCATGATTATTTCGAATTTATCAGAGATTTTATTTACCTGATTTCCCAGGCTGTAATAGAATTTGATGGTACTATATATCAGTATGTGGGTGATGAGGTTGTCAGTTCTTGGAAATGCAATGAAAAAAACGCGCGCAAAAGCCTGCATACAATTATCCAGTCCAGGAAAAACATTCAGCGAAAAAGTGAAGTATTCCGTCGAAAATATGGAATTGTCCCGGAGTTCAGAGTTGGCATTCACGCAGGCGAAGTAACCGTAGGCGAAATTGGTGTTATTAAAAAAGACCTCGCAATGAGTGGCGATACAATGAATACGACAGCCCGGATACGAAGCGCCTGTAATGAACTCAAACATCATTTTGTAGCTTCAAAGGAATTTGTTGATCTTGGGCATATGAAAGATTTCCAGGTAGAAGACCTGGGACTTGTAGATTTAAAAGGCAAAGATCAAAAGTTGCAATTATTTAATCTAAAAATATAGGTATAAAAAGGCTCTTTAATATTATTTCTTATTAATATCTTATATAAGGTAAATTTCAGAAAGTCACCTTCTACCTGCGATAAAGGTTTCTGTCGGCCCTCAATTTATATCCCCTGAGTTTAGTTTAAGAATATCCTTGTTTTTTACGTCTGTAGACAATAGTTGGTGTATATTTTGATTGTACCTTTCACATACTTTTATGGAAGCAAAAGAAATAACGGCTACTAAACGAAAGAGATCCTTACTGTCAAAACTGCTGCGCATTTTCGGATGGATCATTGCTAGTTTAGTTTTCCTCGTCTTATTGGTATTAATTTTAATACAATTACCGGCCGTGCAGAACATTGGCCGTAAAAAAGTTATCAGCTACCTGGAACATAAGCTTAAAACAAAAGTGGAAATTGGTAAGTTGAATATAAAATTTCCTACATCTCTTTCTTTACAGAAAGTATATATTGAAGATCAATCTAAAGACACACTCTTGTATGGTGGCGAACTCGCTGTTGACATTAGCATGTTTGATTTGTTGAAAAATAATATCAATATAAAGCAGATAGAATTAAATAACATGGTGGTAAAAGCAAAAAGATTACCACCTGATTCTACTTTTAATTTCCAATTTATAATTGATGCTTTTGTCAGGGACAACAAAAAAAATCCTAAAGTACAGGATACGGCTGCACTTAAAATGAATATTGACCGCATTTTTGTAAGAAACACCCACGTAATTTATAAGGATCTGTACACAGGAAACGATATGAATATGGTGTTTGGCAAATTAGATGCGCAAATCAAAACATTCGACCCCACACATTTGCTCTTTAATGTGCCCACTATTGTGATGGATAGTGTTTCAGGCTATTTTCATCAACTCGAGCCAATGCATAAATCGGTCGGGAAAGTAGTTGCCGATGCAGCAGCCAAACCAGAAAATTACTTGCAATTTTTTAATAAAGAAATGAGATTTTCCAATTTTAATGTGCGGTACAAAAATGAGGCAGCGCATGTGGACACGAAATTCGTGATAGATATCCTGGTGGCTCATCCTAAGACCATAGACCTTAAAAATAGTATTATCACACTAAACGATGCATCGCTGAAAAATTCTACAGTAACAGTAACTACTGAGACAGCAAAAATTGATAAAAAACCTACAGATACAACTATCAAAGGTCCTGCTCCCCCATCATTAAGAATTCTAAGTGGTGATATTAATATTGTAAACAGCCATATTATTTATGATGATAATTCTTTGCCTCATGCTCCTTTCGGTATGGACTATGGCCATCTTAACCTGATGAATCTTTCTGTTGCAGCAACGGGACTGGAATATAGTTTAGATACAATGAGGGCAATTGTAAAATCAGCCAGCTTAAGAGATACGAGTGGCTTTGTTTTGAATGATATGACAGCTGATTTTGAAATGAATCCTACAGGTGTTTCACTTACTAATTTATTTATTCAAACACCTGGATCTGAAATAAAAAATATGGCGGTGATATCTTATCCGTCACTTGAGGCAATTAAAAGAGATCCTGGAGTTATAGGTTTAAATATTGATCTGCAAAATAGTAAGATAACCGTAAAAGACTTACTCACATTTGTTCCCCAGATGAAGCCACAAATGTCTTCTCTTCCCCAAAATTCTACGCTTTTCGTCGACGTTGCTATTAAGGGCGCTGTAAATAATCTTCAATTTCAGAGATTGAGATTGAGAGGATTTAATGCTACAAATATTGATCTTACCGGAAATATAAAAGGTTTGCCAAATCCTAATAAATTGTATGTAAATCTTAACATCAGGCAATTTAAAACGACACGTCGTGATTTGCTGGCAATTGTACCTCGTGGATCTATACCAACTACATTCACTGTTCCGGAAAGTATTGTAGCGGCAGGACGCATAACAGGAAATATGAATAACCTGAACACCAATCTTGCTATCAATACCAGCCTGGGCAAAGCAAAACTAAATGGCTCAATCTCAAATCTTACCGATAAAAGAAATGCCCGCTATGACATGGTGATAGATGCCCAAAATATTCAGCTTCGGGAACTATTAAAAAATCCACAATTAGGATTACTCACAGGCCATATAAAAATTAAAGGCCGCGGACTTGATCCGCAAACGGCCAACGCTGTTTTCTCAGCTAATATTCCTGTGGTTACACTAAACAGCTACACCTATCATAACATAATTGCCAGTGGAAATATCGCAAATAAAAATTATGACATAAAAGCGATCATTAAAGATCCAAATCTTGATGCAAGCATTGCGGCAAACGGAATGTTTGAAGGGAAATTTCCTGCAGTGCATATAGACGCTACAATTGACAGCATTAAAACATTACCATTAAATTTCACTACCACGCCTATCATCTACCACGGAAGAATAAATGGCGATTTCACTAATACTGATCCTGATAATCTTGCAGGTCATTTAGTAGTTACTCATTCTATTTTATTAAATAATGGAGTAAGAAGTACACTAGATTCCCTGGAAATAACTGCGGACAATCAAAATGGAAATCATCAGCTTATTTTAAAATCTGATTTCCTTTCTGCGGTGATTGAAGGCCGGTATAAATTGACACAAATGGCTGATGTATTCCAACAAGCTATTGATCCGTATTTCTCTATAAGCACAAAAAAGAATACAGCAAAAGTAGATCCTTATCATTTCACTATTTCTGGCGGAGTAGTTGATAACAATGCAATTCACGCGTTTTTCCCCGGCCTGGAAAAAATAAAACCAATAAGTCTTAATGGCACCTTTGCAAGCGATAGTGGCTGGAATGTTGCATTAAAAGCGCCCTATATTAAATACGGAACTACCGTTATTGATAATGTGAATCTAACAGCAGGAACTAAAAATGGTTCTTTGGCATTTAAAACAACTTTAGACAAGATACAAAGTGGTACATCAATTAGTATTTATGCGACCAAAATAGATGGAGATATAAAAGATAATAAAATTAATTTTTCACTTGGAATAAAAGATCAAAAATCGGTAGATAAGTATACGCTTAGTGGACTATTTGCGCAGCCATCTCGGGACCATTATTCTTTTTCCCTAATCCCTAAAAACCTGCTCCTGAATTATGATAAATGGTCTGTAAATAGTGATAATGAAATTCAATACAACGCAAAGGATATTGTGGCCAGCAATTTTGTGCTCTCACATGGCACAGAATCTTTAAGCCTTAATTCAATAGGTAACGGAATTCACAGGCCGCTTAAAGTAGATTTTAAAAATTTCAGCATTGCTACGCTTACAGGTTTTGTGCAGAATGATTCTCTTATGGTTACAGGATTATTAAACGGAAATGCAGTTGTAAAAAATATCAGCACTCAACCTGCCTTTACCAGCGACCTGATAATAAATGATCTGAGCATTTATAAGGATACAATAGGTGATCTTACA
The DNA here is from genome assembly GCA_040006135.1 of Ginsengibacter sp. GTDB lineage: Bacteria > Bacteroidota > Bacteroidia > Chitinophagales > Chitinophagaceae > Ginsengibacter. The sequence continues at coordinate 5,310 of JBDTXP010000078.1, read as the reverse complement.
GCAAAAATAAATAACAATATCGCCAATAATTACCAGGCCGATATTTCACTTAGAGGACGGGGCAATGAAGTAAACATAAATGGAAAATATATTGTAGATCCTACCAACAGCAGGTTCGATCTTGTAGCCGATGTGGTTAAATTACAAATGACTTCCCTCGAAGGTTTTACTAAAGGTCAGATCAGGGATGCCCGTGGCTTCTTATATGGTAAAATAAATGCTAATGGCACCATCAAAGATCCCAATATAGATGGTAAAATTAATTTTGATAATACTGCCTTTAATGTAAAGATGATCAATAATGTTTTCAAGGTAGATAAAGAGGCCATTGCGATTATTAATAATGAAGGTATCAAACTCAATACATTCACAATTCGGGACACGGCCGACAATGCCCTGGTAATTGATGGTACCTTAAATACAAAAAACTGGTTTGATTACGTATTTGATTTAAGAATAAAAGGCGACAACTTCCAGGCTATTAATTCTACTAATAAAGACAATAAATTATTCTATGGAAAAATGGTTTTCTCAACCAACCTGACAGTGAAAGGAAGCACTGCACATCCTATTGTTGATGGTGACCTTACTATCAATGATAAGACTGACTTTACCGTCGTACTTCCACAAACTGATCCGGGAGTAGAAAAAAGAGAAGGCATTGTTCGCTTTGTCGATTATAGCGCTACGGCCGAAGATTCTTTATTAATGGCACCTTACGATTCACTGAAAGTATCGCCGCTGGTGGGTTACGACGTTTCTGTAAATATTAATGTAAGCAGGCTCGCCACTTTTAATATGATCGTGGACCAGGCAAATGGCGATTTCTTAAAATTAAGAGGGATTGCACAATTAACGGGAGGAATTGATGCGAGTGGAAAAATTACATTGACCGGCTCTTATGAAATAGATGAAGGTTCGTATGACCTGAGTTACAATTTCATTAAAAGGAAATTTTTAATACAAAAGGGGAGCAGGATCGTTTGGACAGGAGACCCTACAACAGCACAGTTAGCTGTAACGGCAATATATATTGCTAATACCGCACCTCTTGATTTGGTGCAAGGACAAACTGAAGGTAACCCGGTCTTGTACAAACAGAAATTGCCATTTGAAGTACACCTGGAAATGAGGGGCGAATTGCTGAAGCCACAAATAAGTTTTGATATTGTACTTCCGGAAGATAAAAACTATAATGTATCTGATGTTGTGCTTAACACCACAAGAGCAAAACTTTCACAATTACGACAGGAACCTGCAGAAATTACAAAACAGGTTTTTGCATTATTATTATTAAACCGGTTTGTTGGTCAAAACCCATTCGATAATAGCAGTGGCAGCGGTCTTGATGCAGGTACATTCGCAAGGCAAAGTGTAAGCCGTTTGCTAACAGAGCAATTAAATAATCTTACGGCTGGATTAATAGACGGGGTAGATATTAACTTTGACCTGGCTACCACTCAAGATTATACAACCGGAAGCCTACAAAACCGAACAGATTTCAATGTAGGAATTACTAAGCGCTTGTTAAGTGACCGACTTACAATTACTGTAGGAAGCAACTTTGAACTCCAGGGACCAACACCAGTGAACGGTCAGCAAAACAATGTGGCGGGAAACATAAATATCAATTACAAACTAAGTAAAGATGGACGTTACGCATTGCGTGCTTATAGAAAAAATGATTACACTGGAACTGTTGAGGGCTATGTGATCGAAACAGGAATAGGATTCGTGATTTCAATTGATTACGATAAATTTAAAGAGATCTTAATCAGTAAGGAACAGCGCAGAAAAAAAAGAGAGATAAAAAAGAAGAATAAAGAAATAAGCAAACAGGATGCGGAAAGGAAACAGAAAGTAGAGGCTACTAAAACACCCGCAGCAGCCGCACTGGAAAACACTAAGCAGGATGAGAAAAAATAATATACTGATACTAATATTTGGCGGGTTGCTGTTTTTAGGAGCTTGCAACACTACTAAACTGGTACCTAAGGGAGATGCATTGTACACAGGCGCTTCAATAAAAGTGAAAGATAGCACCCTGTCGAAAAAGGAAAAAAATAAAGTAATGGATCAGACGGAACATTTACCCCGTCCATTACCCAACAGTAAATTTTTAGGAATACCATTCAAGCTGCTTTTATATAACCTCGGCGGCAAACCAGGGAAAAAAGGGTTTCTTAGCAAATTCTTTCATAAGATTGGCCAGCCTCCCGTTTTACTTAGTTCAGTGAATGTGGATTACAATGTAAAGCTGTTGCAAAACTTTGAGCAGAATATTGGCTATTTTAATGCAGAAGCCTCGGGCGATACTATTGTAAAGAAGAGAAAAGGACACGCATACTACACCCTTACACCAGGACCTGTCTACAATATTGATTCGGTATTTTTTGATTTTGATAGTAGTCTTTCTGTAAACCGCGCAATACTCGCAACACAATCTAAGTCACTTATAAAATCCGGCGATCCCTTTAATCTTGAAGTGGTGAAAGGTGAACGGTTACGCATAGACGCAATTCTAAAAGAGGAAGGATATTATTTCTTTAACCCAGACCTTCTAATTGTAAATGCTGATAGTACTGTTGATATCCATAAAGTGAATATGCACCTGATGATCAAGGAGAACACTCCAACAGAGGCTAAAAAACCTTACATCATTGACAATGTATATATCTATCCAAACTTCAGGCTGAATACGAAAAGAAACGATACGAGCCATATTAACCAGATACTTTACCAGGGATATTATATTATAGATCCTGCAAAAAAATTCAAGCCAAAATTATTCCCGCGCATCATGCGTTTTGATAGTGGAGATGTTTATAATCGTACAGACCATAACCTTACACTTAGCAGGCTGATTAATCTTGATGTATTTAAATTTGTGAAGAATAGGTTTGAAGTTTCACCCAATGCGGAAAGTGATACGGGCAGATTAAACACGTTTTATTATCTGACGCCGCAACCAAAAAAATCTTTAAGATTAGAACTTAACGGAAATACTAAATCCAATAACTACGTCGGTTCACTTATTTCATTCACCTTCAGCAATCGAAATACTTTCCGATCTGCGGAACGATTGGATATCTCCGCCCATGCGGGAAGTGAAGTGCAATATAGTGGAGCTCAAAGTGGCTTTAATTCTTATAGCCTCGGCGGAAGTGTTAAGTTCAGTATTCCAAAATTTGTTGTGCCCTTTTTTAAATTCAACACCACAAATGCATTCGTTCCTAAATCGATTATCAGCCTGAGTTATGACCTTTTGAACAGGAGAAAATTATATTCGCTTAATTCTTTAAAAGGTGAATTAGGATATTCCTGGAAACCCAATTTAAAAGTCACGCAGGAATTTAATCCTGTATCTATTCAATATGTACGTGCCTTAAATATCACCCAACTTTATCTTGATAGCATATTAAAAGATCCGATTTTAAAGCATGCCATTGATACACAATTTGTAATAGGTTCTAATTATAATTACACAATTGACCCTCTTGTGAATGATCCTTATGGTACGGGAATTTATTTTAATGGCCTGGCTGATCTTTCAGGAAATGTAGCTGGTGTACTTGTAAAAAAAGGGGTAGATGGTTATAAGAGAATTATCGGTGCTCCTTTCGCACAATACATAAAGACACAATTAGACTTTCGTTATTATTATGCATTCACAACCAAAATGAGACTTGCCAACAGGATCATCACCGGCTTTGGTTACCCTTACGGCAATAGCAGGCAAATGCCTTTTATTAAACAGTTTTTTATTGGAGGTAATAATAGCATTCGTGCTTTCAGGAGCCGCTCCATTGGGCCCGGAATTTATCGGGATCCAAATTCTGACAGCAGCAAATTCTTTCCTGACCAATCGGGTGATATAAAATTGGAATTAAATACCGAGCTCAGGTTTCGCATCAATAACATTTTGGAGGCAGCTTTTTTCGTAGATGCAGGTAACATTTGGTTGTACAATAAGGATACTTTACGTCCTGGTGCTGAATTCAACAAAAAATTTCTGAATCAACTTGCTGTTGGTACAGGCGTTGGCCTTAGGATTAATCTCACTATTCTTTTATTGAGAATAGATATTGCCACACCTGTGCGCAAACCATGGTTGCCTCCGGGTCAGCGTTTTGTATTAGACCAAATAGACTTTGGCAGCAGAGCATGGCGCAGGCAAAATATCGTCTTAAATTTAGCAATAGGCTATCCTTTTTGATTTTATTTTTGCTATTATTGCCAGCACAAAAAAGATTATGAAAAATTTACTTTTCTTGTTTATGATGAGCATATTTTTATTTTCATGCGGATCAGATAATGATTCAAAAGAAGAAGTAGTTTATAAAAATGAACGAGACACAGCAGTCGTTGCTGACAATCCTGATTCGACTTTAAAAATTATAAACAGTAACATATTCTGGAGCGTACAGCCGAATGCTCAAAATGAAAAAAGAGAATTGAAGAAACCTGCCACCGTCGCTATTAATACTTTTGCACCACAGCAATTGCTTGACTCACTGAACTATGTTTTTCCTGGTATGCAATTGGTTTTAAATAAAGTCAGCCACGATACCTTGTATGTACGCATGCCTCAAAGCACAAGGCTCACTAATAATATTGGCGACACAGGAGCCGAAAATTATTTGGCTACCATCGTTTATAATCTCACTGAATTACCTGGAATAAAATATGTGAACCTGAATTTTGCACCGGGTAACCATGCAGAGCCGGGGGTGTATAGCAGACATGATTTTAAGAAGATGCAGTGAGAATCTAAAAGTTATAGTGTTCTATTTTCCTAAACATAAGCTCGAGTCTCATCCACTAATCCTATTTAATGAAAATTAAAAATTTCTGAAAGAGCCAGGATGACTCGGGGTTAAGCCAAAGTAAATTAATGAAAACCAAAAAAGAAATCAATTTCAGAACTACTACCATCTCAGATTTAGAATATCTATTTTTATTTCAACTCGATCCTGAAGCTGGCTACCTGGCAGCCTTTATGCCAAAAGACCATTCAGACAGAAAAGTCTACATGAAAAAATATGAGGCATTGCTGTTGAATCCAACAGTAAATATGCAAACAATTTTGATCGATGGAAATATCGTGGGTAGCATTTCAAAATTTGTAATGGAAGGCGATGCAGAAATTACTTATTGGATAGATAAAAAATATTGGAGACAGGGAATCGCAACAATTGCACTAAGGCACCTACTAAATATTGAAAATACCAGACCAATTTTTGGTCGCGTAGCATTTGATAATTTTGGCTCGCAAAAAGTTTTAGAAAAATGTGGTTTCGTAAAAATCGG
>JBDTXP010000077.1:0-9813 GCA_040006135.1 Ginsengibacter sp. | reverse complement strand
CAGCGGCTTTCTCATTTTTAACAGCCATCTCTACAGTAGGCGTGGTGGTGATTCCTAAGTCCACCACATGATAGCCGCACGCTACAAGTGTAGACACACAAATATCACTTACCATTTTGCCACTTATGCGCCCATCCCGGCCTACAACTATTTTTCTGTTGTTAGTGCTTTCAAGAAAGGCTGCAAATGCAGAGGTGAATTTTACCAAATCTAACGGTGTAAGATTTTCGCCGGGTTTCCCGCCTATTGTTCCGCGAATTCCGGAAATACTTTTTATCAATGCCACTGTGACTATTTTTTACGGTGGCAAAATTACGTCAATTAATAATAATGTTTAAAACGATGCAGGGGAATTTAGAGGAAGTAATGTAGCAGACTGAGGTGAAGCGCTGTATTACAGCCGGTTTTATTATAAATAAGTACCTAAATTTTGGAATAAAAGTAATAGTATTATGTTTTTAGGGTGAATTCTGATTCAAGAAATGATAATTATTAAAACTATCCTCAAGATTTTATCTTTGTAGCAAATGGATACAATGGCTGAAAATATTCCCTGGTTTAAAGAATGGTTTAATTCACCCTATTATCATAAGTTATATTTTAAAAGGGATGAAGAGGAGGCTGCAGCTTTTATTAACCGCTTGGTTTCACATCTGAACCCTCCTTCTAATTCAAAAATGCTGGATATGGCATGCGGTAGAGGACGGCATTCAATTCAGTTGGCTTCTAAAGGTTTCGATGTTTCTGGTATCGACCTTTCAGAAGATAGTATTCTTGAAGCTAAAAAATCTGAGAGCGATAATCTTCACTTTTTTGTCCATGATATGAGGTTGCCATTTTGGATAAACTACTTTAATTATGCATTCAATTTTTTTACAAGTTTTGGATATTTTAATACACGGCGTGAAAATGATAATGCAATTCGCACTATTTCCCAATCTCTAAAGCCGGGTGGTACATTTGTGATTGATTATATTAATGTGCACTACGCCGAAAATAATTTAATACATAAATCAGAAAAGACAATTGATGATGTCAATTATTATATAACCAAATGGTTTGATGAAGATCATTTTTACAAAAAAATCATTGTAGAAGATGATGCTTTGGAAGAACCGATCACGCACCAGGAAAAGGTAGCAAAATTTACTTTGGGAGATTTTACAGAAATGTTTTCTTACCAGGAATTACAGGTAAAACAGGTTTTTGGCAACTATAAATTTGAAGATTATCACCTTGTAAATTCTCCGCGCCTCATAATAATTGCGGAAAAAATTAAGCACAAAAAGTAACCCGCATTATTTTTGTTCACGAACAAAACTAACGCTGCCACTTTTGCCAAGGTCAGATTCCATTCTTACTTCGTAGCGTTTATCTCCATCCGTAACTACCATCACCGCAGTATTTGGAGGAATAGTACCCAGGTTATCCGCGTACATCGTAACTATATTTTCTTTTACATCCGGATTGAGGGCCAGTTTTAATGTTATGGGTTTATCAGAAAGCCTTTTATGGGACAGCACCAACTTATTATTGTAAAAAACTGAAATTGAGTCGCCGTCTATTTCTCCATTATCATAAAAATCCAATTGGAATACCGGTTGGCTTATGGAAATAGTTTTCACAACATTTCTTTTGCGTTCTTCAAATCCTTTTAGACGTGGGGTCGATTCGGTAATTTTAGTTTGAGAATTAATTTTTTCATCAGCCTTTAAATTGGGCTGCTCTATACTTTCCAGAGGCTTCAGAATTTTTGGCTTATCTACCTGAGTATTCTTCACAATAGGTGGAGATACTTTATGAGGCTTACTTACGGTTTCTTTTTTTGGAGAAGGAGACGCTTTCTTTTTATGTGCAATTGAAGGACTAATGCCAAAAGGAGTTCGGTTTACAATCCGCCTCGAAAGAACGGTATACCCACTGCCGCATCCCGGGCTTTGCTTTGGAGCAGGGATCCAGGTGCCTTTAAGAAATTCAGAGTCACTATTATTATCTCTTTCATATTGAAGAATATGAATTTGAAAACAATTTTGAAAGCCTGGTGGTGTATTATATTTTGTTCTTTCTATCTCCGTTACAACTAATTTATTTTTTGCACGATCAAGTGTCCCTGTTAGGCGGCAAATTGTATAATATCTTTTGCCCATACCATTAAAATATGTATATGAATAACCACTTACCTTACTACCCTGAGTGGTAAGTTCCAAAACATAAACATAATCATCATTATTATCAGCATATGCATTACGGCCATCCTGGAAACCACCTTTCCATTGTCCATTAAAATTTACTGCAGAAGCCCTGGCTTGCTGTGCTTGTACTCCTAATGATGCAGAAAAAAGTATAAATAGTGAAAGTAAAAATTTCAGCATTTCGCCATCAAAATTTTTAAATGATTGTTATTAATTGTGTAGGTATTCAAAGGAATAACTTCTTTGTCTAATAGTTCGTTAAATTTGCCCACTTATTTTTACTTATCAATTTTTTTAAGATTTCATAAAGATGAATGTTACATTTCCCGACGGAGCAGTAAAAAATTTTGAAGCAGGCACTACCTCTTTGGAAATAGCGAAGTCTATTAGTGAAGGCCTTGCCAGAAAAGTAATTGCAGCAGAGGTTAATGACTCAGTGTATGATATGTCACGCCCAATCAATGAAGATGCGACCATTAAATTTTTGACCTGGGATGATGATAAAGCCAAAGCAACCTTTTGGCACTCTTCAGCGCATCTCATGGCCGAAGCAATTGAAGATACTTTTCCGGGAGTAAAGTTTTGGGTTGGCCCGCCTATTGAAAGAGGATTTTATTATGATATTGATTTGGGTGAAAATGTAATTACGGAAAGTGACCTGGGGAGGTTAGAAAAGAAGATGCAAGAGCTTGCACGACAGAATAACGAATTTAAAAGAAAAGAAATTTCAAAAGCTGACGCAGTAAAATATTTTGATGAAAAGGGCGATGAGTATAAGTTGGATCTGCTATCAGGATTAGAAGATGGCAATATCACTTTCTATTCCCAGGGAAACTTCACTGATTTATGCCGGGGACCTCACATTCCTTCGACAGGAATTATAAAAGGTATAAAACTAACAGGAATTGCGGGAGCGTATTGGAAAGGTGATGAAAAGAATAAAATGCTAACCCGCATTTATGGAATTACTTTTCCTAATCAGAAAGAACTGGATGAATATCTTGTTTTCCTGGAAGAGGCGAAGAAGCGTGATCACAGAAAGTTAGGTAAGGAATTGGAATTGTTTACTTTTTCTGAAAAGGTAGGAGCGGGTCTTCCACTATGGCTACCAAAAGGAGCCATGCTAAGGCAGCGGCTGCAGGATTTTATGCAGAAGGCGCAATTGGAATCAGGTTACCTGCCTGTGATTACCCCGCATATTGGTTCTAAGAGTTTGTATGTTACCAGCGGCCATTATGAAAAGTATGGTGCTGATAGTTTTCAGCCGATCAAAACTCCCGTTGAAGGTGAAGAATTTTTCTTAAAGCCAATGAATTGCCCCCACCATTGTGAGATTTATAAAGCAGTTCCGAGAAGTTACAAAGACCTGCCATTAAGACTTGCAGAGTTTGGAACCGTGTATAGATATGAGCAATCAGGAGAGCTCCATGGTCTAACTAGAGTTCGTGGCTTTACCCAGGATGATGCGCATTTGTTTTGTATGCCATCACAGGTAAAAGAAGAATTTATAAAAGTAATTGACCTGGTATTATATGTATTTCAATCTTTAGGCTTTAAAGATTTCACTGCTCAGATTTCATTACGCGACCGGGAAGATCATTCCAAGTATATAGGAAGCGACGAAAATTGGGCGCTTGCGGAAAAGGCTATCATTGAAGCTGTTGAAGAAAAAGGCTTACCGAATGTTGTGGTTGAATATGGCGAGGCTGCCTTCTACGGGCCTAAATTGGATTTTATGGTTCGTGATGCGATAGGCAGAAAATGGCAACTGGGGACTATTCAGGTAGATTATAATTTACCAGAGAGATTTGACCTTACCTATATTGGTGAGGATAATGCAAAGCATAGGCCTGTAATGATTCATCGTGCACCTTTTGGGAGTCTTGAAAGATTTGTAGCTGTACTTATAGAGCATTGTGCCGGTAAATTCCCGATGTGGCTTGTGCCGGTTCAGGTAAAAATATTACCGATCAGCGATAAATTTTTATCCTACTCAGAAAATGTATTGCAACAATTAAAAAATAATGATATTCGTGCTGAAATAGATGATCGTAGTGAAAAAATTGGAAAGAAAATACGTGACACTGAGCTGGCAAAAATTCCCATAATGCTTATCATTGGTGAGAAGGAAGTAACAGATAATCTTGTTTCAGTACGGAGGCAAGGTAAAGGTGATGAAGGAGCTAAAACACTAATTGAGGTAATTGACGATATCAAAGTGGAAGTGGGGAATAAAAATTAGATTATCCTGGTAACTATGCGTATAAATATCCAACGAGTTTCATATTTACAATTTCTTTTAAAAAAAACCAATAAAATGATTAGGAATGAGAAGGAATGGTATAAGAGTTGTAGACTTACACATTTATAATAAAAATTCTTAATTAATTAAATTAAATTTATAACCTAAAATCAATTAATGGCATTTCCACCCCGGCCGAGAGGCGCATTTAATCCACGTTTTAAAAAAGAACAACAACAGGAACACAAAACCAACCACATGATCAAATCGCCAACAGTAAGACTTGTTGGTGAGAATGTTGAAATAGGAGTTTATCCTATAGCCGAAGCTCAAAAAATAGCGAATGATCTTTCGCTCGACCTTGTCGAAATTTCTCCTCAGGCTGATCCTCCCGTTTGCAAAGTGATAGATTATAATAAGTTTCTTTATGAAAAAAAGAAACGTGAGAAGGATATGAAGGCGAAAAGTAAAGTGTCAGAAGTAAAAGAAATACGATTTACTCCCAATACAGATGAGCATGATTTTGATTTTAAATCAAAGCATGCTGAGAATTTTCTTAAAGATGGTAATAAGGTAAAAGCTTATGTGCAATTTAAAGGAAGAGCGATCATGTTTAAAGAAAGGGGAGAACTACTGCTATTGAAATTTGCCGAAAGACTAGTTGATGTGGGCACCCTGGAAAGTATGCCGAAACTTGAGGGCAAAAGGATGTTTGCCATTTTTGCCCCTAAAAGCCAAAAGAAGAAATAGTCTTCAGTAAAGATTTCAGGAATTATTAAATGTAAATAGAATGTGCATAGTATTTTCCAATATTGCAGGTTTTATTACTTTATTTAATCGTATTATTACCATAGGATAACTTTGGTATTTCTTCTGTTTGATTTACCATATTAAACATGGAGATTTGCATAGTTATTTAAACAATTAAGTATTTTACCCCATGAAACAAGATAATGAAGAAGTGATCAATGTGATGATAGTTGATGATCATGTACTTTACCGCGCAGGTGTAAAGACTGCACTTTCTTCCAAAAAAGATATAAAAGTAATTGCGGAAGCAGATAATGGTCAGCACATGCTTCACATGCTTAAAGCTATCCAACCCGATGTAATTCTTCTCGACATTCAAATGCCTATAATGGATGGAATTACCGCGTTACCTGAAGTGAAAAAACTGTATCCCAACATCAAAATTATTATGCTCACTTTACTGGATGATCAAAGTGTAGTGACTAAACTAATGGAGCTTGGTGCAAATAGCTACCTCGTAAAAGTGTCGGATGCAGAAGTAATTTATGAAGCGATTAAAGTATGTCATGAGCAGGAATTTTATTTTAATGCCCTCACCAATAAAGCGCTTTTAAATAACCTTCGCCATAAAAATGTTGTTAATCCTTTTGGAGCTGTAGCTGATGAAATGAGGTTGAATGATAAAGAGATAACCGTGCTGCGACTTATGTGTGAAGAAAAAAGTACGCGCGAAATTGCTGAGGCAGTTGATTTAAGCCCACGAACAATTGAATCAATCAGAGATAGGCTTAAAGCCAAGACAGGATCTAAAAGTACAGCCGGCCTTATCATGTACGCTGTCAAAAATAAATTACTCGACCAGGAAATGTAGTTGGCATAATCTTTTCAAAAACTGATCTTTACTCATTCATTATTATTTTATGAATGAGTTTTTTATTTATAATGGTCAATTTTTTCTCCAGGGGAAACCTGTCATTAGTGCCGGCAATTCAGGATTGCGCTATGGCGATGGTTTATTTGAGACCATGCGTTTATCAAAAGGACGTATCCTCAATATTGACTATCATTTTGAGCGACTATTTAATGGGCTTTCTCTTTTAAAGTTTGAGTCATCTAAAAGCAAGAGCAGGGAATTTTTTACCGATAAAATATTCGAACTTCTCAAAAAAAATAATCACCAGAAAGAGGCACGCATCAGGTTGATGGTGTTTCGTGGTGAAGGCAGCGTGTTTGAAAGTAAAAACAATTCTCCCAATTTTATTATTGAGACATGGCAACTTCCACATGAAATCGAATGGAATGAAAACGGGCTCTTTGTTGATATTTATCCCGATGCTGTAAAAGCATGTGATCAGTTTGCTAATCTAAAATCAAATAATTTTATACCATACATCATGGCAGGGCGCTTTGCCAAAGAGCAAAAATTAAATGATGCTTTTGTTCTTAATTCTTTTGGTCGTGTTTGCGACACATCAGTTGCTAATGTTTTCGCCATTAAAGAAAAAAATATTTTCACACCGCCTTTATCAGAAGGTTGTATTGCCGGCACAATGCGCCGATGGATGTTGGAAAAACTCGCATTAGATGGATTTGTTGTTAAAGAGAACATATTAACCAAAGAAGATTTGCTTGAAGCAGTTGAAATCTTTGTGACTAATGCAATCCATCCTGTAAGATGGGTGAAGTGTTTCAAAGAAAAATCTTATGGGAATAAAACAGTTAGAAGGATTTTCGAACATACTATTCAACATTTATAATACACCACACACATCATTAGCCCTTTTTTGTTTTATACTCATAAAATGATTTTAGGATTGTATTCAATATTTTATGCATTTCGGGGTTTACCTTTGCACACTATTTAAATATTTCATGATATACCTGACTCGTATAGAACATTTCAACGCGGCCCACAAATTATACAATCCTTCCTGGGATGCGGAAAAGAACGAGGTAATGTTTGGCAAATGTGCAAATGAGAATTGGCATGGTCATAATTATGAATTACATGTTACTGTAAAGGGAGTGGTCAATGAAGGCACGGGGTTTTTATTTGATGTAAAAATTCTTAGCCTTCTAATCAAAGAATTTGTACTGGAAAAAATTGATCATAAAAACCTCAATTTAGATGTGGAATTCTTAAAAGGTAAAATGTGTTCAACAGAAAATCTTGCCATCGGCATTTGGAATCAATTGAATTTGCACCTGCCCAATGATGTAAAATTGCACAAAATAAAATTGTATGAAACACCACGTATATATGTTGAATATTTCGGTGAAATAAAATAAAAAAGAATGGAGAAAAAAGTAGCAGTTTATCGAAGGGAACATTTTAATGCAGCCCACAGGCTTTTTAATGTGGCATGGAATGATGAAGAAAACGCTCGTGTTTTTGGCAAGTGTAGCAATCCCAATTACCATGGCCATAATTATGAATTGGAAGTAAAGATTATAGGAGTGCCTGGCGCAAAGACAGGGTTTGTTATTGACTTAAAAGTTTTAAGTGATATTGTAAAAGAAAATGTGCTTGATAAAATGGATCATAAAAATTTAAACCTGGATGTTCCTGAATTTAAAAATCTGAATCCAACCGTAGAAAATATAAGTTTCATTATTTATGAGATATTGAGAAAAAAAATAGAGCCCGGATTGGATTTAATGGTGCGCGTATATGAAACACCCCGCAACTTTGCAGAATATCCTGCATAATTACCTTAAAAAAAATAGAATGGCATATAGAAAGATTGAAGAGTATGATGAAGATGTTACTAATTCATTAATAGAAAATTATCGGGATACATTAAGGTTGATAGGCGAAGATCCTGAAAGAGAAGGCTTACTAAAAACGCCCGAAAGGATTGCGAAAGCTATGCAATATTGTACACAAGGTTATAATATGGATGCAGCAAAAATCCTGAATTCTGCAAAATTTCATGAAGATGTAAGCGAAATGATCGTCGTAAAAAATATCGAATTGTATAGTATGTGTGAGCATCACATGTTACCCTTTTTTGGCAAAGCACACATAGCTTATATTCCAAATGGCTGGATAACAGGTCTGAGTAAACTAGCAAGAGTGGTGGATGTGTTTGCAAGAAGACTCCAGGTACAGGAAAGGCTGACTACTCAAATATTGAATGTGATACAAGAGACGCTCAATCCATTAGGAGTGGCCGTAGTAATAGAAGCAGAACATTTATGCATGATGATGCGCGGGGTACAAAAACAAAGTTCTGTAACAACTACATCAGCATTTACCGGCGAATTTGAAAAGCACGCCTCACGAAGTGAATTTATAAATCTTATACAGGCTGACCTTGTGAAGAGGCGATAGTTCTGTTATTTAAACTAGAAAAAATATATGAAGCATGCGTTTATTTTTCCGGGCCAGGGTTCGCAATTTACCGGAATGGGAAAAGCTTTATTCGATTCAAATGAAGAAGCTCAAAAATTATTTTTAGATGCTGATGAAGTGCTGGGTTTTTCTATTTCCGACATCATGTTTAATGGATCAGATGAAGAATTAAAACAAACTAAAATTACGCAGCCAGCTATATTTATATATTCAGTTGCTCTTTTTAAAGCACTTGTTAAACACAGGCCTGGTATGGTTGCTGGTCATTCTTTGGGTGAGTTTAGTGCTTTAGTTGCTAATGATTGTTTAACCTTTGACGATGCCCTCAAGTTAGTAGCGATAAGAGCGAACGCGATGCAAAAAGCATGTGAAATGAATCCGTCATCAATGGCGGCTGTGATTGGCCTGGCTGATGAAAAAGTAGAAGAAATTTGTGCGAACCTGCAGCATGAGATAGTTGTAGCAGCCAATTATAATTGCCCGGGGCAGATTGTAATTTCCGGATCGATAAAGGGTATTGAAGAGGCCTGTACCTTATTAAAAGAAGCAGGGGCGAAGCGGGCCCTGGTTTTACCGGTAGGCGGAGCTTTTCATTCACCGCTTATGGAACCTGCAAGAAAAGAATTATCTGATGCTATTGAGTCGACTGAGTTTAAAAAACCATTCTGCCCTATCTATCAAAATGTAGTTGCAGTGGCTGTGACAGAACCTCTGGAAATAAAAATGAATCTTAACGCTCAACTTACCGGACCGGTAAAGTGGACGCAAACTATACATCAAATGATAGATGATGGTGCAAACCACTTTACTGAATGTGGCCCTGGTAAGGTATTACAGGGACTAGTAGGTAAGATTGATAAAATGGTGAAGGTTGATGGGGTAAGTTAAGATTGAAAACTTAAATTAAACTATTTCATTTTTTAAATTTATATTCTTCAATTAATCCTGATAATCAACGCACTTTCTGCATTAACGCTAATATCGCGCTTTTTGTTCCTTTGAAATAATTACCTTTTTTAAATTCAGGAATAATTTTTTCATCAATAATTCTTTTTGTCTCTTTGTCTGACAATCTCTCTGCAATTCCGGATCCATTCTGAATTCGTATTGCTCTGAGTTCAGTACAAATGCCAATTAAAATACCATTGTTTTTATCATTTTTACCAATACCCCAATTTTTAGAAATTACATAAACAAGGCTATCAAAGTTTTCTTTTGTGGCCCACGATTTCTGAATAGTAACAATAGCGATTTCATTGCTTGTCTCTTTTTCA
>JBDTXP010000076.1:0-9940 GCA_040006135.1 Ginsengibacter sp. | reverse complement strand
ACTTCATTGATAGGTAAATCAAGAGGAGTAAAGTAAACTGATGAGATCAGCGCATTATCATTATTTATTTCCTGCAGAAAGACTGTAAAGGTTGCTATGTTTTTTTTACCTGATAATATTTCTTTAATACCATCAATGGCTTTCTGAAGTTCTTCTGAAGTAGAATGAGAAGATAGTACTGTTTTTATTTCATTTCTCACAAGATTTCTGCTACTCCAGTTATCTAAAATGCTATCCACCATTTGTTTGTTAGGGACTGTTACCAGGGATTTTTCAGGAGTTCTTATTCGTGTGCTTCGCAAACCGATTCGTTCTACTGAACCGGTTATGTTATTTACTTTCACCGTATCACCTGTCTCGAAAGGTTTGTCAAAAAATATTACGAAAGATGCGATGAGGTTTTCAAGACTTTCCCGCGCAGATAAAGCAAGTGCAGCACCTACAATGCTTAAGCCCGTAAGCAGGTTTCCGATATTCAGGCGGAGCGAAAACTTTAAAATAAATATGATGCCGAAAATAATAATTACCACGCGAAAAAAATCCTTGAAGAAAAAAAGTATTTGATGTTCGCTTGGTGAATGAGGTTTCGCTGATTTATGTTTAATAACCAAAACAAGGAAATCCATAAATTTTAAAATAAGAGAAACAACAGTAATGATAATAACTGCTGAAGCAATTGCATCAATAATATCTCTCGAAGTAACCTTGTGTATGGAAAAAATTAAATCCCTTGGAAAATTCAAACTGTCAAGAGAAAATATGATCACTATTACCAGGAAAATCCGCTCTAAAGGAGTGATAATTATGTGATCAAACTGGGCTTTATTCATGCCCCGCCATTGCGTTTTTCCAAGGCGAAAAATTATCGCTGTTAAGTATTTCGAAATAAAACGCTTTAATAAAATTGCAATTGAAATAGTAATAGCAACACCAATGTAGCTTTCAATAGTATTATCCAGGAAAACCTGTTGTAATAAAGGCATGGTGCAATATAAAAAATGCAAGCCACTTCTATCTAAAATCGATGGAAATTAAACTTCTCCTTAATAAAATGATTGCTAATTATTGCATCGAAAAAATAGTGAGTTGCTGGCCTTTGAGCGAATAGATGCGGTGATTAGCAATTTTAATTTCCTTGCTACCCTTTATTATTTCCGGAAACTGCGTGCTAATCATATCATTGGTCAAAGGTTGATATTCAAAGAAATGGGTAGAGTCAAATCCGTAAATCTTCTTATCCAGGATTGCAAAATCATTCCAATGGAGTTCTATGATCTTTCTTTTAAAACTTCCGTAATAATCAAAAACGTACAAACCCTTTTCGGGGTCATACAAATAAAGCAACCCATTGTCATCAATGATTTTCTTTGGCGAAATAGCTTCATCAAAAATCCTTCTGAAATCAGTAGACTCCATCAGAACATTGCCGTTATCGTCTATTTTTTTAATCTTATTATCCTGCTCATCATACAGCCATATATTATTATCGTAGGATGTTGTAAAGGCATTTACTTTAAAAATATTTTTATTGCGCAAATTTATACTGCCTGTGACATTTAAATATTTGTCCAGCATTACTATTGTTGCAAAATCCTTATAAAACAATAAAGTTTTCCAGGGATTTTGTGCCTGCACATTCGTAAGCTTCCCATACTTGGTCACCTGGTTAAATACTCCAATGGAATCGCCATTTTCACTGAATTTTTTTAGCTGGTTGTCGAGGTTAATCAGGTACAGCTCCCCCAGGTTGTCAACAGCAAAAGAAGTAACAGGGTAATTAATTTTTTTTAGCAACCTGAAAAGCGAATCATTCTGCGCAAGAGCTGGCAACTGGCCGGCAAAATAGAAAACAAGGAAGAATATTAATCTAATTGCACGTTTCATGACTGATGATATTTTAATTCCAACCTGTTGCCATCAAATACAGCATATGTATTTGATTTTATCCAATCGCCCAGGTTAATATAAACACTTTTTTCATCCAACTTAAATTCTATAGGTAAATGCCGATGACCGAAAATAAAATAGTCCACTTGTTTTCCTTTTAAAACTTCCCTCGCGTAAATGATCAGCCATTCCTTTTCTTCTCCTAAAAAATGTTCATCTTCCTGCCCTGTTGCTGCGCGGCTACGTCGGCTGAAATAATTAGCCATGCCTATTCCCCATGAAGGATGCAGCATTCCAAAAAAGCGTTGCATTAATTTATTGCGGAAAACTTTCTTGAGAAATTTGTATCTATGATCGCCGGGGCCTAAACCATCTCCATGTCCAATTAAAAAAGTCTTTTGATTAAAGGTGAATTCTTTGGGCTCATAATAAACAGGAATGTTTAATTCCCTTTCAAAATAATCCCGCATCCACATATCGTGATTACCTACAAAAAAGCGGACCTCCACCCCATTGTCTGTTAGCTCTGCAAGTTTGCCCAATATTCTTACAAATCCTTTGGGCACTACGTTTTTATATTCAAACCAAAAATCAAAAAGATCCCCCACGATAAAGATGAAAGCTGCATCATTTTTTATCTCATCAAGGAATCGCACTATTCTTTTCTCCCGCACCAGACTCCCTGCAAGATCAGGTGCACCAAGATGAAAGTCTGAGAGAAAATATATCTTTTTACCTGGTGAGATTTGCATTATTTAAATGGGCCGTTTTTTTGGAAGTTATAATTGTTTATCCAGCAGAAATAAATAAACTTCGCCAGGCCCATGTACACCAGTAACTAATGTCTTTTCGATATCAGCAGTGCGACTGGGGCCCGCAGCAAAGGTGATTAATGATGGGATCTTTTTACCATATTTTTCTTTGATCCATTTAAGTGCATCTCTTGTTTCATAAACAAGTTGTGATACATCTGCTATACAAATATGAACAGGTGCATACGCACTGACTGTGCGCCCACTTGTCTGGGAACTACTCATTACCACTGCTCCTGTGCGGGCCACGAGCAATTCGCATCCTGTAATGGATGCATCACAGTCTGCAAGAGTAGTTTTATTAAGTTCACAATCCGTGCCTTCTAAAAATTTAATTAATGATTCCTCAACACAAAATATATTTTTCCAACTCTTGCTTTTAAATAAAACATTTAACTGCGCCAAGAGGTCTTTTGTGTTTACGCAAAATGCAAATTTTCCCGAAAGGCGCGTGAATTCTTCTGCGAAAAGAATATCCAAATCATGCACCGGTGGGGGGAAATTGCTTTCATTACCTTCACTTTTGGGAAAAGGTAAAGGCACTTGATCAGTAAGTGCCTTTCTAATTTTTTTTAATATTTTTTCCTTTGATGAAGATACTTTCATTGTTCACCTCATTTTTTTTCCAGAAGAAATGTAAGAAAGTGTTTTTCATTCAAGGACGATGAAGCAAAGTCGTAGAGAATAAATTTTAATTTATCAATCTCGTTCTGCTCTGAAAACCTTTATTATGATAATCCTTCCTGTCCTTTTGTATCTACCACATGTATGGGGTTGTCCACTACAGCTTCTTTAGGATTATCTATAAAATCAAGCGCTTTCTTATCTTCAAAAGGTCTTTTTCCGATCAGGGCTTCCACATCGCTTTGAAATAAAACTTCTCTCTTTAATAATTCCTGAGCAAGTATTTCCACTTCATGTTTCTTTTCGGTGAGTAAAGCTTTAGTGCGAACAAAAGCTTCTGCAATCAAGTCGCGTACCTCCTGATCAATCATCTTCCCTGTTTCCTCACTAAAAGGTTTTTGGAAAGTATTTTCCTGGGCCGGATCATAGTAACTCACATTACCCACTTTATCATTCATACCGTAAACGGTTACCATTGAATACGCCATTTTAGTGATTTGCTGCAAGTCATTGCTGGCGCCGGTAGATATTTTATTAAAGAAGATCGTCTCAGCCGCACGTCCACCTAAGGTCATACAAATCTGATCCATTAACTGGTCAGTATTATACAAATATTGCTCCTTAGGAGTATATTGTGCATATCCTAATGCTGCTGTGCCTCGAGGTACAATTGTTACCTTCAACAATGGATAAGCATGCTCTAAAAACCAGCCACAGATGGCGTGACCAGCTTCGTGGTAAGCGATTATTTCTTTTTCTTCCGGTAAGATAATTTTATTTTTCTTTTCAAGTCCACCTATCACCCGATCGATCGCATCCTGGAAATCAGACATATCCACTGCATCTTTTCCTTTGCGTGCGGCAATAAGTGCCGCCTCATTACATACGTTCGCAATATCAGCTCCTGCAAAACCCGGTGTTTGCTCAGCTAGTTTATGAGCATCCAGTGTTTGTGATACTTTAATGGGCAGTAAATGAACTTTAAAAATAGCCTCGCGTCCCACTAAATCAGGGCGGTCAATCGTTATCTGCCGGTCAAATCTTCCTGGCCTTAACAAAGCGCTATCCAATACATCTGGCCTGTTAGTGGCTGCCAAAATGATAATGCCGATATCTGTTGCAAAACCATCCATTTCCACAAGCAACTGGTTGAGTGTATTTTCCCGCTCGTCATTGCTCATCATCATATTTTTTCCGCGCGCACGTCCTATTGCATCTATCTCATCTATAAAAATAATGCAGGGAGCTTTTTCTCTTGCCTGTTTAAATAGATCCCGAACGCGACTTGCTCCAACACCCACAAACATTTCAACAAAGTCACTTCCGCTAAGACTAAAGAAGGGTACCTGGGCTTCGCCTGCCATCGCTTTAGCCAATAATGTTTTACCGGTACCTGGAGGGCCGACAAGTAGTGCACCCTTAGGAATCTTTCCTCCCAGAGCTGTGTATTTTTTTGGGGTTTTTAGAAAATCGACTATTTCCATTACCTCTACTTTCGCCTCATCAAGGCCGGCTACATCACCAAAGTTTATATTCACGCGTGTACCTTTTTCAAATAGTGTTGCCTTTGATTTACCTATATTAAAGATTCCACCTGGGCCTCCTGCACCGCCGCCACTGCCTACTTTACGCATCATCATGATAAACACGAGCGCGATTAAAAGTATGGGAAGCAACGTACTTACTATCTGGCTGAATAATTCTCCCTCCGGGCCGGCATCGTCCGGTACCCGCTTTATTTCAGGATGGCTTTTGTAAAAATCGTTAAGTTGAGTAGCAAATACATCTGCTTTAATTATTCCAAAAAAAGCCTGGTAATTGTCTCCACCTTTTAGATTCTTTACAGCAGCATAATTTTCCTTAAAAACAGAATCCCTGTAAAATCCGGGATCCGCTGCTATTTTTTGAGGGTCAATGGAAACCCGTACAAGGTCCTTATTTCCAACAGTTTTAATTCCTGTTACATCACCTCTTTGCAACATGGAGTAAAATTCGGTATCCATTATTTTAGCACCATTTGTTGAGGTAGTTCTAAATATATTATAACCGATCAAAAGTGCAAACACGATTCCGTAAACCCAGTAAATACTAAGTTTGGGCTTCTTTCGGGGATCTTCTTCCTGGCCCGGTGTAGTAGGGTTTGGATTAAGGCGTTTTTGTAATGATTTTTTTTTCTGTTCGTCCGTTACCATGTCTGGTTCTTCTTATAATTTAGATATATCTGTTATTTATGATATACTTATTTGGTAAATAATAATTGTAAGCTAAGAAATTAATAGTGTTTTGATGTTAATATTCCGTTATAGAGGCATCGCTCCACATCTCTTCTAATCTATAAAATTTACGTGGTTCTTCAAGCATTATATGAACTACTATATTTACGTAATCAATTAAGATCCATTGCTCACCCTGCCTGCCTTCATGCTTGTAAGGCGCCTCTCCACATTTTTTCTTCACTTCGTCTTCCACAAAGTCCGCAATCGCCTTCAATTGAATGGGATTAGTCGCTTCGCAAATAATAAAGAAATCGGTAACTGCCTCGGGGATCTTTTTTAAATCAAGGCTTAAAATTTTTTCACCTTTTTTTTCCAGGATAGCATTTATTATTGTTTTAAATAATTTGCTATTTCTAGTGATTCTGGTTATTGTGGATTTTTCCCTGTTATCCAATAAACTCAATTTGTTCAAATGTATTAATTTTAGTCAGCAGCTAATGTGATTTTGTATAACGCAAAAATAAATTTAATCTTTTAGATTGCAATTTTAAAAAGGGTATTTGTAAATTTTTTATCAAAACCCTTCCCTATTTTATTTTAATTAAATGCCTCAAAATTCAAAAAATATTTTACATCTGCCTAAAGTCGACAGTACCAACAACTATGCCATGGCCCTAATAGAAAATAAGCAGGCCTTAGATGAACTAACCGTTGTGACTAACGAGCAATTCAGCGGAAAGGGGCGTCATGGAAATCAATGGTTATCAAAAAACGGAGAGAATGTAATGCTTTCTCTTATATTGAATATGAGTTGGTTGCCGCTGAAAAGACAGTTTGAATTAAGCGCTGCAATTTCTTTAGCGGTATGCAAATTCCTGGAAAGAAAAACAACCGAAAAAGTTTATATAAAATGGCCTAATGATATTTTTATAAATGACAGTAAGGCAGCGGGCATATTGATAGAAAATAAGATCAAGGGTACTTTATGGCAGTGGGCTGTAGCGGGCGTAGGCTGTAATATAAACCAGGTGGACTTCAGTAAGTTAAATAAGGTACAAGTTACCTCACTTAAAAAAGAGACTGGATTGGATTATAAAATTGAAGAAATGGTTGATGAATTACGAAGTGAGTTGATAGAAAATGTCAATGGTTTAAAGCAAGAACAATTTTTGGAAATATTGAGTGATTATAACAAGCGACTCTACGGAAAAGACGAAAAGGTTATTTTTCGGAAAAATGATCAGGAATTGGATATGACAATTATGAGTGTGACCCGAGAGGGAAAATTAGTTGTCTTTGAAGAAACAGAAAAGATCTACGATTTTGATGAAATAAAATTTTTACGGAAGCTCAGCTAATATTTTCGGCATCCCTCGCTTCTATTTCATATTTATTTTGCTCGTAACCATTTTGCATGCTTTCCCACAAATACCGACAGATGAAATTCAGGAATCCATATTTCTTAAATTGAGCTATATGGCATTCTTCATGTAAAACCCATTTCTTATTTTGCAAAAATTCACTTTTCGAAGTATTGTAAAGGTGAATTGTACTTCCTAAAACAATGGCACAATTATCTGCCTTCAATTTTTTGGCGGCAATCCGGGCAATGAAAGAATTTTCTTTGATAGCGTAGTTCATTAGCTATTTCATTCAGCGGCTTTTAATATCTCTTCACTATGAATTTTAGATTTTGGTTTTTTAAAAATTTTCGTGATCACACCATTTTCATTAATGAGGAATGTGGTACGAAACAATCCCATATATTTTCTGCCATACAAATTCTTTTCACCCCATACGCCATATTTGTCGATGATGGTTTTATCAGGATCAGCTAATAAAGTAAAAGGTAAATTATATTTTTTCCTAAACTTTGTATGATCTGAAACGCTGTCCGGGCTTACACCGATTACTTTAAATCCGGCATCTTGCAAAGGCGCAAAATTATCCCGAAGATTACATGCTTCTACTGTGCAGGTGGGAGTATCATCCTGCGGATAAAAATACAACACTACCTTATTTCCAATATAATCTTTCAGCGAAACCTTTTTGCCATCCTGGTCTTCACTTACAAATGCAGGAGCTTTATCTCCCTCTTTTAATTGTGTCATTAGTTTATTATTTACCTGGTAAAATGAATAACTCTTTCAGCACGATTACCTGCCTCATCATCAATGGAAATTTTTAATTCATGTTTTCCTCTTCCACATTTTTCATCAAAATAATAAATGAAAGTTTTGCCCTTATCATTTGTAAACCTCAGCCACTGGCCATCCAACTCTGCACGGAAGTTTTTTAATTCCTCATTATTATCCCTCGGAGTAAATACAATACTTTTTGCATGGCTTAAATTGGCCCCATCCGCAAAGCCGCCAATCACAGGTGGAATTGTGTCAGCAATCAATTCAAAATTTCCAAACATGCGGAATTTTGCTTTGTACCATTCACCTTCTTTTTCAGCTTTGATCACCTGGTTTTTTGCTCCCCATGATTGTTTGATCAATATTCGATCAACACTGGTTTCAGAAATAGTTCTATTGGGCTTTATTTTCACCGTAAAAAAATCCTGCGCGGGAATTAAGCCAGATAATATTGTTATTACATCAGAATATGCTGTGGCTGATTCAGACTTTTTTGCGGAATAAGTAAATGGAAGAGAATCATATAGTGTAGCAGGAGGAAGGTAAAGTTGAAAATTATTAGTTTCATAAACATTTACAAATCCTGGAAAAAATTCTTTCTGATCATAATATTGTGAAGAATCTGGTGTGCGTCCTTTTTCATTAATAATTCCTTTTTTAATTTTAAAAATTAAAATGCTGGAATTACCATTGGCATCTTTTACAACAATTTTTACCGAATGAACATCATTGTCTTTCAATTCAATTACCCCATCGCCATTTACATCCTTATAAACTCCCTGCGGGTAACCTGGTAACCGTGAAAGGTGCTGTATATATGGGCCGCCTGACATTTTTGTTTTATAATCTATATGCGCATTTAAATATCTTGTCTCATCATAACTGATACTATCCAGCAAAAAACCTGACAATGGTTGATCGTCCAGGTAAATCACTGCACTGTAAATTCCATTTGGATTATTAGAACCGGAGAGTTTATCATTTGCAGAAATGCCAAAACTTATTTTATCTGTATTTACAGGAATAATATTACTGCTAGTTGTATAATCATGGCCCTCATTTTTTATTGGAAGTTGTTTAGGTATTTGCCTGTAGGTGCTGATGCATCTATCATACATGTATAAACGGACAATAGATGGAGGAACTTTATCAGGCAGCGGAAAATCAAATAATAGCGGATTCAGCACTTTATCGCTTTTAGTATCCCTGATTTCAAAATGGCAATGTGGGCCCTGCGAACCTCCAGTGTTACCACTTAGCGCAATTAATTGCCCTTTCGTTACAGGAAATAATTCTTTAGGAATATCCAGAGATACCTGCCAGGACTGTCGTAGATATTGCTGCTCTATCACATATTTTTCAAGTGCCGGGTAAAAGGAATTCAAGTGGCCATATAATGTAGTAAGACCATTTGGATGATTAATATAGATCGCCTGTCCAAAACCAAAAGGTGCTACACTCACCTTTGCAATGTAACCATCGGCTGCTGCAAGGATTTTTTTATTTACAACCTGGTCGGTACGGCAATCAAGGCCCATGTGATAATGATTAGGACGTAGCTCACCAAAATTGGCGGCAAGGCCTACCCGGGCTACAACAGGGTAAATAAAATATCCTTGCGGATAGACACGGGGAGGAAAAACCTGGGAGATAACCGGAATCGCCAAAATGCAGGCGAAAAAAAATAGGAACGGTTTATGTAAGGTAGCTTTAAAGAAAAAAATATCAATCATATTCACACAAATTTAAGCACTAAAAATTTTAATTCTATATGACAAGTACTGATAGAGTTGCAGCCATTATTTTAGGAGCCGCCGCCGGCCTCGCATTGATCAGGTATTTTAAAATGCCTGCACAGGAGCGTAAAGAATTTTGTGATCATTTAAAAGCAAAAACTTCCGAGCTTTTGGATAACGCTGAGGAAACTGTGGAAAAAGTAGAACATGCGATGAGCGAATTTAAAGGCAAAAGTGAGAATGCGTGGATAGATAAATTATTTGTGGTAAAAAAGACACTCAACAACTTATACGGTTCTGAAAAACATTTTTTACTTTAACTGATTTCTGATTCAAACAGAAATTATAAAATACAGGTCTTTGGGGAAGGACCTGTTTTTTTATTTCTATATTTAACTGCAGCTGCCAAAAAAAGGTTAATTGCTGGATGCAAAGCAGCTTTCAGGGCTTAAACAAACTCTATACTGGTATAGCTATGTACCTTTGCAACCATTGAAAACAAATATGCTTCTGTAAAATACCTA
>JBDTXP010000075.1:0-10374 GCA_040006135.1 Ginsengibacter sp. | reverse complement strand
ACCTGTGCGAGGCAATCATCCATGGGTAATAAAAAACCATATCTTTCGATACCTCTTTTATCACCGAGTGCTTTTAAAATTGTTTGGCCCAAAGTGATGCCGGTATCTTCGATTGTATGATGCTCATCTACATGAAGATCACCTTTGCACAATATTTCCAGGTCAATATTTCCATGCTTTGATATTTGTTCAAGCATGTGATTGAAAAACGATAAGCCAGTCTGAATATTACTAATTCCAGTACCATCCAAATTAAGCTTTACATTAATTTCAGTTTCTTTTGTTTTCCGAATCACTGTAGCTTCTCGCGGAGGTAATTTTAAGTAATTGTAGATTTCCTCCCATGCTGAAGTTTCTATTGCAATGAATGGTGCTAATTCTTTTTTTGAAACATTTACTTCATGTGCGCCAAGCGACTCATTATTATTAATATAAAAACATTTACAGCCAAGATTTTTAGCAAGGAGAACATCTGTAACACGATCGCCAATTACAAATGAATGTTCGACGTCATATTCAGGATTGCCAATATATTCTTTTAGTAATGCGGTGCCTGGTTTTCTTGTCAAGTTGTTTTCTGAAGGAAATGTGCGATCGATAATAACTTCTTTAAAATGGATCTTTTCGTTCGCCAGTGTGTGCATGATAAAATCCTGTACGGGCCAAAATGTTTCGTCCGGAAATACTTCGGTGCCAAGGCCGTCCTGGTTAGTAATCATCACCAATTCATAATCGAGTTCGCGTGCTATTTTCCCAAGGTAAAAAATTGCTTCCGGATAAAACTCCAGCTTTGGAAATTCGTCCACCTGGTACGTTGGTGGTGGATCTGTAATAAGCGTTCCGTCGCGATCTATAAATAATATTTTCTTCATGATAATTCATTTTCTAAGTGAGTACTGGTGGGAACAATTTTTTCCATCTCAATCATAGTATTTATCACCAGGTCATTTTCTCCAGGTGTGCCAATGGATATCCGTAGGCAATTGTTGCAATGAACATCCTTACTTCGATTTCTTACTGCGATCTTTTTTTCAATAAGGTGATTGTAGATTTTTTCTGCTTCTTTAAATTTTACCAACAAAAAATTAGCTTCACTTGGATAGACTATTTCAACCTCATTAAGTTTTTCCAACTCCTTTGTAAAACGATCTCTTTCTTTGGTAGTTTGTACGATCCATTCATTTACCTGCGCAATATTCTGCAATGCTTCCGAGGCAAGTGACTGCGCAGCACCACCAATGTTGTAGGGAGGTTTTACTTTGTTCATCAGTGAAATTAATTCTGCAGAAGCATAGCCAATACCAAGTCGTAAAGCTGCCAATCCCCAGGCTTTGGATAATGTTTGCAGGACAATTAAATTAGGATATTGTTCGAGCTCCGCAATAAAGGATTTTTGTTGAGAAAAATTTATGTAGGCTTCATCTACTACAACAATTCCATTAAAATTTTTTAAGAGTTGAAAAATGTCCTCTCTTTTCATCGCATTTCCGGTAGGGTTATTTGGTGAGCAGATGAATATGAGTTTTGTTTTCTCATCTACTGCTTTTAGTATTCCATCTACATCCAGGTTGAAATCCTCTTGCAGATTTATTTTACGCACTTCTGCATCATTTATTTTAGCGCATACTTCATACATGCCATATGTTGGTGGACACACGATAATATTATCCCCGGCCGGAACACAAAAAATCCGTGTCAACAAATCAATGATCTCATCGCTGCCATTGCCAATAAAAATATTATCGATACCGGTATTTTTAATTATGGATAAAGATTTCTTGACATCTTTTTGGTACGGATCAGGATACCTGTTATAAGCACGGGGTAGTGGAGAGCCATAACTGTTTTCATTTGCATCCAGAAAAGTAGTTATTGCTTCAACGGACGATTCCTGCCGCGCAGAAGAATAGGGTTTTAATTCCTTTATATTCTTCCTTACTAATTGATCGAGATTGAAATTCATAATTTTTTATTTAAATATTTTAGCCGGGTTGTAATTGCTGCTGCATGTGCATCTAATCCTTCAGATTCAGCAAGAGTCTGTACTGTTTTTCCAATTGTTGAAATTCCTTTTTTAGTCACTTCCTGAAAGGTTATTTTTTTTACAAAGCTATCCAATGAAACTCCGGAGTGTGTTTTTGCGAAACCACTTGTGGGTAAAGTATGGTTTGTTCCTGTGGCGTAATCGCCTGCAGATTCTGAAGAAAAATTTCCAATAAAAACACTCCCTGCATTGATAACCATTTCAGAAAGAGTAATCGCCTTCTCCGAAGCAATAATTAAGTGTTCCGGAGCATAAAGATTAAGAAACTTAAAAGCATCTTCTGCTTTTTTTAGCACAATAAATTTGCTGTTTTTAAGGCTTTGTTCAATAAAATGTTTTCTTGGTAATACTTGCATTTGATCATCGACAAATTCAGAAATTTCTGTCGCCAATTCTTTTGTTGAGGCAACTAATATTACCTGGCTATCCGGCCCATGCTCTGCCTGGCTTAATAGATCTGCTGCAACAAGTTGTGGGATACAACTTTCATCTGCATAAACGGCGAGTTCGCTGGGCCCTGCAATAAGATCAATTGCTATTCCATCCTGGTTCACCAATTGTTTTGCAGTGCTTACGAATTGATTGCCCGGTCCAAAAATTTTGTATACAGATGGAATGGTTTCTGTTCCATATGCCATTGCTGCTATAGCTTGCGCTCCGCCAACTTTATAAATGTTTTGAAGACCTAATATTTTGCAAACGTACAATAAAGCCGGATGTACAGTTCCATCTTTTGCTGGCGGTGTGGTTATTATGATTTCTCTACAACCCGCTGCCATGGCTGGAATAGCAAGCATGAGCAAAGTAGAGAATAAGGGTGCATTACCTCCCGGAATATAAAGGCCAACTTTTTCTATTGGAACACTTTTGCGCCAACATGTTACACCTTCATCCGTTTTTATTTTTATTGATTTCTCTTTTTGTGCTTCATGAAAAAGTTCAATATTCTTTTTAGCATGAAGAATAGCTTTCTTTAATTCCGGTGAAATCATTTCGACTGATTCATTGATTTCCTTTACGGTTACTTTTAAATTATCAATTCTAACACCATCGAATTTGAACGTGTATTTTTTTAATGCCTTATCACCATTAATGCGGACATCCTTTAAAATTGACTTTATTTTTTTTGTATGTATTTCGTTGTTTGAATAGGGTCGTGCAATAAGGTCATTCCACTTTCTAATAGAAGGCTGAATGTCAAGTTTTATCTTATTATTTGAAATATTATTTATTGCTGTTTTCATAAAATCATTTTTTCAATTGGTATTACGAGGATACCTTCTGCATCAAGATCTTTCAGTTTTTCAATCACATCCCAAAATACTTCTTCATTAACTACACTTTGTACACTGCTCCAGCCTTCTTCAGCCAGCGGTACTATTGTGGGGCTTTTCATTCCAGGTAATACAGCGGTTATTTCTTTCAACCTGCGATCCGGCGCATTAAGCATGATGTATTTATTATTTTTTGATTTTAGAACCGCTTTTATTCTCAATAATAATTTATCCAGGAGGATTTTTTTATCAGGCGATAAGTTTTTACATCCAATTAAAATGGCTTCTGATCTCATTACCTCCTGTACTTCTTTAAGCCCGTTTGAAAATAAAGTACTCCCGCTGCTTACAAGATCACAAATCGCATCTGCTAATCCAATACCCGGCGCAATTTCAACAGACCCGCTGATTTCATGAACCTCCGCACTTACATTTTGGTCTTCAAGATATTGTCTTAAAATATTTGGGTAGGAGGTGGCTATTTTCAATCCTTGCAGATCCTGTATATTATTGTAAGATTTAATTTTAGGTAAGGCAATACTTAGTCTGCACTGACCAAACGAAAGCGGTAATATCTCTTCTACTTTTTTACCCTTTTCTTGTATAATGTTTGCTCCTACTATTCCCAGATCGGCTACTTTATCTTCTACATATTGTGGTATATCATCATCGCGCAAAAAATAAATTTCTATCGGAAAATTAGTAGCAGTTGTTTTTAACTGTCCATTTCCATTATTAATACGAATACCACATTCTTTTAGAAGCTCAATAGATTCGTCATGTAATCTTCCTGACTTTTGAACAGCGATCTTTAGCATATTTAAGTTTTTAAATAAAAAAAGCTTACCAACCGGTAAGCTTTTACTTGATCAATTATTTTTATAACCATATCAAACAAAAACTCCCGGAATCCGGCAGCAATGATGATGTATATGGTTCAAATTTCTCATTTGTGAATAGCAAAATAAGGAAGGAATATTTGTTTTAGCAAAAAAAATCATTTTTTTTTATAAATATTATATTTGC
Source organism: Ginsengibacter sp. (assembly GCA_040006135.1). Taxonomy (GTDB): domain Bacteria; phylum Bacteroidota; class Bacteroidia; order Chitinophagales; family Chitinophagaceae; genus Ginsengibacter. The sequence continues at coordinate 6,030 of JBDTXP010000075.1, read as the reverse complement.
ATTACAATATCCAGACATATAATGCGTATAAACTTAAACCGGTTTTGCGGCATCCCTAAAGAATGAAGAATAATCATAAAGATTTGCCTTGTAATGAATCTAACCTCATAAACGCGTATAGCCGTATTGCTGATGCTGTAGTATCATTAGATCATAATTTTATTATTAATTATGTGAATGATGTTGTTGTTAAGCTATTTCCTGATGTAAAAGAAACAATTATAGGGAAATCAATCTGGGAACTTTACCCTGAAAATGAAAACAACGATTTACACAGGCTTGCAAAAAAAGCATTGAAAACAGGCATTCCACAATATTTTGAAAAATTCAGTCAGCGACATCAATATTGGGTAGAAGTAAATCTTTATCCTTCCAAAGACGGATTAACAGTAACTTATAAAGACATCACCCAAAGAAAGGTTGAAGAAATGGAAGGTCACAAAGTGGCCATTCGAAACTCGTTGATCATAGAAAATATGCGCGACAATTTTATTCTAACAGATGAGGATCTGAATGTAGTAGATATTAATGCCGCATTTAGTGAAAACTCAGGATATTCAAGAGCTGAATTGCTTAAAATGAATGTGACAGATTTTGACCCGGAATTAACCAAGGAAAGTATAAAACGTAATTTAAAAAAAGCACTAAACAGAGGAACGGTATTATTTGATACTAAAAACAAAAAAAAGAATGGGGATATTGTAGATGTAGAAGTTGCTCTCTCTGAAATGAAGATTGATGGTAAAACTTTTTTTGCTTCATTTGGCAGGGACGTGTCAGAGTTTAAAACTACGCAGGAAGAATTAAGAAAAACTAATGAGAGATTTGAATTAATCGGAACTACCACTCAGGATGCAGTGTGGGAAGTAGATATGGTGACCGGACAAAGATGGGCAAATGAAGTTCATCAATCCCTATATGGTTTAAATAAAAATGATGACATACCTGAATCAGAGAAATGGGAAACGCGAATTCATCCAGATGAACGTAAGCATGTATTACAGAGTCTCGATACGGCTATGGGCCTGAAAAAAAACATTTGGCTGGAAGAGTACAGATTTAAAACCGAAAATCGTGGTTGGATCAATGTATATGACCGGACATATATGGTATACGACAAAAATAACAGGCTTGTAAAAATGGTAGGAAGTATGCTCGACATTACTGAGGTAAAAAAGGCAGAAGAAGAAATAAGAAAAGAGAAAAGGCTTTCAGATGTAATTATAAACACCTTACCAGGAATTTTTTATTTATATAGTGAAAAAGGAATGTTTTTAAAGTGGAACAAAAATTTTGAAACCATATCAGGATTTACTGCTGAAGAAATTGCTGGTATGCAGCCACTTGATTTTTTTGATGGCAATGATCAACGTGTGATCAATGATAAAATAGGGGAAGTAATGGAGAAAGGTTATGGGGAGATAGAATCTCATATTCATACTAAATCAGGGGAGTGCATTCCTTATTATTTTACCGGGCTAAGGACTGAAATTGATGGTGTGAAATGTTTAATTGGTACTGGTATTAATCTTACCCAGGTAAAGAAAGCAGAGATGGAGTTGCGGAAAATGGAGCAGCAAATTCTTGAACAAAAATTGGAAGAACAAAAGAAAATTTCCCGCGCGATAATTAACAGCCAGGAAAAACAACGTAATTATATTGGTCGTGAATTGCATGATAATGTTAACCAGATATTGGCCGGAGCCCGTTTATACATGAGTATGGGGAGTAAGCAAAGCGATTATGCAAGGGAATTAATAAAATACCCGCTTGAATTACTTGACAGTGGTATTTCTGAAATACGCACACTTACTCATACGCACGTCACGCCACTAAGGGAAATTAATTTGAAGCAATTAACAGAAAAAATTGTCGAAAATCTCTTGGAGAAATCTAATATAAAAACACAATTGGTTTATGAAGTAACCAGCAATATGGATGAAGATATTAAGACAAATATTTATCGCATTTTACAGGAACATATCAATAATATTATAAAGCATTCAAATTGTTCAGAAGCTGCTGTTTCAGTAAAGGAATGTGGAGATAATATTTGTATTAACATTAGTGACAACGGACAAGGATTTGATATCAATAAAAAAAGAGAAGGTATTGGTATATCTAACATTATGAATCGCATTCAATCTTTTAATGGAACATTTAAAATGGAAAGTTCGCCTGGTAATGGATGTAAATTAAAAGTGATCCTTCCACGAATTGAAACGCGCCATTCCTGATGACATTTTTTTTTATAAAGAGTGTTTTTTAAAAATACATTATTAAGTAACTTGTGTTTTCCACCACAAGCATCAATAATGAAAAAAAAATCGCTCACTTTTCTTTTCCTCTTATTTTATTCAATTGGCAGTATCGCCCAATCCAACATAAAAGCTGAAGGCTCAAAGTGGGTAGATAGTGTATTTAAAAGCCTTAATGATGATCAGCGGATTGCCCAGTTAATGGTGCTCCGCGAGAGCAGTTACAGCAAAGACGGTCCGATCTATTATGATTCACTGATCACCAGCCAGGTCAAAAAATATAATATTGGTGGCATTGTTTTATTCCAGGGTTCACCTGTAAAGCAGTCAAAGTTTATTAATTATTTCCAAAGCATAGCGCAAACTCCTCTTATGGTTTGCATAGATGGCGAGTGGGGATTAGGCATGCGCTATGATAGTGTAATGCCGCTGAATCACCAGATGATGCTTGGTGCAGTTTCAGACTCAGGCCTGGTATACGAATATGGTAAGCTGGTGGGTGAGCAATGCAGGCGTGCCGGTATACAGGTAAATTTTGCACCGGTGGTGGATATAAATAACAACCCTAAAAATCCGGTGATAAATGACCGGTCTTTCGGTCAGAACAAATATAAAGTGGCATCATTTGGTGTTGCCTACATGAAAGGTATGCAGGATGAAGGTGTACTTGCTTGTGCGAAACATTTCCCAGGCCATGGAGATGTTTCTGTTGACTCGCACCTTGATCTTCCGGTTATCAATAAAACTATGGCACAATTAGATTCTTTGGAACTTTATCCATTTGAACGTTTATTTGGTGCGGGTGTTGGAAGTGTGATGAATGCTCATTTATATATCCCCGCTATTGATACAACAAAAAATCTTGCAACTTCACTTTCCTATAATAATGTTACTACGTTGTTGCAAAATCAACTTCATTTTGATGGTCTTTCATTTACAGATGCGCTTGGAATGAAGGGTGTGGCTAAATTTTTCCCAGGTGGTGAAATAGCTGCCCAGTCTATCATTGCAGGAAATGATATGCTTTGTTTACCTGAGGACGTTGAAGATGCAATTCTAAAAATCAAGCAGGCAATTACAGATGGCAAGCTTTCATGGGAGGATATTTATAGCCGCTGTAAAAAAGTATTGGGATATAAATATGAATATGGAATCGCGAATGTCAAACCAATTGTTCTTGAAAATATTACTGCCGATTTGAATAAGGGAATTCCGGAAATGAAAACAAGAGTAGCAGAAAATGCCATTACACTTTTGTCAAATGAAGATAAAGGGTTGATGCCGTTAAATAAAAGTGCGAATGCACAAAACGAAATTGCTTATCTCGGCATTGGTATTAGTAAGGAGAACCAGTTTGCTGCCAGGATGCATGAAGACCTTGATGCGGATAATTTTTATTTTGATTATAAAGAAGATGCTACACGAATCGCATCTACGGTGCAGTTAATAAAAACGCGATACAAAAAAGTAATCATCGGCATCCATAATTATAATCGTTATCCTGCCAATAATTTTGGCATAAGCCAATATGCGGTTGATCTGGTGCAGCAAGTGGCAAAGGAAGTACCGTCTGTTATATTTGATTTTGGAAATCCGTATGCTTTGCAATTTTTTTGTGATCAAAGGAATCTTGTTGCCTGTTATGAAGATGATTCCCTTACGCAAAATGTAGCGGCTGATATTTTAATCGGAAAAATCAATCCGATTGGAACTTTGCCTGTGACGGTTTGCGAAAAATATCCTTATGGTAGTGGAATTGTTCATGCAGGCATGGCCGTAGTTCTGCCTTCACAAGTTGGTATGGATGCAGATAAATTGTTGGCGATTGATTCTATAGCCAATAAAGGAATTGCTGAAGGTGCTTTTCCCGGTTGTGTGGTGCTTGCAGCAAGAGATGGAAAAATATTTTATGAAAAAGCATTTGGCACTTATAATTATAATGACCCGGAAAAGGTAACCCTCAATTCCATTTATGACATGGCCTCAGTTACTAAAATATGCGCCACCACTTTGGCAGTAATGAAATTATATGATGAAGGGAAAATAAAATTGAATAAAACGTTAGGCGATTATTTACCATGGACTAAAAAAAGTGATAAAGGAAAATTGCCTATTGAAGAGATCTTACTACACCAGGCAGGTTTGGTTGCTTATATTCCATTCTTCAAAGCCACATTGGATGCGGATGGAAGGCCTTCAGCAAAATATTACCAATCTCAAAAAAATGATTCCTTCGGTGTGCGTGTTGCCCAAAACCTATACTTGCGTAATGATTATGTTGACACAATGTATCAGCGGATATTAGATAGTAAGCTTGGGCCGATGAATAAATATATTTATAGTGACAACGATTATATTTTCCTGGGCAAGATTGTTCAGGCTGTTAGCGGACTTACTCTTGACCAATATGTAGAAAAGAATTTTTATCAACCGATGGGCTTGCATGCCATAGGCTTTCATCCGCGTGACAGATTTGATACTAACCTCGTAGCGCCTACCGAATTTGAAAAAACATTTCGTATGCAACATTTGCACGCGGATGTACATGACCCGGGTTCAGCAATGTTTGGCGGCGTAGCAGGCCATGCCGGGCTTTTTAGCAGTGCCGGAAATATTGCTTCGGTTTTACAGCTATTTTTAAATGGCGGCACCTACAATGGACATCAATATATTAAGCCTTCAACACTGCAATTATTTACTGCTTATAACAGCTCTATAAGTCGCCGTGGACTTGGTTTTGATAAACCTCAAAAAGATAATTACACTACCTCAGATAAACATCCTTATCCATCACGTTTTGCCTCTCCGCTTACGTATGGGCATACGGGTTATACAGGTACGTGTATTTGGGTAGATCCTAAATATAATTTGGTCTATGTTTTTTTGAGTAACCGTGTAAATCCTGATGGTGGCGAAAATCTGAAATTGAGTACATTGAATATCAGGGGAAGTATTGAAGATTCATTATATAGAGCAATGATACCGGAAATCCCTGAAGTCAAAAGCTTTGATGAGCAAAAGGTGAAAAGTAAAAAGTAAAATGTACATTTTTTTAATCTGCGTAAATCTGTGAAATCTGTGACAACAATAAAGTATTCATTAAAATATCTATTATGAAAACCAATTTCAAAATCACTACCGAACAGGAATACCAGGAAGCATATCAGAAAAGTGTAAAAGATCCTGAAGGTTTCTGGGCCTCCATTGCAGAGAATAATTTTACATGGAGAAAGAAATGGGATAAAGTGCTTGAATGGAATTTTAAAGAACCTTCGGTAAAATGGTTTGTCGGTGGTAAATTAAATATCACAGAAAACTGCCTGGACAAATGGGCTAAAATACAGCCTGATAAAACCGCAATAATTTGGGAGCCTAATGATCCGGCAGAGGAAGGAAAAAAGATTTCCTACAAAGAACTCCTGGATAAAGTAATTGAATTCTCCTGCGTGCTTAAAAAAAATGGTGTTTCCAGAGGCGATCGTGTATGCATATATATGCCTATGGTTCCCGAACTTGCAATCGCTATGCTGGCCTGCGCTAGAATAGGGGCTATTCATAATATTGTATTTGGTGGCTTCTCTGCCAAAAGCATTCGCGACCGCGTTGAAGATTCTTCCTGCACGTTTGCGATAACTGCTGATGGAGCATTCAGGAGTCATAAAACGATACATCTGAAAAACATAATGGATGAAGCGCTTGAAGGGGAAACAACTGTAAAAAAAGTGATCATATTAAAGCGTACAGGCGAGGATGTTAGTATGAAGGAAGGACG
>JBDTXP010000074.1:0-10587 GCA_040006135.1 Ginsengibacter sp. | reverse complement strand
ATTAATTCACCTAATAAAAAAGTTCGGTTAAAATGGATGGCAAGCCGTTATGATGATAAAGAAATAGAAAATTTTGATATTGCAGGAGCATACCTTTTTGGTGAAAGAAGTTTTGATAAAAGCAAACCTGATTTTGGAAAAATTGTAAATCCGTTGGGGGCAGGTGTGTTCCAGAATTTTGCTCGAAATAATTTGCATATTGAAGATTATACCTTCAGCCACAAAGGAAGCTATAGCAGCGGAAAACACTTTTACCAGTGGGGCGCAGGTTTTACAAGAACTATTATTCATGATAAATTAAATGAATGGGAATACCAGGATAGCGCCGGATATTCTATTCCTTTTTACCCGCAAATGGTTCAGTTAAGCGAAGTGCTTAAATCGACAGCTGACTTAACTATAAATAAATACAGTGTTTATATTCAGGATAATTTACGCATATCCAACACTTCAAGAGATCTTACTTTTCAATATGGAGTCCGGTTCAATTATAATGCACTCAATAAAGAATTTTTAATCAGCCCCCGTGGACAATTAAGTTATAAGCCGGCATGGAAAAATGATATTATTTTTAAAATTTCCGCAGGCATCTATGATCAACCACCATTTTACAGAGAGTTAAGGCGGCCTGATGGAACCATCAACGAGAATTTAAAAAGCCAGAAGAGTGTTCAATTTGTAACAGGCTTTGATTACAATCTTGCCAATGCAGGCAAGCCCATGCGAATTACCACTGAGGCATATTATAAATCACTTTGGGATGTAGTTCCGTATGATATAGATAATGTGCGGATAAGATATTTTGGAGAAAACATGGCCAAGGCTTATGCAGTAGGTTTGGAAACAAGAGTTTACACAGAATTAGTAAAAGATGCGGAAAGCTGGTTAAGTATTGGTATCAGCCAGACAAAAGAAAACCTGGATAATGATTTTTATTACACCTATAAAAATGCTGCAGGAGAAATTATTAATTCAAATACGCAAGATCAAAAAATTGCAGATAGTGTAAAAAATAATGTTGGTTATGTCAGGAGGCCCACAGACAGGCTTCTAACTTTAGGATTATTTCTCCAGGATTATTTAAGCACCAATAAAAATTTTAAAGTACATCTTAATCTTATTTATGGTAGTAGTATGAGCTATAATATTCCGGGCAGTGCAAGATATCGTAATGCATTGATCATAGAGCCGTACATTAGGGCTGATATAGGTTTCAGTGCATTATTATTAAGTGATAAATCTATGCGGCGTAGCCATTCACCTTTCAGTGGTTTTGAAAATATCTGGGCAAGCCTTGAGGTGTTTAATATCATAGACAGGGCAAATACTATTTCTTATCAGTTGATCAAAGATTTTGCAAATAATACTTTTAGTATTCCCAACAGGCTTACCCCCAGGCTGATCAATTTTAAATTGTTAGCGAGATTTTAAGAAGCCTTCATATTTATTCAATCTTTTAATCCAATTAAAAAGACCTCACAGGTTTTTAAAACCTGTGAGGTCTAAATCGGGATCTCATAAACCTACACCTTATCCTTTATTCCTTTATAATCTTTTCCTGGTAAAGTTGTTTTCCAGACTGATCTCTCACACTGATGATATAATTACCAGATGAGAGAATACCTACTCCCAACTGTGTCAGGCGACTACTAATCCTTTTCTGTATTACCATTGCTCCTTTATTATCGTACAATTGAATGGTAAGATTATTTGAAGTGGAAAGCGACAGCGGCAACATCACCATTAACTGATCTCTGACAGGATTAGGATAACTGTAAATTCCTTCTCTTCCACCGCCAACGAATATTTTTACCACAGCACTGTATTTAAACGCCCCATCTTTATCCACTTGCTTCAGTCGGTAATAATTAAATCCGGAAAGCGGTGTGTTATCATCCAAAGTATAATCTGAAGAAGTATTGCTATTGCCTTTTGCACCTACACTTCCTACTTTGCTAAAATGAACTCCATCACCACTACGTTCAACATCAAAGAATGCTGAATTTTTTTCAACGGATGTTGTCCATTTGGTTAGTACTTTACTTCCGGATGACTGCGCGCTAAATTCTAAAAGTGTTACCGGTAACACAATTGATGTAAAATCAACCAGCCTGACTGTAGTGAGACTCCAATCATCCACTACTCTTACGTACAGGTTTTGTTTAGTTCCGGAAAATTCAAATGGTACGTTAACATCGAAAACTATGGTGGTTGCCTGTCCTTCATTGCCTGCAGGAATAGTAACATGATTGGCATTTCCAAAACCAGGATCTGTTGCCCAGAACCATTCCAGGTAAGCGATATCACCTAAAGGAGAATTATTAATTATTTTTTCATAATAAAATACAGATCGATTGGTAATACTCCATTTTCCACCAGCATCCTTTACCCGTAAAAACATTTGATGTAATCCTTTAGCCAATCCTGTTGCAGGAATATTAAATCCTTGAATGATTGTCTGTGCCTGCGGTGATACGGTAAATGAAGTACCATTTCCAAAGCCCGGATCGCTATCAATGTAGTATTCCGCAGCTACAATATTTGGGATAGCATTATTGATAACAGGTTCCTTGAAAAACAATTCATTCGTGGTTATACTCCATTTACCATTGGCATCTTTAGCACGTACAAATAAATTATGAAGGCCAATACTAAGCGCATTTATATTTCCATTGAACACAGGATTAATTATTTGGCTGGCGGTCACTGAAATTGCATTTGCATTTCCAAAACCCGGATCATTATCAAAGAAATATTCAGCCGCTATCACATTGGGGATAGCATTATTTATAGCTGGCTCTTTGAAAAATACCTGGTTAGTAGTAATGCTCCATTTCCCATTTACATCCTTCGTGCGTACATACAGGTTATGAAGTCCATTTGACAAAGCCGAAACAGCGCCATCAAAATTAAAACTAACAGACTGGCCGGCTGTGACAGGTGTGGCAATAGCCAGACCAAATCCCGGATCTGTGTCAAAGAAATATTCGGCAGCCACCACGTTTGGTATAGGATTGCTAATAATGGATTCGTAGAAAAATGTTTGTTCAGTTGTAAGATTCCAATTGCCATTCGCATCTTTTGTTCGCACATATAATTGGTGCAATCCGCGGGGCTTGCCCGAGATACTGCCATCAAAATTAAAAGTAACAACCTGCCCGGCAGTAACCGAGGCCGGAGTTCCATTTCCAAAACCCGGATCGGCATCAAAAAAATATTCAGCAAAAATTATATTAGGAGCGGCATTGTTTACGCCGTTCTCTTTGTAAAAAATTTCATTAGTTGTAATGCTCCAATTTCCACTCACATCCCTTACTCTTACAAATAAATTATGTAAGCCTTTGCTTAACGAATTGATGGCGCCATCAAAGGAAAAGCTAACCGTTTGATTGGCTGTAAGAGTTGCAGGTGTAGCCAAACCAAAACCGGGATCTGTATCAAAAAAATACTCAGCAGCAACTGCGTTTGGAATCGCGTTGGCAACAATATTTTCCTTGAAAAATAGATTAGGCACAGTGGTACTCCACCGGTAGCCACTGTCAACCGCGCGAATAAAAAGTGAATGTAAGCCACGATTAAGGGACGTTATATCGGGGGAAAAACTATAGTTACTTACATTGACAACTGCGGGTGAAACCAGCAGGCTCGAGGCATTACCAAAGCCCGGATCTATATCAAAAAAGTATTCTAAATGGTGAATCTTGGTAGTTTGTGCCTGAACAAAACAAAAAATCAGGAGCAGGCCAACAGTAAAGTATAGACGTAATATTCTTTTCATAGCAAGTAAAATTGTGGTGGTTAAAAAAAGCGGCCACAATTGCAGCCGCTACATTTTTACTTCTAATTATTTCCCTTTGCTGTTACTGTTACGTGTATAGTAGCGGCACCCGGAGAAATTGGGTCAATCACCAATCCATAAATATTGGGTACAGGAGCTATTCCGCTTAATTTGTATGGATAATCTGCAGCGAAAACTCCAAGATCTACACCATCCTTTCCCACTGTTTTTACTTCAGAGCCTGCGCCTAATTGATAGTATGCATCAGGTGAGGTACCGCCGACAAATGCAACCTGGGCTAAAGATTTTACCAGATTTCCAGTTCCTACCGTATTATTAGTGCCATTGGGAGCTTGAAAATGAGCAGCTATATTGCCTGCATTGAATTCTATATTGCAATTATAAAAAGTATTTACAGAATTGGCGGACGAATAACAAATATTATCAACCACGTAAAAATTATAAACAGTAATGACACCATAATAGCTCGCTACATAATTCGATTTTATTAGGCCACTGACATTTGCACCAAGAGAAATTCCAGATGTATACCCTAAAGGCACGATTATGTTATTTTGTATGGTCATATTAGTTACACTGCCTGTTCCTGAATTATTCTGAATAGCCGTTTGACTGGAAACATTGAAATAATTCTGTCTCAAAGTCATGCCATCAATATTTGTATTGGAAGTATTCCCGATATAGGTAATGCCTGTTATGTTACAACGACCAATTAATAAATTATTCACTCCCATATAAAGGTTGGCAGTAGTAAGGCCATATATTTGTGTGCCAGCGCTGGCAGCAGTATAAAAGGTGAGATTACCAACAGTCGCACCCCAACTGTTATTCACCTGTGTATTAGGATTACTATTTAAAAAATATCCTGCACCAATTAGGACTAATCTTTTTGAGAAAATGCAATTTCCATAAGTGGTTGGGCTTTGCTCCACATGTATTGTATCGCCGTTAGCCACGGAAACATTATCATGCGCCTGTTGAAGCGTGGTAGAGGATGGGAAATCAGAAGTAATTGCAGGAATCTGGTTGTTGCCGTTATTATTCAATCTCCAGATCTTTGCGTAAGCGCAATTGGATATTGTTACAATCAACAGTAATGCAAATAGTTTAGTTAATTTGTTTCTCATAATTTTTTTTTTGTAAAAATGGTGATTTATGAAACCTAATTCAATACCACGGAGAGGGTATTTTTTTAAAAAGAATAATTAATGAATTATTGATTGTTGAATTTTTTCGTGAAGGTTAAATGGATTCTAATTTTTAAATTATCACATTTTCAGATTTTCACATTATCATCTTACTTTCACATCCTAAAAAAAATCAAAAATGGCTGATGCTATAAAAAATATTTCTATTTATAAATTATCAATACCCCTTAAAAAACCCTTTATTATTTCTCTCGGACCTATAACTCATGCGGAAAATATAATTGTAAAGATCACCACAGACAAAGGCTTACAAGGTTTTGGAGAGTGTAGCCCATTCATGACGATCAATGGAGAAAACCAGGATACAGCTTTTATTGTAGGGCAATTACTGGGAAAGAAATTGTTGGGAAAGAATATAAATGAGGCGCAGGAAAATCTCGATGCCATGAATGAAGTGATCTATGGAAACAGTAGTATTAAAAGTGCTTTTGACATAGCAATGCTTGATGCCTCAGCCAAGGAAGCTGGTATACCTTTATATAAATATCTTGGTGGCAAAAAGAATAAAAAAATTATAACCGATTATACAGTAAGCCTTGGTAGTGCGGAACAAATGGCAGCAGATGCTTTATTGATCAAACAAAATGGCTTTGAAATAATTAAAGTAAAACTCGGTACCTCTTTTAAAGATGATGTAGAAAGAATAAAAGCAATCCGCGATGCAGTCGGTAAGAAAATTGATTTAAGAATTGATGCCAACCAGGGTTGGGATGTTCAAACTGCTATTAAAACTCTGAGTTCATTATATAAATACAACATACAATATTGCGAAGAACCAATTGCGAGGTGGGATCATGTGAATTTGAAAAAAGTAAAAAACAAAAGCAGAATTCCTGTTATGGCTGATGAAAGTTGCTGCGATCATCATGACGCTGCGAGACTGATATCGGAGAAAAGTTGTGATATGTTTAATCTTAAATTAGGGAAATCATCAGGCATTACTAATGCAATGAAAATAATAAAACTTGCTGAAAAAGCAGGAATGCATATGCAGGTGGGCGGGTTTATGGAATCAAAAATAGGCATGACAGCAAATGCGCACCTTGCACTAACCAGCAAGAATATACGCTATTATGATTTTGATACTCCACTTATGTTTGCTGATGATCCTGTAAGTGGCGGGATTGAATACAAAGAAAATGGATTGGTTGAAGTCCCTGAAACCCCCGGGTTAGGCGCATCTATTCCGGACGAGAGATTAAATCAGTTAGAGTGCGTTGAATTATGATCCGTTTTTAACCACAGATTATATGATTTATAGAGGTACAGGATAAAGGATTTTTCACCTGTTAAATTTATTACCACAGAGATTTTTTAATCCTGCACTTGTAAAAGAAATGACGAAGAACTCACTCATTCCTATTCATCAGGTAATCTGCCAATTCCCTTAGAGCTACCTTTCTTTTTTCCATTACCGCTACTTCATCTAAATGGTTTATAGCTTTTTCGTAATATAATTGCTTCAGTTTACTTGCCCATTCATCCACGCCACATGCTTTATATACCGCAAGTACCCTTGCTATTTTATCTTCATCATTAGATTCTAATAATTTTTTAAGAGCGGCCTTGTCATCTTTATTAGCCGCACTTAACGCATGTATTAATAAAAAAGTTTTTTTATTTGAAAGAATATCTCCGCCATGTACTTTTCCGAATTTTTTTGGATCACCAAAAGCGTCCAGGTAATCATCCTGAACCTGGAAAGCTATTCCGAGAAATTTTCCAAATTCATAAAGATGTTGCTGGTTATGCATACCCGCGCCACCAAGTATAGCCCCGAGTTCCAGGCTTGCGGCAAGTGCTACCGAAGTTTTCAATGTGATCATAGTTTCATATTCTTCAAATGAAACGTCCTCTCTATCTTCAAACTCCATGTCCATCTGTTGCCCTTCGCAAACTTCTTTAGCAGTTTTATTAAATAAGCCCAATACCCTTGGCAAAAAATTAGATTGTATTTTATTCAGATGTTCGTAGCCCGTGACCAGCATTACATCACCTGCCAGCAAAGCAGTTGACTCATTATATTTCGCGTGTACCGTAGGCATTCCTCGTCGTAAAGAAGCTTTATCCATAATATCATCATGTACGAGCGTAAAATTGTGAAACAACTCAATAGCATTAGCTACATGATAAGAGTCAGTAGTAATTTCACTGAATAATTCGTTTGCCATTAAACATAATATCGGCCGAATGCGTTTACCACCCAACGTTAGTAAATATTGCGCAGCATCATATAATTGTTTTGGTTGTTCAGGAAATTGCCTTCCTTTAAAATGGAATTCAAATAATTCTGATAATTTTTTCAAAGAAGACATTTCCATGTTAGCCACGATTAGAATCTGTTGAGATCAACGATTTGTTTTAAATTTTTTTGATGTGATTTTCACAGGTTTTTCCCGCCGGCGTGGCATATCCGGAATCCAGTCAAAATCTAATTGCCTTTTTTCCAGGTTCGCAGCTACTAATTTTATCTGCACTGTATCGCCCATTCTGAATTTTTTTCCGGTACGTAATCCTACAAGTGAATAATCATCTGCATCATGTCGAAAATCGTCGTATTCTGAAAGGTCTTTCACATTGACCAGGCCTTCACATTTTTCTTTTACAGTTTCTACCCAGAATCCAAATGAAGAAACACCACTTATAACACCATCCATATCCTCCCCAACTTTATCTAACATGTATTCAACCTGTTTGTACTTGTTACCCGCACGCTCTGCTTCCATTGCGGCACGTTCTCTTTCGCTGCAATGTTTACATTTCTCATCCATTTTTTTATCAACCGTTACTTCATTTTCCAGGATTTGCTGGAGAATCCGGTGCACCATTATATCAGGATAGCGTCTTATAGGAGATGTAAAGTGACAATAATTTTCAAAACCTAAACCATAGTGTCCAATATTTTCACTGGTATAGATTGCTTTTGCCATCGTTCTTATACCTAACTGCTCAAGCACATGCTGCTCGGGCTTTCCATGTACATCAATCATTAGTTGATTAAAGCTTTTTGCAATGGCATCAGGATCATGCATATCGAACTGATAGCCAAATTTTTTGGCGAATGCCACGAAAGGTTTTAATTTTTCCTCATCGGGGTTATCGTGTATGCGATATGGAAAAGGAATTGGTTTTTTATTCACTTTAATTTTTGAAGCATGTGTTGCAACTGTACGATTGGCAAGCAACATAAATTCTTCAATCAGTTGATGAGACTCCTTACTTTCTTTCACTACGATGCCCAATGGTTTCCCCGTTTCATCCAATTTAAATTTCACTTCGGTGCTTGAAAAATTGATTGCGCCATTTTTAAAACGTTCCTTTCTAAAGCCCTTTGCAAAATTATTTAAGATTAAAATTTCTTCTGCATATTGCCCTTTACCATCATCGATTATTTGTTGTACTTCATCATAATTAAATCGATGGTCACTGTGAATGATGGTTTTCCCTAACCAATAATCTTTCACCCTGCCCTTATTACTAATGATAAAAATTGCTGAGAAGCAAAATTTTTCCTCATGAGGGCGCAGGGAACAAAGTTCATTACTTATTTTTTCCGGCAGCATTGGATTTACTCTATCAGGGAGATAGACACTCGTTGCACGTGCATAACCTTCTTTGTCCAACTCTGTATCCGGAAGTACAAAATGGCTTACATCAGCGATGTGTATACCAATTTCATAATCGCCATTATTTAAAACTTTTATTGAGAGTGCATCGTCAAAGTCTTTCGCATCTGCCGGGTCAATAGTAAACGTGAGTACATCCCTGCAATCCTTTCGTTTTTTTAATTCTTCAGGCGTTACCTTTTCATTCAAAAGGGTTACTTCCTGCAAAACTTCATCAGAGAATTTTAAAGGAAATCCATTTCGAATAATTAATTCCTTCATTGCCATATCTCCCGCACTCTTTGCCTGTAATACATTTATCACCTCGCCTTCGGGCTTTCTTTCATCACTATCCCATTTTAGGAGCCGCACCACTACCCTATCGTTATTCACTGCACCATTCAGATTTTTTTTATTTATATAAAAATCCGGCAGGGGTTTTTGAGAATCAGGTTTAAAAAAGGCAAAGGAATCACTTACTTCCAAACTGCCGATAAATTCAGTTTGTTTACGCTCTACAATTTCAGACACTTCACCCTCAGCGCGTTTATGTTTATGCTCCTTTAATTTCACTTTTACGGTGTCACCATGCATTGCATGATTAAAATCCTGGGGCCGTATCAGTATATCCTCTTCTCTTCCGTCAGCAATCAAATATCCCATCCCTGAGCGCGTAATGTCCAATACACCTTTTATAAGAGGAGATGGTTTTTTCTTTCCTGTTTTTTTACTCATAAGATATTCAAATATTTCTGCTATAGCGTTAAAATATAGCGCTGCTAAATTATGAAGAAAAATAATTTACGTTGAAATAAATAGTAACCGTTTAGTAAAATGTTCTTTATTATATCTGCTATTTACCGATTTCAGGTAAATAGTTTTACATTTTACATTCTTAACGCTTCAACTCAATTTCACTATTTGCTTATCTTTAACCCACCAAAAGCGCCTATGATGAAACTGACTACATTCCTTTATCCAATTTTTATAATTTTTATTTTTTCTTCTTGCACCAGGTACCGGTATATCTATGCTCCAGCTACTCCAAATATTCCATACTTTACTGAAAAAGGGGATTCAAAAGCTGCCGCTTATTATGCGGGCGCAGGAGGAAACGGGAATGTGACAAGCAGGGCTGATGGAATCGATATCCAGGGTGCCTATGCAATTGCCAACCATTGGATGATTGCGACATCCTATTTTAATCGGAATGAAAAAAATATAGATTATAATAATCAACCAGGAGAACAAGCAATTTATTATAAAAGAAATATTATTGAAATGGGCGGTGGCTATTTTAATGCGCTAAATGAAAAGAAATCGATAACCATTAATTTACTGGTCAGCGCAGGTAGTGGCAAATTCACTATCAAGGAAAAAGGCACAGATCCGGGTTCTACATTCAATCGTTTTTATGATGTGAATGTTTTCAAATATTATTTGCAGCCTTCAATTAATTTTCGTCCGGAAAAAAATTTCAGCTTTGCGTTTTACATAAAACCAACATTTGTCAGGTACGGAAAATTTAATACCGATTACACGGCAGATGAATTCAAAAGCTATGGCTTCCAGGATATTTATAATAAAACACTTTCCTTTTTCGAATTAGGTTATGATCTTAAGTTCAGCATACCTGGCGCAACCTGGTTAAGCATAGAAGCTGCTGTATCAGGTGTAAGCAAAAATTACATTTATGGAACCCCACTTATTTCCCGTGGGGGAAATGGAGCAATTGGCCTCACTGTGAATTTCGGTAAAATGGAAAAAAAGAAAATACAGTAGTAGTAGTAGTATCTTTTTTAAAATACAGTATTGAATAATGGCCTTTTCAAGATTTACTAATCTTACTCAAGCAAGCCAGAGCTAATTTAGATATGTTAAATTGATAAACTGTAAATTCTTATTCGAACATCACCATTTAAGGAAATAGAAAAAGTGTCAGTAATATTTATAAGGTGTATTTTTCATTAGCAAA
>JBDTXP010000073.1:0-10655 GCA_040006135.1 Ginsengibacter sp. | reverse complement strand
GCCATCTTCAATGATATAAAAGCTGATACAAAAACTGTTTATAAGAAAAGAAAATTTTAGCTAATCGCGCTGACCATTGCTTGCATTTTTACCATGCATTCTTCAAATTCATTTTCTGCTTTGCTTAAATGAGTAATGGCCGAACCTGCGTGAATGGACAGATAGCCTGTTTCTGAATTGTAAATCAGACTGCGGATCACTACGTTCAGGTCAAAATTCTTTTCGGGCGAAATGTAACCAACTGAACCAGAGTAAAGCCCTCGCTTCGACCTTTCATACTTTTCTATTAGCTCCATAGATTTCTTTTTTGGAGCGCCTGTCATTGAGCCCATAGGAAATGTAGCTTTAATGATTTCAGAAAAAGATACATCTGTACGCAATGTACCCTCAATTGTCGAAATCAATTGATGTACTTGTGGAAAAGAATAAACGTTAAGATATTCACTGACATGCACAGAACCTTCACATGAAATTTTTGACAAATCATTTCTGACAAGGTCAACAATCATTATATTTTCACTTTGTTCCTTTGCACTGTTTTTCAATGATTCCCTTTCCTTCTCATCAGCTAATTTATTATGTGCATGCCGTTGTGCCGTACCTTTTATAGGTTGCGAAAAAATGCGATTCGCTATTTTCTTTAAAAACCTTTCAGGGCTTGCACAGAGTAAGTAATTTTTATCGAATTTATAAAAAGCTGCAAAAGGCATGGGGGAAAATGAAGTTAGCTTTTCGTATACCCGAATGGGATTAATAGTAAAATTTTCCGCAAAAAATTCCTGGCAGAAACATACTTCATAACAGTCGCCTAATTTTATATGCTCCAGAAGGCTATTAACAGTTGAGATATATTCCTTTTTTGAAAAGCGGGCTCTTAAAATAACAGATTCGTCAAATCCTGAAGGAATAGAAATTGAGTTGATTGCTTCAAAAATATTATTTGCATCCTGTCCGTTCAACATGCCAATCTCCACCTCCTCTTTATTTAGGCGGAAAACAATTTGTGGTTGGAAAAAAAAATAATCAGGAACCCCTATAGGATCAAAATGATCAGATTTTAAATTTTCTATTTTATTTTTTAGGTCATAAGAAATATGACAAAAAATATAATCATTAATGTGTGAAATGAAATCATCAATTTCTTTAATAGAATTTATTCCGGAAACTATGGAACGCTTGACTCCAACACCTACAAGGCATTCAACAGATGAATCGAAGTCATAATTATTATTATCAAGAAAACAAAAATGATTTTCCCGTTCACCAAATGCCAGCAGTTTTTTCTTGTAAAGACCTGAATCACGAATCGCAAATTTCGTAAAGGTTCTATTTATGTGTTTGATTTTAGTTGGCACTAAAAATCATCATCATCAATGTCAGAATCATCATCAAAGAGTTCGAGCGATTTAAATTCATCGTCTATCTCAAAATCGTCCTCACCGCCTTTTTTATCGCTGCCTTTTTTACTTTTTGATTTAGGAACGTCAAATTCCTGGAAGTCAGGATCATAATCATCCTCCTCGGTTTTTTCCCATTCGTCGTCAACTTCTACATCATCATCTTCATCATCATCATTTTTTTTCTTGCTTTTTTTGGATGATTGCTCCTTTTTAGAAGTGACCAAATCGACATCTTGCTCATCATCATCTTCTTCATCATCATCCCTATCTGTTTTAGAATTTGATGAATTTGATTTATCTGCTGGTTTTACAGAATTAGAAAGTGTTTTCTTAGGATTAAATTTTTTGTCCTTATCAGAGTTTGATTTCATGGTTGTTTAAGGATTTTTTTTTGTAAAATTTAAAATTCATTTTCAATTATCCAAAAATATTGGATAATTTTTTAAAATTATTTTTGTTACATAAGAAGTGCAATCATGGTGCCATAATGATTTGATCAGTGCCTGGTCCATTTGAAATATATTGTACACTGACTCCTAAACTGTTATTTATGAATTCGATGTATGTTTTCATTTCCAAAGGCAAATCTTTATACTCTTTTATTTCAGTAATATTCTTCTTCCATCCTTTAAATTGTTTATACACCGGCTCTATTTTAAGACGTTCCATTTGAAACGGTATTTCTGAAGAAGACTTTCCATTAATCAAATAACTTTCACAAACGTTAAGTGTAGACAATGAATCCAAAACATCTGCTTTGGTCATAACCAATTTCGTTACACCGTTTATCATACAAGCATATTCAAGTGCGACAAGATCTATCCAACCACATCGGCGTGGCCTTCCTGTAGTGCTTCCAAACTCTTTCCCATTCTCTCTAATTTCATCTCCGGTTGCATCCAGAAGTTCCGTAGGAAATGGACCACTACCTACCCTTGTGCAATAGGCTTTGGTAATGCCGATAACTTCTCCTATACGATGTGGTGCAATACCAAGACCATTACATACCCCGGCAGTAATCGTGGTGGAGGATGTAACATAAGGAAATGTTCCAAAATCGACATCAAGCATACTTCCTTGTGCACCTTCGGCAAGAATTTTTTTGCCTGACGCGATCGCGTTATTTATAAAATATTCTCCATTTACAATTGGTATTGTTTTTAAAAATTCAATTGCTTCAAAAAACTCTTCTTCCCATGAAGATATATCTTCTGTAAATGAAAAGTTATCGAGTAATTTTTGATGTTTAAGACGGAGTTTAATATACCTGGAAATAAAATTTTTATCTAATAAATCACCAACACGCAAACCATTTCTTCCGGTTTTGTCCATGTATGCGGGACTGATTCCTTTAAGCGTAGAACCTATCTTATCATTTCCCTTGGAGGCCTCACTGGCGCGGTCTATTGCTCTGTGTGTGGGTATAATCAGATGGGCGCGCTCACTGATAAAAAGTGACTTTTTGTAATCTACTCCGAGCGCAGCTACTGATTCACATTCTTTCCTCAAGATTACAGGATCCAATACTACTCCATTGCCTATCAGATTTATTTTATTTTCACGAAATATTCCTGAAGGGATTTGGTGCAGCACTACCTTTTTCCCGTTTACATATAATGTATGTCCTGCATTAGGCCCTCCCTGGAACCTTGCAATTACATCATAATCAGGCGCAAAAAAATCCACAATTTTACCTTTTCCTTCATCGCCCCATTGAAGACCTAAAATCACATCAACCATAAAAAAATATTTTATAAAAAAAGCAGGCAGTAAATGTATAAAAAGAAAAGTAGAATGGGAAAACAGTTATTTGTAAAAGGCAATAACTTCTAGTTTCCTGCTTACCGGAAGGGCTAAATCAAAAGACAAAAAATAAAATTAAAATAAATTTATCAGGCAACTTTTAGCAGGCTTAATTTGCTGGTGCTAAATTTACGCTGGGCATACTCTTTTGTAAGCGTAAATATTTTTACCTTCTGAGATGGCAATTCATACATTGCGTCAGTAAGAATACTTTCGCAAATACTTCTTAATCCTCTTGCACCTAATTTATATTCCATAGCTTTTTCAACCATAAAATCATAAACGTCTTTTTCTATTACAAGGTCTATACCCTCCAGTTCAAAAAGTTTTTTATACTGCTTTATTAAAGAGTTTTTAGGCTCTGTAAGAATGTTGCGTAAAGTTACTGCGTCGAGTGGCTGTAAGAATGTAATAACAGGGAGTCGCCCTAATAATTCAGGAATCAATCCAAAACTTTTAAGATCCTGCGCATTTACAAATTGTAATAAATTCTTGCGTTGATATTCCTGTTCCTCTTTATTTACACTAAAACCTATAGCATTAGTATTTATCCTTTTCCCAATCAGCCTGTCTACACCATCGAAAGCACCACCACAAATAAACAAGATGTTGCTCGTATTCACTTTTACCAGTTTTTGCTCTGGGTGCTTTCTACCACCATGGGGAGGTACCAATACATCTGTACCTTCCAGTAATTTAAGTAAGCCTTGTTGCACACCCTCCCCGCTTACATCGCGCGTAATACTTGGATTGTCACTTTTGCGTGCTATCTTATCTATTTCATCAATATAAACTATTCCTTTTTGAGCAGCATTCACATCATAATTACATACCTGTAAAAGGCGGCTTAAAATACTTTCTACATCCTCACCTACATAACCGGCCTCTGTAAATACGGTCGCATCTACAATAGCAAATGGAACATTCAATATGCGAGCGATGGTCTTTGCTAAAAGTGTTTTACCAGTTCCGGTCTCACCCACCATAACAATGTTGCTTTTTTCAATTTCAACATCATTCGTAGTTATTTGATTAAGCCTTTTATAATGGTTATATACTGCAACAGCTAAAACTTTTTTTGCTTCATCCTGACCTATCACATACTCATCCAAATATTTTTTTAGTTCAATGGGTTTTTTTACAGAAAGGTTATAATTGGAAGTGGTGTTACTTTTATCCTGTGGAGGCAATATTTCCTGAGCGATTATTTCCTGTGCATGTTCTACACAATATTCGCAAATATGCCCTTCCTGACCGGCGATCAATATTTTTACTTCTTCTCTTCTGCGGCCACAAAAAGAACATTTTAATGTAGGTTGTTTAGCCATTAGGACGGATTTGATTGAACAACTGAATTTATACTTTCGAGTTATGCTAATTTATGAATAATCGAGTCAACAATACCATATTTTTTACTCTGTTCTGCGTCCATCCAGTAATCCCTGTCAAAATCCTCCATCACTTTATCATATGTCTGACCGCAGTTTTCGGCCAATATTTTTGCACCTATTTCTTTTGCTTTCTGAATTTGCAAAGCCAGGATTTCAAGGTCAGCACTTGTGCCCTGACCTCCACCACTAGGCTGATGTATCATTACTTCACCATGTGGAAAAATATATCTTTTTCCCTTCTTGCCCCCACTTAAAAGTATACTACCCATGCTTGCTGCCATGCCCATACAAACTGTGCTTACCGGAGAAGATATCATTTGCATTGTATCGTAAATTACCATTCCACTTGTGATAACGCCCCCGGGACTGTTAATATAAAATGTAATTTCTTTACCAGGGTCTACAGCCTCAAGATATAGGAGTCTGTTAGTTATATCGCGTGCGCTTTTATCATGCACTTCACCCCATAAAAAAATCTTACGCTGCTCAATAAATTTTTTATCAAACATCATTGCACCCATCATCATTTTTTCCATTGAAAGTTCCGGATTGACTTTTTCTTGCTCATCTTCCTCTTCTAAACGAATTGAATTATTGATCAACATTTTTGAAATAATTTATATATTTATTTTTTACTTTTTCGGGCATTGGTTATTAGCACTTCATCTACAAGACCATATTCTTTGGCTTCAGCAGCGGTCATCCAATAATCACGATTACTGTCCTTAGCAATTTTCTCAATAGTTTGCCCGGTATGATTGCTGAGTATTTCATACAACTCCTGCTTTATTTTACGCACTTCATTTACTGTAATCTCCACATCACTTGCCTGCCCGGCCGCCCCTGCACTTGGTTGATGCATCATAATACGTGAATGTTTCAGCGCGCTCCTTTTACCATGAGATCCCGCACACATAAGTACTGCTGCCATACTAGCTGCTACTCCGGTACAAATGGTAGAGATATCCGGCGTTACAAATTGCATGGTATCATACAATCCAAGACCAGCATATACTCCTCCACCGGGAGAATTTATGTACATCTGTATATCGCGTGTGCGATCGGTACTTTCAAGAAAAAGTAATTGTGCTATTATAATATTGGCTACCTCATCATTTACCGGGTGACCTAGAAAAATAATACGATCCATCATCAGTCTGCTATACACATCCATAACTGCAATGTTCATAGGTCTTTCTTCAATTATATTAGGAGTAAGGTTGGTTATATTGTGTTGCAAATAGCCATGAAGTGTATTACTGCTTATTCCTTTGTGCTTCACAGCATATTTTTCAAATTCTTTTCCGTAATTCATATAATGCTTTTGGTGTTGAATGCGTGAAGTTCCAAATATTATGCTAACAAAAAAAATAAGACAAAATGGCGAAATTTCCCAAAACAAGGAGAATTTGCATTATTTCACCAAACGTTTTAACTTTTTAAGCCATCCCCTACGAAATTGATTTGCCAGAGATTAATGATGATGCTGCAATTTAGTGAAATCATCAGACGATATTTTCTTTTCGACAGGTTGCACCTGGGTTTCGATCCAGGAAAAGATTTTATCTGTTATCAATTTATGATAAGTGGATTCCACTTGCTTTTCATCTTTCATCATCCTGTCAATATAGCTGTCGAGCCAGGATAGATCTCCCTGGGGAGCCATACCGCCAAAGTAACCCATAACCTGGTCTGCTATATTTTCTTTTATTTCTTTTTCACTCACCTCGAGGTCATAATCTTTTATAATTTTATCTGTGATGAGTTGATATTTTAGCTGATCAAGAAATTTGGGCAGCTGGCTTTCAACTTCTTCTAAAGATTTCTCCTTTTCACCCCCTTTTGCTATCCAGTTTTTTAAGAAAGTTTCAGGAAGCTCTATGGGAACTTCAAGCATTGCGTGGTAAAATTGATCGTGAAGTTGGGCAATACCAGCCTTATCCCATTGCTTTTGTATTTCATTTTCCAACTCTTTACGAAAATCATCCTCAGTTTTTATTTCCTTTGCCGGAAAAACCATTTTAAAGAATCCTTCATTTAACTCTTTTTTCTCAGGCGTACTTATTTTATCCAGCGTCATTTTATATTTTTTTCCCTCGCCAATCTGCAGACCGTATGTTGAAACTATTTCTGCTGACCTGTCTTCCATGAATGCCTGTTCCGGAATTATTTCAATTACATCACCTTTTTTCTTATTTAAAATTTGGTCAAGGTAGTCTCCAGTAAAATCTTTTGCTGTAATTGTATTCTGAGAGTTTTCAGTTTCTACCGATGGAATATTTTCGCCATCTGCATTTTGAAAGCTAACATTCAAGACATTTTCAGAAGAACCTACAACCTCTATTTCTTTTAATGTCGCCGATTTTGCAATCATTTTCTCTATTTCTTCATTCACCATATCTTGTGTAACCGTTACTTTATGAAGTATAGGTTTCATATTTTTAATAAAATCCAGATTTACTTCAGGCTTATATCCTATTTCAAAAGGGAATTCATAATCATCTGGGTTGTTCATATTAAGCGATCCAAGGTCAGCCTTTAATGGTAGCGGCTGCGCAAATATCTCAGGCTTTTCTGCAGTTAAATATTGATTCAATTCTTTTTCAACAGTTTTGATTACCTCGTCATAATATAAAGAAGCACCATACATTTTCTTAATCATACCCGAAGGGACCATTCCTTTGCGGAAACCGGGAATGTTAGCTTTTTTAGAAAAATCTTTAACTGATTTCTCAAACGAAGGAAGATAATCGTCTTTCGATATTTTCACTACAAGCTTATCATGAAGATTGCCAATATTTTCTTTAGTTACGGTTGCCATAATGTGATTTTACTTTTTCGATATGTGGATTTAGAAAAAGTGTAATTATTAGATAATAATATAAAAAAGTGCGCATGGAGGGACTCGAACCCCCACACCTTGCGGCATCAGATCCTAAGTCTGACGTGTCTACCAATTTCACCACATGCGCATTTGGGGCGGCAAAAGTAATGGATTCATTTAAAAGGAAAAAGTAAAAATGTATTTGTAAAAAAGATAGGCAAGGAAAGCATCAGGATTAAAATTATTCTTTTATTTTTTTTCTTATGTAAATTCGTAGCTAATGGAAACTACGCTCAATATTCCGCTTTACACTATGAATGAGGTAGAAGAAAAGAAAGAGATTCTTCGCCGATATCGTGCATTATTGCGTGCCCTTAAACCTAAACTAAAAAGTGGAGACAAGGAGCAGATAAGACTTGCATTTGAAATTGCGGTGGAAGCCCACAAAACAATGCGTCGAAAAAGTGGGGAACCCTATATTCTTCATCCTATCGCTGTAGCCATGATTTGTGTAGAAGAAATAGGATTAGGGGTTAGAAGCACAATTTGTGCACTACTTCACGATACTGTAGAGGATACGGATATTACACTTGAATTGGTGAAAAAGGATTTTGGATCAGAGATCGCGAAAATCGTCGATGGTCTCACTAAGATCTCCAATGTACTGGATGCTAATGTATCACAGCAGGCCGAGAATTTCAAGAAGATCCTACTTACCCTTACTGATGATCCGCGTGTAATACTTATAAAACTTGCAGACAGGCTGCATAATATGCGCACGCTGGAAAGTATGAAGCGCGAGAAACAACTAAAGATCGCTTCCGAGACGGTTTATGTGTATGCACCTCTTGCACACCGCATGGGTTTATACAATATGAAAACAGAGTTGGAAGACCTCAGCATGAAATATATGGAGCCTGATAGCTACCATTATATCGCAGCAAAGCTTGATAAGACGCGAAAAGAAAGAACGAGGTATATCAATGATTTTATAAGGCCTGTTAAAGAAAAACTCACGAAAGCAAAATTTGATTTTGAAATATTTGGCAGACCCAAAAGCATTCATTCTATATGGAATAAAATGAAGAAGAAAGGCGTCTCTTTTGATGAGGTGTATGACCTTTTTGCCATAAGAATCTTATTAAAATCAAAACCTGAACGTGAAAAAGAAGATTGCTGGAAAGTTTATAGCCTGGTAACCGAAGAATATAACCCGGCACCTGAAAGGCTTCGTGATTGGCTGAGCAATCCGAAAAGCAATGGATACGAAGCCTTACACACAACGGTTATGGGTCCGCAAGGTAAGTGGGTTGAAGTGCAAATAAGAACTAAGCGGATGAATGATATTGCAGAAAAAGGGCTTGCAGCTCATTGGAAATATAAGGAAGGAGCCAGTGAGGAGAATCGTTTTGATAAATGGTTTCAGCAAATACGGGACATGCTGGCCAGCCAGGACACCAATTCCATAGATTTTTTGCAAGACTTTAAAGTATCTTTTCTTGCTGAAGAAATATATGTTTATACTCCTAAAGGTGATATTAAAATGTTGCCCACCGGATCTTCAGCGCTGGATTTTGCTTTTTCAATTCATACTGCTGTAGGAGAAAAATGTATTGGGGCCAAGGTAAATCATAAACTTGTTCCCATAGGTCATGTCTTGCGCAGTGGCGACCAGGTAGAAATTATCACCTCGACCAAACAAAAACCAAAAGCGGAGTGGTTAAAGCATGTAGTAACTACCAAAGCAAAATCAAAAATAAAAGATTCTCTTAAAGAAGAAAAAAGGGCAGTTGCAGAGGAGGGAAAGACAGTTTTATCCAAAAAACTTGATTCACTAGGCGTGCCTTTAAATCAACAGAACCAGGAGGAGATTGCTTCTTATTATAAAATAAATAGCACCCTTGACTTGCTGTATGATATTGCCGTAAAGAAAATTGACCTACGGGAATTAAAGGATTTCCACATTTCAGGTGATAAAATTTTGGCGCCTAAAATTGTAAAAATCCCAATAGAAGAAAAAACAGAAGGTAACAAATCACTTCTGAAAAAAGATACAGAACTTATTATTTTTGGAGAGAGCAGTGATAAGATCATGTACACCCTTGCTAATTGTTGCAAGCCTATTCCGGGAGATGATGTATTTGGTTTTGTTACTCAAGGTGAAGGCCTCAAAATTCACCGCACCAACTGTCCTAATGCTGCAAGGCTTCTGGCGAATTTTGGTCATAGGGTTGTGAAAACTAAATGGGTAAAAAATAAAGAGATTTCTTTTTTGACAGGTATTAGAATAATCGGGCTCGATGATGTAGGTGTCATAAATAAAATCACAAATCTTATAAGTGGCACGCTTCGCATAAATATTAATGCATTGACTATTGAAGCAAAAGAGGGATTGTTTGAGGGGAATGTGAAAGTGTATGTGCATGATAAAGATGAGTTAGACGAATTAGTGGAAAATTTGAAAGCTTTGCCTGGTATTGAAAGCGTAGAGCGATTCGACACAGAATAAATAAAAAAAATTGAATCCTTCCGACGATCTTGCCAACTCCATTCTTTGGGAGTGCAATCATTTTTCCAAGCTAACTTCATTACAACTTTATGAGATACTTCAGCTGCGTAATGAAGTTTTTGTTGTAGAGCAAAATTGCCCTTACCAGGATTGTGATAATAAAGATAAAGATGCTATGCACATCACAGCTTATTCAAAAAATAAGCTGGTAGCTTATAGCAGGATTATCTCGCCTGGAATTGCATATCCTGGCGCAGCTTCCATTGGCCGTGTACTAACAGCGCCGGACGCACGAAAAAAAGAAATTGGAAAATCATTAATGAAGTACTCGATTCAGCAATGTGAATCTATGCATAAGAGTTCACCTATCATTATAGCAGCTCAGCTTTATTTGGAAAGATTTTATATGCAATTTGGTTTCGAAAGATCAAGCCAAAATTTTTTAGAAGATAATATCCCGCACTTAATGATGTTTCGTGCATCTGGCGAGTTATAATTTACATCAGCATAATCGCTCCTGACCCATTTTAAAACAATAAAGTTTCTTTCAACCCGTTAATAAGCGTAACAATATCCTTTTTCAAGAATATTGAAATATAAGCTCATTTCAAATTTATTGACGGTATGAAATCACGTTTACCTTATTACACCCTAGCTTTTGCTTATCTTTTTACATGTGTACTTTTCCCTGGTACAAGTAATTCTCAGTCACTGGTTTTTGGAAATGA
>JBDTXP010000072.1:0-10697 GCA_040006135.1 Ginsengibacter sp. | reverse complement strand
CGTTTACAATTCCTTTGGTACCATATTGACTCGGGCCCATGCCTTCACTTCGCACGACAGCCGGGTATGTTCCGGAATTCATCGTGTCTTTATTTACATTAATAAGCTCAACGAGAAACGTCCAGTTTTTATGAAAGTCATATAAGAAAATAAACTTCTGATTTGGATCTTTAATTTCTGAGCCTATTGAAGTATCAGCCATTAATAATGGCTGAGCTTTATACTCTTTATCGTATTTTTCAAGGGAAATTTCCTTACCACGCTGCCATTGATCATTGCTTCTGAAAAATGTGGCAGCATGTTTATTATCGAACTCAAAACATTTTAATATTATTTGATGCAGGTCAAAAAAAGTTTGGTTGTGCATAATGGTAATATCTCTATAAACACTATCATCTTCCTCCCAGTAAATTCTGAATTTTAAAATAGCCATACACAAATTTAATAAATTACTTTGGCTTTATCATGATGCTTTGGCAACGCCCAATTTTATTGCAATTTTTTTCATTAATTCAAATCCAGCCTCATAATTATTGGGGATCTCGCCATCAAGAATTGCCTCCCGTACAGCCGTTTTTATTTCCCCAACTACTCTCGATGGAGGCAGACCAAACTCTTTCATAATAATCTCGCCTGTAATTGGTGGTTGCCAGTTTCTTAAATGATCAGAAGATTCCACTTCTTTCATGCGTTGTTCTACTAATTCAAAATTAGCGAGGTACTTTTTTACTTTTTTTTGATTTTTCGAAGTAATATCTGCTTTGCATAATATCATAAGCGATTCTACATCTTCACCCGCATCATACAGCAATCTGCGTATAGCCGAGTCTGTTATATTCTCTTTTGTGAGGCTTATTGGACGAAGGTGAAGCATAACCATTTTTTGAACAAATTTCATTTTTTCATTCAATGGTAATTTTAATTTAGTAAAAATTTTCTGCACCATGCGACTGCCTACAACTTCATGCCCATGAAATGTCCAACCAATTCCTTCTTCAAATTTTTTCGTAGCAGGTTTTGCGATATCATGTAATATAGCAGCCCATCTCAGCCATAGGTCATTTGTATTTGGAGCGATATTATCCAGCACTTGCAATGTGTGGTAAAAATTATCCTTATGTCCTTTCCCGTCAATAAATTCTGCACCGGCAAGTGCTACCATTTGAGGGAAAATTATTTGAAGAAGCCCGGTTTGGTACATGAGGTCAAAACCAATAGATGGCTTTTTTGACATCACCATTTTGTTGATCTCATCAATGATTCTTTCTCCGCTCACTATTTCAATTCTTGCCGCATTAGCATGAATAGCTTCTAAAGTTTGACGATCAATTTTAAAATTTAATATCGTTGCAAAACGTATGGCACGCAGCATTCTTAACGGATCATCAATAAAAGTCTGGTCCGGAGGCAACGGTGTTTTAATAATTCCATTTTGCAAATCTGCGAGGCCTCCAATTGTGTCAATCACATTTCCCTGATCAATCTCTGAAAGTGATACGGCAAGCGTATTTATGGTAAAGTCCCGGCGAAGAATATCATCCTTAAATGCCGCAGGAGATACAACTGGTTTACGGCTTGAAGATTCGTAACTCTCTTTACGTGCCCCTACGATCTCAATTTCATAGCGCTCATCATTATCTAAACTTTTAAGGGAAAATTGGGCTGTACCAAAATTTTTAAAATAGTTTACCTGGACTTTAGGGTAAAATTTTTCTGCAGCCTTTAGTGCCAGTTCTATCCCGTCTCCAATGCAAACAATGTCAATATCTTTATCTGGCCTGTTTAAAATTTTATCCCGTACAAATCCACCAATAACATAAGCTTCCGTCTTTAGATCCATTGCCGCTTCTGCAATTTTTTTCAGGAAAAATGACTCATTGGAAGTAAATTTTATTTGCATAGCTAATATCGGCAAAAGTAAAAGTAAAATGCAATCCTTCTACACCTCTTGAAAAAGGAACATGCAAGGATAACAATACAAGGAGGAAAAGAAAAAGTAAAATGATGACGACCCCGGCAATAATTAAATCTTTATTTGATAAATTTTACCATTATAAATTAGCTTACTTCAGCATCAGCAATTGCAAGTGCTTCACTTATGATTGCCAGGCCTTCATCTATTTGTTCGCGTGTAACACATAATGGAGGGGCAATAAAAATATAGCTCCACTTTACAAACGTGTACATTCCCAAATCTTTTATTTTAGCCGCCACTTTGTTCATCACCTGCATTTCATCAGGTTTGGCATTAAAGGGGGCAAATGGCTCTTTTGTTTTTTTGTCTTTTACTAATTCCAGGCATCCCAATAAACCAGTATTACGCCAATTACCAATTGAAGGATGAGACTCCATCATTTTCGCAACTTTTCCATCAAGATATTCACCCATCTCTTTTGCATTTTCTATAAGGTTGTCTTCTTCGTATATTTTTAAATTTTCTAAAGCTGCTGCGCAGCAAACAGGATGTGCAGAATAAGTAAGTCCGAGTGGCAGCGCTGCATCATCAAACTTCGCTGCAATTTTATCTGATACCATAAGACAGCCAAAAGGAAGATAACCACTGGTAAGGCCTTTGGCCATAGCGATCATATCAGGCACGATATCATGATTTTGAAATCCAAACCATTTACCTGTTCGTCCAAAGCCACTCATTACTTCATCCATAATGAGCAAAATTCCATGCTCATCACATAATTTTTTTAAACCCTTCAGATAACCCTCCGGGTATTTCATACAACCTGAAGATCCGGACTCACCTTCCAACAAAAAGGCAGCAATATTTTTTGGCCCTTCATAATGAATGATCCGGTCAACCTGGTCAAGTGCTTCTTTTAATAAATTTTCAGTACCATATTCCCAACGGTAAGCATAAGGAATTTCAAAATGAACAAAATTCACTGCCTGTTGTGAATCAACAGGCAATTTACGTGGATCTCCACTTGCACTCATTGCTGCATTGGTAGAGCCATGATATGAACGGTATCGGGTTAAAATTTTATGCCTGCCGGTGTACAACCGGGCAAGTTTGATCGCGTTTTCAATACTTGAAGCTCCGCATAATGTAAAGAACGCCTTGTTCAAATCGCCCGGACAAATCTCTGCAAGTTTTTTGCCTAAATCTCCCCTCGCCTTTGTAACACAAGAAGGAGTAACATAACTTACTTCCTGCATTTGCCTGCTAACAGCTTCGGTTATACGCTGGTCCCCATGTCCAATGTTTACGTTCATTAGTCCAGAAGAAAAATCAAGATATTTTTTACCATCAAAATCATAGAAGTAAACACCTTTTGCATGTGCTACAGCAATGGGATTAATACCTTTTTGCTTACTCCAGGAAAACAATGTGTAATCAAGGTTATCTTCAATGATTTCTTTGGCTTCGGATTTAAGAGTGGTGGTCATATTTCTAAATTATGAGTTTATAAATTATTAATTTATTTTTAGTTTTCAGTTAGCTCATCCAATTCACTCCTGCCTCCGCATTCCATTTCACTGTAGTCTTTTTTAATTTGGTCCAAAATTCAATTGAACTTTTCCCTGTGATATCCCCAACACCAAATTTGCTATCATTCCAACCACCAAAAGAAAAAGGCTCACGTGGAACGGGTACGCCAACATTTACACCAATCATTCCTGCACTTGCTCTATCTATAATATAACGCGCCATTGCCCCATTTTGGGTAAAGACACTTGCAGCATTTCCGTATGGACTTGCATTTTCTATTTTAAGGGCTTCATCCACATTTTTTGCACGCATGATACTTATTACCGGACCAAAAATCTCCTCGCGGGCAACAGACATATCAGGTGTTACATGGTCAATTACAGTCGGGCCCACATAAGTTCCCTTTTCTTTTCCTTCTACTACTGTCTTTCTTCCATCGAGTAATATTTTTGCACCTTGTTTTTCTGCTTCATCGATATATTTTTCTATACGCTCCTTACTTTCTTTATTAATAACTGCCCCCAAATTTTTACCGGGGATTATTTTTTTAGATTCTTCAACAATTTTATTAATAATATTATCTACATCACCCACGCCAACCATCGCGCTTGCTGCCATACACCGCTGACCTGCGCAACCACTCATACTGGCAGCTACATTGTGTGCTGTCATTTCAGGTATGGCATCGGGCAATACCATCAAATGATTTTTTGCACCGCCGAGTGCAAGGCACCTTTTAAAATTTGATGTAGCTCTTTGATAAACAATTTTTGCAATTTTGGTAGACCCTACGAATGATATAGCCTGGATATCAGGATGATCGCAGATTGCTTCCACTATTTCTATCCCACCATTCACAATATTGAGGACACCATCTGGCAGTCCGGCCTCTTTTAAAAGTTCTGCCAGCTTACCAGCACTAAGTGGAACTTTTTCTGAAGGCTTTAATATCATGCAATTTCCAAGGGCAATAGCATTGGGAATGGTCCAGTTGGGAACCATGCTGGGAAAATTAAAGGGCACAATCGAGGCAACAATTCCCAGCGGGGCATGTTCTGTTCTACATTCAATACCCCGACTCACTTCTAATAACTCACCAGTCACAAGTTGAGGTAGAGAGCAGGCAAATTCTGCTAATTCTATACTTTTTTCAACTTCTGCCCTGGCCTCAGAAAGCGTTTTTCCATTCTCTTCCGAGCAAAGTGCAGTTAGTTCATCAAGGTCACGCTCCAGCAATGCTTTATATTTATAAAATACCTGCACTCTTTCCTTTACAGGTGTAATGCTCCATGAAGTAAAAGCTTTTTTGGCTGCCGTTACTGCATCCTGTAAGTCTGAGGCATTCGACAAGCATACCTTTGACAGTATATTTCCATCCAGGGGTGAACAAACATCAAGGTATTTCCCAGAACCTGCAGCTTGCCATTTCCCGTTAATAAAATTATCTTCTACTTTATATTTCATTTTATTTAAACATTTTTGTGTAAAATTATTAAAGAATTTATTTTATAACTAAAAAGTAAAACTTTAAGCCCCCTTTTTGCGTTTAGTTATAACTTGGTATAATGTTGGTAAATTAGTAAAAATTTTCATTACTTCTTTTTTCATTATTCTCTGAAACTATGGGACAAAAGTCCTGCATATAATGTTTAACAGGTATTTTATTTTATTTTTTATTTTTTTTATAAAGGTACATGCCTACCAGGGTTGTGTTCAATCTAAAAATAATGTAGTACTAACTTCCCCTGATTATGACCTGGGAAATCCTAAAATCTTAAAGCTAAACGATGCACTTGCTGAAATTTCAGGAATTTATTTTTATGCGAAAGACAGCTCAGTCTTTGGTATTTCTGATGAAAGTGGAAACCTTTATAAAATACATTTAAACAAACCTTATAATGTTATAAAATGGAAATTTAGTAAATCCCATGATTATGAAGATTTAGTTATGCTGGATGATAAATTTTATATACTTACATCCAACGGCGATATTACTACACTGAAATTTTCTGCACGTGGCGATACTATTTATCGCCAAAAAGATAAAGGACCGGTAGGCAAAAATGAATTTGAATCTTTATATTACGATCCGCAGACAAAAAATTTAGTTCTTATCTGCAAAGATTGCCCTGATGATAAAAAATCATCGGTAAGCTCATTTAATTATGATCCTGAATTAAACAAAATTTCTCCTTCAAATTTCAAAATAGAAACACAAAAAATAGCTGAACAATTAGGAGATAAAAAAATTAAGTTTAAACCATCCGCTGCAGCGATAAATCCAATAACGGGTGATCTGTGGATATTGTCTGCTGTAAATCAAATATTAGTTACTGCCTCCCGTGATGGTATTGTAAAAAACGTATACACACTCAATCCCACGTTATATACACAGCCTGAGGGAATTACTTTTACCCCCTGGGGCGACTTGCTTATTTCTAATGAAGCAGGAGATAAATATAACCAGGGAACGATCTTTATCTTAAAATTGAAAAAAAAATCAAATGCGTAGAATTATTATTTTGCTGGTTTTGGCTTGCGTCGCCCGCGTTGGATTGGCGCAGGATAGTTTGGAAGCGAGAATCATCCTAATAGGAGACGCAGGAAAATTAAATTTCGGAAAACAGCCTGTGGTAGATGCTGCAAGGCAGATGATCAATAAAACCAATGATAAAAAGACTACAGTAATTTTTCTTGGCGATAATCTTTATAAAACCGGGTTACCTGAGAATTTTTTACCGGGTTACGAAGAGGCGAAAGCCGTTTTGGATTCGCAAATAAATATAGTGAAAGGTACCCAGGCTAAAGCTATTTTTATACCCGGCAATCATGATTGGTCAGATGGAAGTATCCATGGCCTTGATAATGTAAAGAGGCAGGAAGCTTATATTAATATTCTGGGAGACAAAAACATTCTTTACATGCCATCGGATGGGTGCCCCGGCCCCGTTAAATATAAAGTAAACGACGATATTATTCTCATTTTATTCGATAGCCAATGGTTTATACAAAAAGGTATTAAGCCTGGTATTGAATCTGACTGCGATTTTAAAACGGAAGAACAATTCTATACAGAATTGGATGATTTACTTAGCAGTAACCGCGACAAACTAATTATTCTTGCAGGACATCATACTTTGAAAAGTTACGGAATTCATGGTGGATATTTTACTTTAAAACAGCACATTTTTCCTCTTACAGATCTTAATCCAAAGCTCCTGATACCCCTACCTGTTATTGGCAGCATTTATCCCATAGCCCGCGGAGTATTTGGCACACCTGAAGATCTGCATTATCCGGCTTATGCCAATATGATTGGCGAAATTCTAAAGATCACTAAAGGGCATCCAAATGTAATTTTCGCAGCAGGACATGAGCATACTTTACAATTTATTAAAGACAGTTCCAATTATTTTGTGGTTAGCGGTGCAGGAAGCAAAGAAACACGTGTTTCGAAAAATAAAAAACTTTTGTATGGCGCTGATTCGTTAGGATTTGCAACGCTTACAATCTCAAAAAACAAAAATGTTGTCGTGGATTATTATACTGTAAATGAAAAGGGCAGCCGCCATTCATTTAATAAATATCTCTTCAACTTTTCTCCGCCAAAAAATCCGGTACTTGATTCAACCAAGATTCCGGAAACCATCCCTGAAGCACATTTTGAGGATAGTGTAATGGTTGCAGTAAATAAAAATTACAGTAAAATTTCGGGAGTGCACAGGATGATTGCAGGAAAAAATTACCGTAAAGAATGGGCTATGCCCGTTCACCTGAAAGTGTTTAGGGTTAATAAAGAGATGGGTGGGTTTAAAATAAAAAAATTAGGTGGAGGAAGGCAAACTAAATCTTTAAAATTATTAGATAAAGATGGTGTGGAATGGAGCCTTCGCACCGTAGATAAAGATCCGGAAGGCGCAGTACCTGAGGCACTAAAAGGAACAATTGCTCAAAGAATTGTACAGGATATGACGTCAGCTCAACATCCTTTTGGAGCTTTGGTAGTTCCTCAGATTGCAAAGGCAGCAGATGTGCCACATACAAATCCAAATTATTATTTTGTTCCTGACGATCCTGCCCTTGGTGAGTACAGGGCAATCTTCGCCAACAAAGTATGTTTATTAGAAAAAAGTAACCCTACACCGGATAATACGGATACCAAGAGTACTGGGAAGGTAATAGCCAAGATGATAGATGACAGTAAATATCATGTAGATCAGGAAGCAGTTTTAAGAGCCCGCCTGCTTGATATGGTGATAGGAGACTGGGACCGGCATTTTGATCAGTGGAAATTTGGAACGACAGATACCGGCGCCGGTAAATTATATTACCCTATTCCCCGTGATCGCGACCAGGCCTTTTTTAATTCTAATGGATTATTGGCGAAAGCTGTTGCATTGGCAGCGCTACCTTATTTACAAGGGTTTAAAAAGAATTACCCTGATATCAATTGGTTTAACTGGGAAGAAAGAGATTTCGACCGGTTTTTTATGAATAATCTTGATAAAAATAAATGGAATCAGATAATTCGGGATTTTCAATCTAATGTTAATGATTCAGTGATTAAAGAATCTTTAAAAAGTCTACCGAAAAAAATTCAGGCTATAGATTCTAATATTTTATTTGAAAAACTACAAAAGCGAAGAGACCTTTTAACAACCAAAGGAATAAATTACTATAAGTTCCTTTCTAAGGAAGTAAATGTCGTTGGCAGTAACAAAAATGAATATTTTAAAGTATTTAACGAAGGTCAAGGACTTAGAGTAAAAGTTTTTAAAAGAAAAGAAAGTAATGATTCTGCAAACCTGATGTTTGACAGAATATTTTATCCGAAAGAAACTAAATATGTCAATTTATATGGCTTGAATGGCGATGACCAATTTGAGGTAGAAGATGGAACTAAATCTAAAATAAAATTGAGAATAATTGGCGGTGAGGGTAATGATACATTTAATATTCGGGGAAATGTGCGTAATAAAATTTATGATTATTCACCTGAAAAAAATTCTATCATCCATGGAAACAGAACTGATAATGAAATGAGTTCTTCGCCATATGTAAACCGGTATTCAGTAGTAAATTATAAATATAACAGCTACCGTGTACCAATGCTGAATGTGGGTTATAATGCAGAAGACAAGTTATTGATAGGTGTTGGTTTTGCACTTAAAAACTATGGATTTAGAAAAGATCCTTATTCAACATTTCAAAAATTCTCTACACTTTACAGTTTAAAATCTAAGGCCTACCAGGTTAAATATTTTGGTGAATTTAATCAACTTCTTCATAATAATGACTTAGTGATCAACGCTAATTTTTATAATCCTGTATTAGATAATTTTTTCGGATTAGGAAATAATACTATTTATGATAAAAGCAAACCTTTCAGTTACAATTATGTAAGGTATAAATATGTGAGTGCTGATATACTTTGGCGAAAAAGATATTTTAATAATCTGCTTCAATTTTATGCCGGGCCCACATTTTATCATTATTGGATGGGCTATGAGAATAATAAAGACCAAATTCTAGGGAAGCCACAACTTCTCGGTATCGACTCGGCAAGTATCTATAATAAAAAAACTTATATGGGTGGCAAGTTCAATGTTGTTATTAATAATCTGAATAATGACCTATTGCCAACAAGGGGTGTAATATGGAATACTGAATTTTCCTCCTTATTTGGTATTGGCGCGAATAGTCACAATGTTAATAAACTTACGAGTGATCTTACCGTTTTTGCGAGCCTGCGCGATCCTGCAAAACTTATTGCTGTTTTGCGATTTGGTGGTGGTCATATTTTTAATAACGATTTTGAATTTTTCCAGGCACTGGATCTTGGTTCAAATAATTACTTGCGTGGTTTTAGAAAAAACCGGTTTTCAGGACAATCTATTTTATATCAAACCATAGAATTGCGTATCAAACTCTTCGAATCAAATAGCTACATTGTGCCTGGAGCGGTAGGACTTATTGCCTTTAATGAAATAGGTAAAGTGTGGATGAATAAAGTTAAAAGCCGGAATTGGCATCATGATTTCGGTGGAGGTTTGTATTATTCTCCTTATAATTTTGCAATTGTCTCAGCCACAGTTGCAATTTCTCCAGAGAGCAGCCTCTTGAATTTTTCAATTGGTACAAAATTTAATATAACATTTTAACTATGAATGATTATCAAAAAACAGAAAAAAAAATTGAAGAATATGTAGTTGGATTGTTTGACAGCATGGCTACAAAAAAACTCGTATTTCACAATCTTGATCATACGAAAAACGTCGTGAAGCGCACTCAAGAAATTGCAGGTCATTATAATGTTTCCGAAAAAGAAATGTTCGTTCTTTTTTCGGCGGCGTGGTTTCATGATACTGGTCATCTTTTTACCGAGCCCCAAACTCATGAAGAAATGAGCTGCAAGGTGATGAAAAAATTTTTGGAAGAAGCAGGCATCGATGAGGAAATGATTGGAGAAATTTCAGGATGCATAATGGCTACCAAAGCTCCCCGGCAACCAAAAAATATATTACAACAAATAATTTGTGATGCAGATACTTATCACCTAGGCACAAAAGATTTTAAAGATACCAACAAGAAAATGTGGGAGGAGCAAAATCTTAGAAGTGACCATGAAGATCCTATCGCCTTCAAGGAACATACAATAGAAATGCTTGAGAAACACGAATATTATACTAATTATTCTAAAGAACTTTTGAATAAAAGAAAAAATAAAAATTTGAAGAAATTAAAATCTAAAACAGAAACCGCTAAAGAGCAAAAGGAAGCAGATAATGCTCCTATAGCACTCTCAGATGTAGAAAAAGATAAGAGTGGCCTGATGAGTAAGGGCATACAAACGATGCTGCGCCTTACTTCAGAAAACCATTTAAAACTCAGTGATATGGCCGATCATAAGGCTAATATTCTTATTTCAGTGAATTCCATAATTATCTCTGTCATATTGAGCGTGTTGCTTAGGAAACTTTCTGAAGAAACCTATCTCATTATTCCCACCTCCATATTTTTGATAGTCGCAGTTACTACGATAGTCATCTCAATTCTCGCTACCAGGCCTAAGATAAGTGGTGGAGAATTTACAATGGAGGAAGTAAAACAACGCAAAACCAACTTACTGTTTTTTGGCAATTTTTACAAAGCAACTTATCAACAATACGATCTTGCTATGAAAGAGTTGATGCTGGACACGGATTATTTATATGGAACCCTGATAAAAGACATTTATTTTTTAGGAACTGTG
>JBDTXP010000071.1:0-10748 GCA_040006135.1 Ginsengibacter sp. | reverse complement strand
TTTTTAGTTTAATTCAATATTTTGAGAAAGTTGCTTAATATATTTTTCCTGCTCCTCCTTATTATTTAATTCACGACGGATAACTTTTTCACTCACTTCTATCACGAGATTACCTACCTGGTTCTTTAAATCTGTAATAGCTGCCATCTTTTGCTGATTGATTACACTTTGAGCATCAGCTACTATTTTATTCGTTTCTGCACGCGCCTGTTCTTTTGCCTCCTGAATTATTTTGTCTCTTGTTTCCTTAGCCTCTCTCATCATAGTAGCTCTTTCTTCACGCGCCTGAGCGAGCAAAGCCTCATTCTCACTTTTTAACTCGCTCATTTCCTTCCTCACATTTTCTGCGCTCATGATAGAATCAGAAATATTCTTTTCACGCTCATCCAATGATTTTAAAATTGGCTTCCAGGCAAATTTTCTTAAAATCCACAAAGTGATACCGAAGGCAATGAGCGTCCAGAATATCAAACCTAATTTAGGAAGTAATAATTCCATTTCAAATAATTAAAAATTATGAATTATAATCCCGGTAACAATCGGGACAAAGTTTAAAAAAAATACTGCATCCCCCGCCCTGTGCTTCAGATGCAGTAATAGTTTACGCACTATCCTGTTTTAAGAACAGCCAATAATCCTGCAATAACTGCAAAAAGGGCAACCCCTTCTACAAGCGCTGCTGCAAGGATCATGTTTGCGCGAATGTCGTTAGATGCTTCGGGCTGACGGGCAATACCTTCAACGGCACCCCTACCAATCTGGCCAATTCCAATACCTGCACCAATTGCAGCAAGACCGGCGCCAATAGCTCCACCCATGTGTGAGTATCCAACTTCTGTTAACAAGGTCAATAATGACATAATTCCTGGTTTTTGTTTATGATAAAAAAAAATTATAAAAATCCGTCGTGCGTGCCCGGATGAACGTCATGATCGCTGCCTTCAAAGCCTTGCCCAATAAAAATAGCGGTAAGTGCTGTGAAGATGAATGCCTGTATAAAGGCTACTAATAACTCAATAAAATAATCGAAAACAATAAATAATACAGAAAATGGTGAAAAACCAAAACCTGCCCCCTTACTCATTTCACCAAAAATAAATATCAGGGAAATAAATGCAAGTATTACAATATGTCCTGCTACCATGTTAGCAAAAAGACGTATGATCAATGCCCCTGGTTTTATAATAAATACGCCTGCAAGTTCAACCGGTACCAATATTACTTTTACAAGAAAAGGTACGCCGGGAGGCCAAAAAATATGTTTCCAGAAATGAGCTGTAGTGCTAAATAAAATTACCACAAGTGCAATTAATCCGAGGATCAATGTAAAGGCAATATTTCCTGAAACGTTGGCTGCACCTGGTATAAGACCAAATAAAGTATTTACAAGAATAAAGAAAAATACCGTCAATAAAAATGGCATATATCGTTGCCATCTGTTACCCAGGTTTACTTTTGCGACCTCTTCACGAATAAATACAATTATCGGCTCCATGAAATTTTGAACTCCGGTGGGAGCAGAAGTAACTCCGATTCCTTTCTTATATTTTTTGGCAATATTTACCATCAGGATGATAAATAAGCCCATTGCAAGAAATGTTTGAATCACATTGCGCGTTAAAGAAAAATCGTAAACTTTTACATTTTTATCAACGGGTACAATTGTTTTGCCACCTTCCAGCCGATATCCATCAAATACTTCTTCGCCCTCATGGCCAAATCTGGAAGAGGAGAATACCGAAAATCCTTTTTGTGGAGAATATAATAATACCGGCAAATGAATCACGCCATGAAAATCCCCTATTGAAAAAAAGTGAAATTCATAAGCATCCTGCACGTGATTTAAAATAACTGTAGTCGGGTCAAATGTTTCAGAAGCCTTTTCATGTTTGACACCATTTTCCTGGCTAAAAGCAGTGGGAGCTATAGACAGCATGACAAGGCTGAAAACCGCTACCAACGTACATTTCATGCTTTTTAAACCCATAATTATTCCAAATTTGGCGCAAAGATAAGGGGTTTGGGTAGTTTTGGCAAACAGATGATATAATTTTATTAGGATAATTATCAACACAAAAATATAATATGCTTTATGTAAAAAAATATTTTACGGAATTTTTTAAAGACCAGGCTATGCCATGCTTATGCTGCTAAGTTCTCCAATTATTCACCTCAATAATTAATACTAATTATTATATTGTGCTTCTGCATTTAAACTAAGTAAAAACTATTCATCATCACTTATAAAAAGTTCCATGAAAAATTTAATCTCTACCCGACTCGCGATTATCCTGTTTGCATGTATTATTGGTTTTTTTGGAGCCAATCATTTTTTACATGCGAAGGATATGGCGGCTATAGTACCCGGCTTTTTACCTGTTCCTAAAGTGATGGTGTATATAAGTGGCGCCGGTTTTCTACTGGCAGCTATTGCTTTTATTATTGATCGTTATGCAAAGATTGCAGGCTATCTATTAGCGCTCTTACTTCTTATAATTGTATTTGCAGTTGATGTTCCGGGCATTATGCACGCAGCTACACGCAGCATCAAGATGATGTATGTAACCAACTTACTCAAAGATGCTGCGCTGGCTATGGCATCTATAATAATTGCGGACGTATCCCGGGAAAAGAAATGGTAATATAAACTATTGATGCTTTTTCTTAAACTTCAACGCATCTAAATAATAGATCACTTTTACTGAAACATTATTGTTTTGGGATGTGGATATTGTATTCCTAAAATTTTTGAAGTAGGAGTCATTAATTGAATGGTCGCCGGAAAAGATCGAATTTTTCCATACAATATTTACAAAACTTCCGGGACCAAACTGCCATGTATAAACCATATCAATATTAAAAATATTCAGGTTCTGATTGTTGCTTTTATTATATAAAATATTTTTTGCTAATGATCCATCATTTTGCAATGTATAATATTCCTGAGCTTGTACTTCGCTCCAATAATGCCTTAGTCGAAAAGTAATTCCATTATTTTTGTTGAAATTATATTTGCTGGTCAATACATTAATCAGAGTTTGCCGGTTTCTCCTGGAAAAGATAATATTATTCCCATCTATATCTGCAAATCCTGCCTGGTTAGTAGATGGATTTATCGAAATCTCGTGGCCCAGGGAGAATTTATCATTGAATCGGTAATTATTTTGGACATCTAAAGAATAATATTTTCCATGAAAGAGGCTTTTCCATCCATAATACAACTCCACATAATAAAAATATTTTTTGGCTTTGTTACTATTTAGCCAGATATCAAAATTAAGGTCAGAGGGTGTTTTAAAGAAGTGTCCTTCGACACGAGGCTCATAAAAATCATTTCCCTGGGCACTATAATTTACATTTGCTCCGGCGTTCATTAAATTTTTTAGCTGGCCGTTTACATTCGTATTATATTGAAATGATTGGTAAGCATCTGGCCTGAACCGTCGGGTATAATTCAAATTATTATTTAGATTAAGTGAGTTATACCATGTAGTTGGCTTGTTCCAATGATAGCCAATATACAAATGATGATCGAGGTAATTATTATTAAATAAAATTCCGAGATCATTAGGATCATATTTATTATCAGCCAGTTCCTGAGATAACTGAAAATTAAAATGTCCGCTGGATTTACCAAATTCCAAAGAATGCATATAGCCTGTTACAGTGCCGGAATTTTTATTAATGATATTGCTTAGGTTAACCTGTCCCGCCCAATTATAGGTGTTTTTTTTGTTGTTTATATTAAAAACTGCAGCCGTCACGTTTGCATTATAATCACTTCCCTTTCTCAAAACATTTGTATTTATGAGAGATACGGAAGAGTTATTTTTCAATGTTTGATCAAGCACTAAAATATTATAATTGGTAAGTGGATTTGTCTCGATTTTTCTTTTGTTTCCAATATTATCTTCTACTTCGGCGTACATTGGTTGGGTCAATGCATTTAAAAAGCCAATACCCAAGCCATTCGATGTCCTCCCTGAAATTTTTGTTGCATTGATAAGCTTAGACTCTGTTGGGTTTTTTATAATATGCTCGTTGGATGCAAGGCTGGCCGACACATCATTATAGTGAATAGGTTGGCTACCGATACGCCTGGAATAAAATAAATCTCCTTTAGAAAACAGCTCAGTTCCCTCAGTAAAATAACTACGGTTTTCATTATACTTTACTTCAAAAGGTGACAGATTCAAAACCTGATTATCACTTTGAACCTGGCCAAAATCAGGAATCAATGTCATATCGAGCGTGAAACTTTCATTAATCCCATATTTTACATCCATGCCTCCATTGATAGATGCCGTGTAATCTTTTACTCCTTTGGTATCATATGGATAATGATTGAGATAGGTAGAAAAATAAGGACTGAAAGAAAGCCTTATTGGAGCCTGTATTTTTTGTATACCAGTCCACTCTCCTTCCTGGGTCATAAAGCCATTCACATTGGGATCTACTTTATTCCAAAAATATTGCCCCCCGGCTTTCTTTCTATGCCGAACAATATTTATCCCCCAGGTTTGATTGTCTTTATTGCTGAAACGAAGTGCTGAATATGGAATACGCATTTCGAATGACCATCCATCAGAATGAACTTTTGCAGCACTTTCCCAAACTGCATTCCAACTACCGTCTTCATTTCCTGAGCCAGAATATTTGGCATCATACTGTTCTCCGTACGGTGTTACAAAAAATCCTGATCCGTTTATTTTGTCATTGTAAGTATCAAAAATAATCCCCACTATATCATTGCTACCGACCTGATCACGCCCAACTAATTCCTTGGAAATACTGTCTGCACTTTGTTCATGGCAATAGCCGCCCACATAAATATAATT
Source organism: Ginsengibacter sp. (assembly GCA_040006135.1). Taxonomy (GTDB): domain Bacteria; phylum Bacteroidota; class Bacteroidia; order Chitinophagales; family Chitinophagaceae; genus Ginsengibacter. The sequence goes on along the minus strand of JBDTXP010000071.1, from coordinate 5,910 downwards.
GTCGTCATATAATAAATACACTTCCGTTTTATTTGCAGTTTTTTCATGCAAGCCAAAATGGGGTCTCATTTCATTAAAATCAGTAAGTAAAGTGCTTTCCTTCCAACCTGACTCATTTATATCACCATCAATTTTAAAATTTTCACTAGTCTTGGTTGCAGGTATCTGCTTTAGTTCTTTTTGAGCAAAAGAAAAATGGCTCTTTGATAAAATAATTAAAATCAATAGCAGCTTTCTCATGTGTGATATATTCATTTACGAAGCTATACGTATATGGTTTGCAAAAAGTTACCGCTTATCCAAAATATTTTTTGTTAAGAATTCATTAACATCTTTTATTTTCTATTTAATCCGTAAGAATTCTTATGAATTAACTTTATCTCCGTGAAAACAATAAGGCAAATTCTTTCTTTCCCATTCATTGCGATCATTAAAATTTATCAATGGATAATATCTCCCTGGCTTGGGTCTTCATGTAGGTTCACTCCCACATGTAGCCAATACGGACTTGAGGCTTTTCGAAAATATGGTCCAGTAAAGGGATTATGGCTTACTGCAAGACGTATAGCGCGCTGTAATCCGTGGGGAGGGCATGGGCATGATCCTGTACCGTGATGAAAATTTTGAATTATGAGTAGTGAAACTAGTAATTTATAATTAAAAATATCCAGGCAAAAAAAATCCACAATGAATTATCATCGTGGATTTATACATTTTACTTTTTTGTCACTCTGAGCCTCCCGAAAAATCGGGATCCGCGACCGAAGAGTTACTTTTTATCAAAATTCTCATTCACTTTATCCCAGTTTACTACATTCCAAAAAGCTTTGAGATAATCCGCTCTTTTATTTTGATATTTTAAATAGTATGCATGTTCCCAAACATCGCAACCTAATACAGGCTGGCATTTGCACTCTGCTACATCCATCAAAGGATTATCCTGATTTGGTGTAGAGCAAATAGTTAATTTGCCATCAACATTTCCAAGCCATGCCCAGCCACTACCAAAACGCCCAGCGCCAGCGGCATTAAATTTTTCCTGCATTGCTTCAAAACTTCCAAATGCATCATCAATTGCTTTGGCTATTTTTCCCGATGGTTTTCCTCCGCCTTTAGGTGAAAGAATTTCCCAGAAAAAACTGTGGTTCCAATGGCCACCACCATTATTACGAATAGCGGGTGACAGCTTACCTGCGTTTTTTACCAGCTCCTCAAGAGATTTATTTTCATTTTCGGTTCCCGCGATTGCTTTATTAAGATTGTCCACGTATCCCTGGTGATGCTTATCGTGATGAATCTGCATTGTGAGTTTATCAATGTTTGGTTCAAGAGCATCATAGTCGTAAGGAAGTGGCGGTAATGTAAAAGGCATGATATAATTGTTTATGAATGAAAAAATATCGAATGATTCAAATTTACACGCTATTATTTTATTGTAATTACGAGAATGGAAATCATTCCTTTTATTAGTCACAAATTCTGCGCCATGCAGCAAAAGATTATTATAATTATCGTTTTGCCTTAAAAAAAGCTTTCATTAGTTGAATACATTCTTCCGCTCTTATCCCAATATCTAGTGCGGTCTTAGGATGTAATAAATTTTCATGCGGATGCAGTGAAATCCCCCCATGTTTCACATCCGAAGCTCCATAAACCACACGCGCTATCTTACTCCAATAGAGTGCACCGCAACACATTGTACAAGGTTCTATTGTTATGTAAATCGTCGCATCCGGCAAATATTTTGCACCCATAGCATTAAATGCTGCTGTGAGCGCAATAATCTCTGCATGGGCTGTAGCATCATTTAATAATTCTACCTGGTTGTAACCCTTGGCGATTATTTTATCTTTAATAACAACTACAGCACCTATGGGCACCTCATCATTTTCAAATGCGCGAACAGCTTCCTTAAGCGCCTGCCCCATGAAGTAATCATCAGAATAGAACAATGTAAGAAATTTAAAAAGTATGTTTATAAACTATAATCAGACCGGGCACTTCTCATGATAGTTTATCAGTTCAATCGGAGTCTTCTCAAATTGAAAGCCGGAATAGTGCTCAACAATATTATCCAACACTTCAAGTATTTCATCTACATTAGAATTCGTCACCAGTTTAGTCCGGTATTCTTTTATATTGGGCATTCCTTTTAAATAATTCGTGTAGTGGCGGCGCATTTCATTAATGCCTACTATAGGTCCTTTCCATTCTACTGATTTAATCAAATGTTTTTTGCAAACGCCGACTCTTTCTTCTATAGAGGGTGGCGCTAATATTTCCCCTGTTTCTACATAATGACTTATTTCATCGAAGATCCATGGATAGCCAATTGCTGCACGGCCAATCATAATGCCATCTACGCCATAGCGGTTTTTATATTCCAAAGCTTTTTGGGGTGAATCAATATCGCCATTTCCAAAAATGGGAATATGAATGCGGGGATTATTTTTTACTTTTCCTATTAAACTCCAATCAGCGCTGCCTTTATACATTTGCGTACGGGTGCGGCCATGAATAGCAAGTGCTTGTATGCCTACATCCTGCAGACGTTCTGCAACCTCTTCAATATTCCTGGTATCTTCATCCCATCCCAGTCTTGTTTTCACAGTTACGGGCAATGAAGTACTTTTCACCACAGCATCTGTAAGCCTTATCATTAGCGGAACATCTTTTAATACACCGGCACCTGCGCCACGACAAGCCACTTTTTTCACAGGACAGCCAAAATTAATATCCAATAAATCCGGATTAGTTGCATCTACAATTTTTGCAGCCAGCGACAAACTTTCTTCGTCACCACCAAATATTTGAATACCAACAGGTTTTTCATAGTCAAAAATATCCAGCTTCTTCCTACTCTTGATGGCATCACGAATCAAACCCTCACTACTAATGAACTCTGTGTACATAAGATGCGCACCTTTATCTTTGCACACGGCGCGAAAAGGAGGGTCACTTACATCTTCCATTGGTGCAAGCAATAATGGAAAATCAGGTAATGTTATTTTTCCTATTTGTAACAAATAAATAATAATTTAAAAAAGAAAACCTGCTGCTGTAGTTAGTTTTCTATCAAGAAAAAAATGGGCTGTAAATTTACACACTTAAATTAAGAAATAGAATGACCGTTGACAGGAATTCAAAAAACTTTAGCTTTCCCGCGCAGTTAGGAATTTTTATCGCTCTCTTTGGCGCGGGTGTTATTATTGGCGCGCTGGTATCTGCGGGGATTTGGTCTGGGCTCACAGGGCGCCCTTTATTATCGATAGAAAGCGATATGACCAATCCAAAGTATTATAATGCCATTATGCTTATGCAGGCAGCAGATACCATTATTATGTTCTTTCTGCCGGTTTATTTCTTTGCGCTTATATGCTACCGTAATCCTAACCGATTTATGGGATTTAAGACTTCAATAAATTATAAGCAGATATTTTGGGTGCTGATAATTTTATTTTTCACTTTCCCATTATCCGGCGCATTGGCAGAACTAACCAACATTATTCCAATACCAAAAAATCTTGAAATAAAATTTAAAGCAATGGAGGCAGCACGGGAAGCACAGGAGGCAGCGTTGATAAATATAAATACACTTTCAAAATATTTGATATCGCTTTTACTTATAGGTGTATTACCGGGAATTGTCGAAGAAGTTTTCTTTAGAGGTGGATTACAAAATATCCTGATGAGATGGTTCAAAGGGCCATGGTTTGCAATAATTCTTACCTCCGTCATTTTCAGTATTATCCATCTTTCTTATTATGGTTTTTTTGTAAGGGCTGCATTAGGTGGTATTTTAGGTTTGATATTTTATTACACAGGAAGTCTTTGGCTGTCCATACTTGTGCATTTTTTATATAATGGCATTCAAGTGACTGCACTTTATATCACCTCTACTTCAATAAAAAAAATACCGAAAGATATTGAACAAAGTTTTCCAGTTTGGATGGGTGCTGTTGCGTTAATCATATTATTTTTTGCCTTTAAAAAATTAAAGGAGATATCAAAAGTTCAACAGCAAAAATTTATTTACGAACCGCCAAAAAATCCGGATGATTTTCATGACTGGATTGCGGATCAGTCTTAAAGCCCTATCCTAAACCTATCCTAACCTTCCCGAAGGGAAGGAAATATGACCCATCGTTACTTTCATATGGGAAAGGGACAAGAAAGTTCTAATTTAAAAATGAAGTAATATTATAAATGGCATTTGATCTCCAAACTTTTAAAATAAGAGCATTAACAGCAGTAGTATTTGTGATAATAATGCTGGCAGGGTTATTAGGGAATGAATTGGGTTTTCTAATTTTATTTCTTTTCATTCATTTTGGTTGCTGGATAGAATGGATTCAATTAGTACGAAAAATCGACCCGGTAAATTATATTTTTAAAAGCGGCTGGGGCCTCATTTACATCACATTACCGATAGTTCTTTTAATATTGATGCGTATCACTTCTTCAGTAAACATAAATGAGAATCTTTTAAAAATCCTGCCATGCGGAATCATATTTTCCATTTGGATCAATGATACCATGGCATACATTGTGGGATCCTTAATTGGCAAACATCCGATATCTAGTATCTCACCAAAAAAAACATGGGAAGGAACTATCGGCGGAATTATTTTATGTGTAGTAATTATTACAATTGCCGGAACTTTATCAGGATATTTTACTTCAAGAGACTGGATTGCAATATCACTTTTGTCGGGTATTTTTGGCTCCATAGGCGACCTTATTGAAAGTAAAATTAAAAGAATGGCGGGTGTAAAAGACAGTGGCACCCTAATGCCTGGCCACGGTGGATTTTTAGATCGTTTTGATTCTCTGCTGGTTGCAACGCCTGCAGTGTTTGTTTATTATTACTTTTTCATGATGTAATATTTCCAGGGAGTCAGTTTACCTTTCACCATTATATTTGTAAATAAATTAACTGATGAATATTCATAAAGAAGGCTATAAAAGTATTGCTCTTGCTGCACTTATATTCGGAGCAATTAATGTAGTTTTCTTTTATTTTTTCAGCGCTTCGCTTCCTCTGGTATCATGGATAGTATTTATTGGCACCTTTCTACTATTGCTATTCATCATTTCATTTTTTCGTTCCCCTAAAAGACAATTTACAGTTGCCCACCACCAGGTTATTTGCCCTGCAGATGGCAAAGTAGTTGTTATAGAAGAAATTAATGAGCCGGAATATTTTAAGGATAAGCGTTTACAGGTTTCTATTTTTATGAGTCCTGCCAACGTGCACATCAACCGCATCCCTATGTCTGGCATAGTTGAATACAGTAAATATCATAAGGGAAAATATCTCGTGGCATGGAACCCTAAATCTTCCACTGAAAATGAGCGGCATAGCGTTGTAATAAAAAGTGATAATGCAGAAATTCTAGTAAAACAAATTGCAGGTGCGCTTGCTAAAAGAATTGTCAATTACCTTACTGTTGGGCAACAAGTGCAGCAGGGAAATGAAATGGGTTTCATTAAATTTGGAAGTCGCGTAGATGTTATCCTTCCTGCAGGTACACAACTCAATGTATCACTAAATCAAATGGTAAAAGGTGGCGTTACAGTTCTTGCAACAATTGATACATTAATTGAGGGAAAAGACCATCAGGAGATAGAAGATTAATGAACTCAAAAAATATTTTCTAATTCTTTCAGGTGGCATATCGTGTACTTTGGATTTTTTGAACAAACTGCGTTTATGTGATTGACAAAGATTGCATCCATACCAGCACTTTGTGCTCCGGCTACGTCGGCTTCCTGGTTATCTCCGATCATTATACATTCTGCCATTTTTCCATTTGCCTGTTTTATTGCAAAATCAAATATTTCTTTTTTAGGTTTTACACTGTTAGAAATTTCTGAGGTTATGATATGTTTAAAATAAGGAGTTAGTCC
>JBDTXP010000070.1:0-10800 GCA_040006135.1 Ginsengibacter sp. | reverse complement strand
AAATTTGCCTGTGCTCCTAAGACATATTTGGCTTCTTCCGCTGTAAGTTGGGCCGGAATAGGATCGTAATCATACACCTTCTTCAATGAATTAAATCCACCAATAGCAAGGGGCTCACCTTCCGGCCCTGCCTGGTATTGATCAAAATATAAAGGGTTGCCTGGCGTCATTATCACATCATGATGCATTTGTGCCGCTTTAATTCCTCCGGCCTCTCCGCGCCAGCTCATTACAGTCGCATCAGGGGCAAGCCCGCCCTCAAGTATTTCGTCCCAACCAATAATTTTTCTGCCTTTACTATTAAGAAATTTTTCTATGCGGTGAATAAAATAACTCTGCAATTCATCTACGTCTTTCAATCCATTTTCCTTCATTCTTGCCTGGCACCTGGGACATGTTTTCCATGAGCTTTTGTCCACTTCATCGCCGCCGATATGAATGTACCTGGAAGGAAACAAAGCCATCACCTCTGTAAGGACGTTTTCTAAAAAAGTAAATACACTATCATTACCGGCACAAAAATTTGTTTGAAATTCTTTTGGATATTGACCACCTGTAATTACCATCTGTTGCTGCTGCGCACATGAAAGAAATGGATAGGCAGTGATGGCAGCTTCAGAATGGCCGGGCATTTCTATTTCAGGAACGATGATGATGTTTCTTTCTTTCGCATAAGCCACAATTTCTTTCACCTGTTGCTGTGTATAAAATCCTCCATAAGTAGCAGGTTCACCTTTGCGTGCAGGCTCACGAAGCTCCCACGGCTCATCTGTTCTATCCACGCGCCAAGCGCCAACCGATGTCAGTTTTGGATATTTTTTTATCTCAATTCTCCACCCCTGGTCATCCGTTAAATGCCAATGAAACCTGTTTAATTTATACGTACCCATCAAGTCTATATATTCTTTAACCATCTGTGGAGGAAAAAAATGCCTTGACACATCAAGGTGCATTCCACGCCATTTAAATCGGGGATAATCTTTTATTTCCATGCAGGGAACGATAAGCGGAGAGTTGTTTCGCACAGGGGGTAGTGTTTGAAAAAGGGATTGTAATCCATACACAATTCCGATTTTTGAATTGGCTATGATCTTTATACTTCTGGGAGAAACGCTGAGAATATATCCTTCCTCTCCTACATCATTTACTTTTTGGATAGAAAGTTCGATTTCAGGCGCATTTGTCGTATGTAACGGTAAGTTGTAACCGCTAATATTTTTTATGTAAGAAGTTAAAAAACCTGCAGCGGCCACAAGGTCTTTATTTGTTCTATTGAAATTGACACCGGTTTTTTCATTTATTATAAACGTGCCTTCTTTATTTTCGATGCTTACAGGCTGAGGAATTATACTCACCATTTGCTGTGCCTGTAATCCGCAAGGAAGGAATACCAGGAATAGCAGCGCAATTTTTCTAAACATCATAATCTATTTTATTAAGTTTTATTATTAAAAAGTTCTTTCAGAATCATAACCAAACTCCGATTAGCAAAAAGTAATTTTTGATTAGGTTTACAATCCGCCCTGTCCCCGGTATAATTTTAATTTTCCATCCAGTTGCAATTTCAATACAGTCATATATTCATCTCTATACTTTTGAGGCACATCAATGAAAACCAGCCCGGGAACAGTGCTCCAGGAAACCTTCCCAACAACCTTTGGTTTCAAATGGTGCGATGTTCCCACAATTGTGATGTCATTAATTTTATTGACAAGCCCTTTTATCATAATATTTCCTGCAGACTGGTTGGGTAAAAAAAGAAATAACGTGGTGGAATCTTTTGATAAAGTGGATGGACCATAAAAATGTCCCTGCGGTAATCCTGCTGTTTGGTTAAAGATGGCTTCACCATTTTTAGAATTCCATTTTCCCAATTCCTTTAAAATATGTATTTGCTCTGCAGGTATTGTCCCGTCTGCCATGGGGCCGATGTCCAATAATAAATTTCCACCATTGCTCACAGCATCTACAAAAATACTGATCACTTCAAAAGGAGTTTTGTAATCGCTATCATCAGGATGATAGCCCCAGTTGTTATTGGTGGTCATACACAATTCCCACCAATGAAATTTTGGACGGCTCACTGGAAAATTCTGTTCGGGAGTATCGTAATCCCCATAGCCTTGCAGTCTACCATTAATGATGGCCGCTGGATAATAATCTAATATTTCTTTCCTTATCTCCGGTGCTTTCCATTCTTCGGCGCTGTGTTCCCAATCACCATCAAACCACCACAGATCGGGTTTGTAATTATGATTGACTTCATTGATCTGTGCATTCATAAAGTAGAGATAAGATGTCCAACGCTTCGGCTCATCCGCAATTTTGTATCGTGAAGAATCCTTTAAAAAACCGGGATAGTCATTGTGACTCCAATCAATCAATGAAAAATAAGCTCCGCGTTTAATTCCTCTTTTGTCTAATGCTTTATAAAATGGTTTTAAGAGATCGCGTTTAGCAGGAGTGTTTTTTACCACATTCCAATGATCTTGTTTAGTGGGCCATAACGCAAGCCCATCATGGTGTTTGGTAGTAATTACCGCATAACGTGCACCAGTTTCTTTTATCAATGAGGCCCATGCGTCCGGATCATATTTAGAAGCAGTGAATCTTTTCATTTGATCCATATACCTGGTAAATGGAATCAGTTTATTATAAAAGCTCCAACTTTCATCCACCCCATCTACGGAATACATGCCCCAATGAATGAAGATTCCCAGTTTGGCATCGGCGAACCACTGCATTTTGTTTTTAATAGAATCGGGTTCTATTTTATGTTGCGCGTTTGAAGCGATAAACATAAGGGTTAAAAAAAATAAGGACACCAAATGTTTTAATAAAAAATATTTTTTCATTCTAAAAAAAATTAAAAATGATAAAATGATACGCTCAATTCAATTACAAACAACTTTCAGCAATAGCCGAAGTGAAATAAAATATTAATAAGCAACATAATTATTGATTAGCTCATTAAAATTTCTATTTCTTTTTAAAAATTCTCACATAATCAACCTCAAATTTTTGCGGCAACACATTATCATCAATGGAGCCTGGCCAGCCTGCACCCATTGCCATATTTATCAACAAATAGAAATTTTTTCTGAAAGGATTTTCATTTCCCAAAGTTGCCGAATCAATTATAAACGTATGGTATTTATAGTCATCAAAATAGAAATCCATTTTTGCATTATCCCATTCCAAGGCATAGATATGAAACTGGTTGCACAAAGTTGTATCTATAATTTTTCCGCCACTGGAATGATGTTTCTTATCCTGCGTTGGGTAATGTACGGTCCCATAAATATCGTGAGGATGATTACCAATAAATTCCATTAGATCTATCTCGCCGCATTTTGGCCAGCCAACTTCAGGCCTGTTTACTCCCATCATCCAAAGAGCAGGCCACATCCCACCGCCTCTGGGCATCCTGGCTCTTATTTCTATTCTTCCGTTTGATTGTCCAACAGGAATTTTTACAGTACTTCCTAAAGTATTAATGCTTGCCGAAGTATAACTGGCAAGAGAGTCTTTGTAACGCCAGTCTGTTGAACCGTGTCTATAATTTTCATTCGAATGATATTCCTTCAACCCGGTAATCGTTAGCATGCCATTACTAACTTCTACATTTTTAATGTTAGCACGTGTATAATATTGTTGTTCATTATTGCGCACGTGCCCTACTTCATACCTCCATATTGAGGAATCCGGCAAACCGGAATAATTGAATTCTTCTGACCATGTCAACTTCCACTTATTTGTATTTTGCGCGTGAGTAAAATTGGCAATAAAAGAAAAAAACATGAGAAATGAAATGCATGTTTTCATATATTATATTGTTTAATTAATTTTATTTTTAATCTCCTTTTCAAATATTTTTTTTCATTAAACATTCGCCATCGCTTATTGTACTCGTATTCGCTCCAATATTTAAACTTGCCTGCCGTGCTTTGTTCAACCGTTCCCTGATCTAAATACCTAAGGCAAATCTGCTTTAAAATACAATCCTATTTCCGACAGTGTTGGATTTAAGCGGGATGAATTAATTTTTAATCTTACTCTATCTGTAAAAACGAGCGGAAACTGTATAAGCCTTTTATAGCCAACTGTTGTTCCTTCTGTAGCTTTCTTCCACGCATTTAAAACCCAATATTCTAAAGTGAATTTTTCAATTCTTTGTCCTATCGCGATATTCTCCTGTAACATCAGTACATTAAAAGATTGGGGCCGTTTTAAGAACAGTTCAATAATTGCAGTAGTATCCATACCTTTTGTAGTCCAATAAGTATCGTATTTTCCATCAAGTATTTTCTTTTTATTCTTCCCATGAGTAGAAATGATGTAAGCTTTTTTAGCAAGATTATTTGTAAATATTTGATCACGTAGTTTTTTCCATCCCTGCAAACTTTTTATATCCGCATCGCTGATGAGTCCGCGTTTATCCGGAGGAATATTCATCAATAAAACACCATTTCTTCCCACCGAATTAAAATAAATATCCAATAATTTCTCTGCTGATTTCACTTTATCATCTTCTTCAGGATGATAGAACCATCCCGGCCTGATAGACACATCAGTTTCTGCGGGATACCATATTAACCCCTTTGCATGCATGATTTTTTCGCGGCTGCCCAAATCATTACCACGCATATCACCTTCAGGCTTAAATGCAATTCCTGTTTGCGAACCGGCAGCAGTAAGTTTTGGATCTAAATTATTTGCCGGAACAACACTCCATTCAGATTCCCGACCATAGCCACTTTCGGTTCCCACCCAGCGCACATCCGGTCCCATTATAGCAATCACCGCCGTTGGTTGAAGCTTTCGGATCAAACGATACCAGCGATCAAAATCATACAATTGTTTTTTACCATTCGGGCCTTCTCCATTGGCACCATCAAACCATACTTCATCTATGCGGCCGTAATTGTTGAGCAGCTCAGTCAACTGATTTACAAAAAAATCATTGTAAGAATCGGAACCATAAACGGGAGAGTTCATGTCCCATGGTGATAAATAAATTCCAAACCTGATACCATATTTTTTGCACGCATCAGACACTTCTTTAACCACATCACCCTTTCCATTTTTCCAGGGACTTTTTGCAACAGAATGAGTAGTAGTTGCAGTAGGCCATAAACAAAATCCATCATGATGCTTTGCAGTAAGAATTACCAATCTAAATCCGGCATCTTTTGCAGTGCGCACCCACTGTTCCGCGTCTAATTCAGAAGGATTAAATACTTGCGGATCTTCCTTTCCCGTGCCCCACTCCCTGTTGGTAAAAGTATTAACACCAAAATGAAAAAAAGCGGTTAGCTCTAATTTTTGCCAGCGAAGTTGCCGGGGAGATGGCGTGATCGTAGCAGCCTTCCTCAAAATATTAACTTCGTTATCTGACGATGAAATCAGGGCAAAGTTCTTATCCTGCGCTATAGCGGAACTGATATATATCGTTAATAAAATGAATAAAATTATTTTCCAACCTGTGATCTTATTTCTGTAAATTTTATTCATATTATTCTAAAGTGATGTACAATTTCAACTTATTAATCAAAACAAACAAACCGGAATGCCTGATTGTAAAATCAATGAAATGAAAGAGCCACCTGCCTTATTACAACAGATGGCCCACTCATTTATAAAATCAATTATTGTTTATCCCACCAAATTCTACCAAATGTATCTTCTGCCTTGCTTCCATAAGCAGGATCTTTTGCAATCATTGTTTGTATTGCTTTTGCATAGTTCGCGGAATTAGGATTTGATCCTGAGCTCAACTGTAATGCACTACGCCTTGGAGTTAGCAGGTTTTTACTTCCATCCCATAAATTTTCAAGATAGGCGATGGTAGAACCATCTCCAATCTTTCCGTTATTTCCGGCTCTCACATCGGTGTATTGAGGATATCCTGTCCTCTTCCACATTGCCCATGATTCATTGGGTTCCATAAGGAAATCAACCCAGGCTTGTGAATAAATACTTGGCAACCCCTTGTAAGGTAATGATGTAACAAAACTTCCTATCACCACCGAATTTGCATTAGGAACATTGGTAGCAACGGCCACTTTTTTATATTGATCAAAGGAAGCCTGTACCCCTTCGTAAAACCAGCTGGATGCAGATTTACCAAAATTATTCCCACCTTTCTCGGCAATTTCAGCCATCATAAAACATGTCTCAGCATAGGTAAGATAAGGTGTCCACATCTTTATGCCGGTTCCATCTACATAAGTTTCATCGTCATGCATCAGATTTTTTGACGATTGCGCATCAAAGCCTCCAAAGCCGCCGTTCTTCAGGAACAAACGTGTTTGAATAGAAGAAAGAATATTGAGGCTTTGTGTACTGGTGCCTTGCAGGTTAAAAATAATATTCTTATTACCTCCGGTAAAACCATAACCGGCATCATTAACTGATGCGGGTGACGCATGTTTTCCCCAATATCTAACCTGGTAATCCGGCTTAAGAAGTTCAGCTTGTGCTGCTGCACTTCCATTTTGTTTTACGTTAGTGTATCCTTTATAGTTAACTCCAAAATCATTCTCGCGCACCATAAACTTTATCCTGGGATCGTTGGTGGATTTTAGGAATTCTACGAAAGGATAACCTGCGCTGAAATTAAACAATAGAACATTTATATCATCCACGTTATTGTTCCATGTTTGGGTTTGTTTGTAACCAAAAGAACCGTCCACTGAAGAAATTATATTCTTATTAAAATTAGTAGCGATATCGTTAAGCACCGCAGTCAACTGTGCAGGGTCGCGCTTTTCATACCGTTGTGCAATTTTTATGCGAAGGGTATTTGTAAATGATAACCACTTGCTATAATCCCCGCCAAAGAAAAGATCCTGAGCAGCGATATTCACCTGAGCTGTACTACTGCTTAGCAGTGTAGCAGCATCCTTAAGTTGCTGATCAAATACTTTATAAAGACTGAAATCGAAATCATATTCGGGCAAAGCATATTTTTCGGGCTGAAAAGCCTGTTCATAAGGCATTGCGCCAAAGATATCGGCTACTCTCCATGCGTGGTATGTATCTACAACCATACAGATGCCTTTTAATGCGCTGTACTTTCCTTTTGAAGATGGTTCAGCATCTATTTTATCAATAATGCGATGCATATCCCTTCCTACCCCGGTATAATAATCATTGTAATAAGGGAACCCTGGATTGGGGCCTGTTGTGGCTCCCGGTACCCAATATCTATTGGCAATACCAGCTGGCTCAGTAGCATTAGGAACCACGTATTGCATATAAGTCATGGTGGTGCCGTACTTCTGAGAAGTTTGACTACGACTGTTCAAATTAATATCTACCGTAGCTCCGGCGAATAAGAACTCTGGCGCCGCATCGGGAAGGGAGTTGGGATTGGTGTTAATATCCACCAATTGCTTTTTACAGGATTGTGCCAGGGTACCTAGTACCAGCAAACCCAAAATATATTTATTTATTTTTTTCATTTAATTAATTTTTAAAAATTACAAGGTGATATTCAAAGTGGCAGAATAGCTTCGTGAAAATGGAACACCGCCTGTGATGTATGGCCTGTAGGGATCATTACTTTGAAGCGATTCAGGGTTTTGACCGTGAGATAATGTGTTGTACAAGTAACCAATGTTACGAGCAGATACAGAAATTCTTGCTCCTTGAACGCCTATTCTATTTAATACCGTAGAAGGCAATCTATATCCTAAAGTAATCTCTCTTAACATGATCCAGGAATTTTTACTAACTGAATTATTATTATTAAGATTAGTACCCCAACCATACCAGGTATTATAATAGTAGGAAGCTCTCCACGAATCGACATAACCTTTGTCATATGCCTGTCTGAAGGTCATTCCACTGATATCAACATTTGTATTGCCAGGCGTAGTACCTTTTTGATTCTTGTCAAAAATGGCATTTGGAATTACACCATCATATCTAACCTCTCCTGTGTAAGAATCAATTCTTGGTTCACCCCCATGTTCTTTATCACGAAACTCTAATGTTTGTTTCAGGTTACCCTGCCCCATTGCATAACTCACCGCTTCTGAATAAACCAAACCTCCGAAACGACCATCTACCTGGCTGAACAAACTAAAATTTTTGTAACGCAAAGAAGCACTGATACCGCCCACAAAATCAGGTTCTACTTTTCCAAGATTCACTCTGTGAACCTGGTCTGTATAATCAACTCCTACTAAATTATAATCCTGGAAATCATATTTTACAGCAGGATTAGTATTTTTTACCCTGCTCCCTACCTGAATTAAAGGAAGACCTGACACCGGATCAAACTTTGTTGAAGCCCATGTCTCAGCGGATAGAACTCCAAATGCACCACCCTCGTAAGCATATACATTGGCGCCATCGTAACCACCGCTCAACTCCCATTCTTTAATACCTGAGCCAAATGAAATAATCTTACTGTGATTAACACCTCCGTTTACAGCAAAGTTTAAATTCCAGTCATTGGTTTTTATTGGATTGATATTTACCAAAAACTCATATCCTGTATTTTGGATGTTTCCGGCATTGATGAAGAGTTTGCTAAAACCGGTTTCCAATACACCCGGTAAATTCAAAAGCTGATTAAATGTGTTAGTGCGATACCATGCAAAATCAACATTTATCAATTCATCAAAAAGCCCAAAATTGGTTCCAAATTCCCAGCTTCTTGCTCTTTGAGCTTTAAGATTATAATTTGGTTTTATATCGGCATTTATTTGAGTAGCTACACCGAAAGATTGTCCATTTTGATTAATAACTGTTCCGGGTGAATATCCACTACCTGTAGCATATGCACCTGCTACTCCCGCATTACCAACAAATGCAAGCGAAGCTCTGAGCCTGCCTGAAGATAACCATGTAGGCATGCTGGCTTTTTTGTGGTCGTAGAAAGAATAGGAAGCATTAACAGATGGATAAAAAACCGCAATATTATTTTGTCCCGGTACAGAAGCAGGATAAGCTAATGTAGATATCCAGTCATTTCTACCGGTAAATTCAATATTAAGGTATTGCTTGTAATTCAGGTTCAATATACCGGCCAAACCGTAAGTGAGTAAGGACGGTTTTGAAATGCCATATTGGATATTGTTTTGATAATTCAGCACTGAATTGCCAAGGAAGAATTCATTGGGTACACTAAGTCCTCCATTAGTATGGGCACCATAGTTTTCTTTTTGGCGATTGCCATATATTTCATTGAGGACACGAAGATCAATTGACAAATCATCATTCATCACTTTCTTATTTGCATGAGCCATAAAGAGCAAATTATATCCGGTATTTAACTCGCCACCAGACGAATAGTAACCTCCGGTATTGTTCACATCATTTCCATAATTCTTTTCCTCATTGTAAATTTGATAAACATTGATATTTCCTTTTGCACTAAGATCTAACCATGGGGTAATCTGTGCCTTTAATTGCAAATAACTCAACAATGAATTTTCATGACGGTAGAAATTATTTTTGTCAAACCTTGCAAACGCATTGATGGCGTTGTCGAAATTTCCACCGAGATAGTTGATGGAGTTATCTGGATTCCTATAGGTTTTATACCAATCTTCTGAATTAATATTCCTTGGTAAATAATAAGTGTTGAACCCGAGATTTTGTCCTCCACCATAATAATACCTGCCTTGCGAATAAAAGTTTTGCGCTAAAGTATTTGAATAGGAAGCACCGAACTCAGTAGAAAATACTTTATTCAATTCCCCACCTATATTCAGGTCCAGCGAATTTCTCTTCATCTGGTTATTGGGCAACATTCCTTTTGTGTAATTATTAGAATAAGACAAACGGTAATTAAATTTTTCAGTAGCACCACTTAGGGCAACGTGATTATTTACATAAGAACCATTTTGATAAAAGGTTTTCCAGTTGTTAGGTTGTGGTGAATAAGCCACCATAGAGTCCGGCTTCCATATTGCCGGATGCTTACTCCCATCCATTTTAGGTCCCCAACTTCCTGCTGCAGCAACCTGCGTTCCGTCAGCAGCAAAATTACCTTCCCTGGTTCTGATACTTCCCTGGCCATATACATTCTGATAATCCAACGGGCTTTTGTAAATATCCTGTGTTTGATAAGTTGAACTTAATTCAATCCCCAAACCTGTCCCTCTTCTTCCCTTTTTGCTGGTGATAACGATTGCGCCATTCAATCCTCTTGAACCATATATCGCGGTGGCTGCGGCACCTTTTAAAACCGTGATTGATTCATAGTCGTCAGGATTTAAATTTTTCAGCTGCGAACCCGCATCAGTATTATCCGCATCAGATTGGTTATTGATCAACACGTTTCCATCAACCACAAAAATAGGTTGGTTGTTAGCCTGACCGGGTTGATTACCCAGCACCTTTGCGCCGCGTATTTGTATAGAAGGAGATGATTGTACACCATTCGCATTCATAACATTAATATTTACACCGGCTACTTTTCCTTGTAAAGCTGTAATAGGGTTCACTGAATTCGTACGTGCAAGTTCATCGCCCTTAACAGTAGTAACAGCATATCCTAATTTTTTATCATCTTTTTTAATACCGAGCGCAGTAACTACCACTTCAGAAAGATTTCCAGCTGATGGCTGCAAGACAATGACAAAATTCGAATTTTGTCCCACCCTGATTTCCTGCGTTGCAAAGCTCACAGAACTTATAACGATCACAGATTGGGGACCGGGCACTGTTACCGTGAACGTGCCGTTATCGCTTGTTACGCCACCCGTTTTTGTGCCCTTTACCAGGTAGGAGGCATTTGCGATTGGATCTCCTTCGGAATTCTTTACCGTTCCTGAAATTTGT
>JBDTXP010000069.1:0-10816 GCA_040006135.1 Ginsengibacter sp. | reverse complement strand
AGGAAGTAGAGGAAAAAGTAAAAAAGTTGAATGAGGACTCTGAGAAATAAAAATAGATAATTAGTTAAAATGATAATGTTATAATTAGCTAATTATTATTTGAATGGATGATCAGTAAGTCCACATTCATAATTTATAATTCATCATTCATCATTCTTCCTTCATCCCTCCACCACCGGATCGCCTTCAGATAAAATAGTGACTCTTTCAAAAACAAGATAACCCCATGGTTGCAGAAATAAATCCTTTTGCACATCAAAATCTACATCAGGACCGCCAAAAACATTTCTGAATGTTCCTTTTACATTTTTTACCTCAAAATTTAATTGGTCTGCGGAGCAGTTGAGTACTACCAATACAGCATCTTTTTCCAGAATCTGCATGTAAGAAAAAAGGCGATGGTCATCAGGATGAGAAATGATTTTTGTGATGATATCTCCACTTCCTGCACGCAAACATTTATTGTTACTTTTTAATAATAGAAGCGTTTTATAAAAATTATTTAATTGATAATGATCATCCCATTCAATTACATCTTTATCGAAAAATTTCAATCTTTTTTTATTGGGCAATTCCTGTCCTGAATATATTAGGGGAATGCCGTTCCACGTTGCAGAAAATACGGCAAACAGTTGAGCTGAATCGCCATACTTTTCATATTCAGTTCCATTCCAGCTATTTTCATCATGATTAGCTGTAAAATACAGGCGAAGAGCATTACAAGGAAATTCTGTAACGGATTTATATAAAACAGTAAGCAGGCTTTGCAGGTTCATCCTGCCCTGGTAAAATTCTTCTGAAGCATGCATCCAGCGCCAGGTGTATGTCGCGTCAAAAGCTTCATGATATTCGGGGTGTTCTGTTTCCGCCAGCCAGAAAAGATTTTTTTTCGTTTTTGCCAATTGCGTACGCGCCTCTACCCAGAAATCAAGTGGAACAAGATGAGCCATATCGCAACGAAATCCATCAATATCTGCTTCCTTTACCCAGTATTTCAAAACCTTCACCATTGCTTTTCTTAAATCATCATTATCATAATTTAATTTGGAGACATCCATCCAACCTTCCGGATGTTCAGGTTCACTTTTATCATCGTTCCAGCAATAATATTCAGGATGTTCCACAATCCAATGATGATCGGTTCCTGTATGATCCGCCACGAAATCAATGATAACTTTCATGTTAAGCTTGTGGGCTTCCTTAACCAGGTTTATAAAATCATCCAAATCTCCAAATTCAGGATTTATACTTGTATAATCGCTCGCTGCGTAGTAACTGCCCAGGGTTCCCTGGCGGTCTTTTTTACTTATCGGTGTTATAGGCATCAACCACAAAATTTTTACACCCATTTCTTTGAGCCGGAGCAGACTTTTTGAAAAAGCTTCAAAAGTGCCTTCCAGTGTGTATTGCCGCACATTCACCTCATAAATATTTGCCTGCAGGCTCCATTTTGGATGTCGAAATTTTTTTCTCCTTTGCTCCATAAGAATTGTGTTTAATAAAGATTAAAATTAACCATTATTTTTTAGTGCGCTTTATTCACTCATTAGCTATGCTTACCTTTGCGCTTCCAATTTTGAACTCAATTCATAAGGAAAAAGATGTTCCCAGCTAATGAAAAAATTTAATGTACCTCTTATTTATAGAAGCCGGGTAATCACGACTATAAAAAATTCCAGGCGTACGGCAGATAAATTAAAAAAGGATTTTACACCGAGTATTTTGGATTTAGGTGCATTACAGATAATTCTTGCACGGCATTTCGGTTTTTGCTACGGCGTAGAGAATGCCATTGAAATAGCTTTTAGGACTATTGACGAAAACCCGGATAAAAGAATTTTTCTTCTTAGCGAAATGATTCATAATCCTCATGTGAATGAAGATTTAAAAGACCGTGGAGTAAAATTTTTAATGGATACTTCCGGTAATGAGCTTATACCTTTTAGCACACTCAATGCTGATGACATTGTGATCATTCCTGCTTTTGGAACTACTTTACAGATAAGTAAAAGATTGAAAGATGTAGGTGTAAAATTGGAAGCATACAACACCACTTGCCCGTTTGTGCAAAAGGTTTGGAACCGTGCTGAAGCTATTGCAAAAAAAAATTATACAGTTATCATACATGGCAAGCCGCGGCATGAAGAAACGCGTGCAACATTTAGCAATAGCGAGGTTAATGCCCCAACTATTGTAGTAAAAGATATGGCTGAAGCAATTGAACTATCAAAATATATTTCAGGCGAGTATCTGCCTCAAAAGTTTTATGAGCAGTTTGCCGGACAATATTCAGAAAATTTTAATGTTGAAAATGATTTAGAGCGGATTGGCGTTGTAAACCAGACAACCATGCTCGCCAGCGACACACAAGGCATTTCAGATTTTTTAAAATCTGTAATGATAAAAAAATATGGTCTTGATGAAAAAAATGGGGAAGATCGTTTTGCCGATACGCGTGACACGTTATGTTATGCGACCAATGAAAACCAGGATGCAGTCTATTCTTTGTTGAATACAGAAGCTGATCTTGCACTGGTAATTGGAGGATATAACAGCTCCAATACTTCTCATCTCGTTGAACTTTGCGAAGAAAAATTACCTACCTATTTTATTAATTCGCAGGATGAATTATTGTCTATTAATGAAATAAGGCATTTTGATCTTCATACAAAAGAAATGAAAGTAACCCTGGGTTATTTACCCGGGAAAATACCTGTAAAAATTATGATCACCAGTGGTGCAAGCTGCCCGGATGCACTGGTAGAAGATGTTATAGAAAAATTGATACAGTTCTTCCCTGATGCTTCTCCTCTTGAAGAAGCTTTACAAAAACTTGTTGGTGATTACCAGGAAGTAAAAGCTTAAACTTATTTGTATCAATTATTATACACGCCTGGATCATTCTGCATATTCTCTTATCCTCCTTGCAGCCAACCAGCCACTTGTCCATGCATGTTGAAAATTATAACCTCCTGTAATGCCGTCAACATTCAATATCTCTCCGGCAAAAAAGAGTTGAGGAATAATTTTACTCTCCATTGTTAGCGCATTTACTTCGCTTAAGTTAATACCACCCGCAGTTACAAATTCTTCCTTAAAGGTTGTTTTTCCTTTTATTTCCATTTCAAAGGCACAGACAAGTTTTGCCAAAAGATTTTGATGCCTGGCGCTAAGATCGCCCCAACGCATATCTTCGTCTATGCCTGCCTGAGAGAGTAAAAATATCCATAGCCGATTTGGCAAGCCGATTACATTTCTGGAAGCAACTTTATTAGTAGCTATTTGGTTTCTTAAATCCCGGATCTTTTCTAAAAAAGTGGTTTCATTAAAGTCCGGCGCCCAGTTGATCCTTACTGAAAAATGATAATCTTTTTCGTTTAGCTCACGTGCAGCATAAGCTGATAATTTTAAAACTACGGGACCACTAATACCCCAATGGGTAATTAATAAGGGGCCACTTTGCAAATATTTTGATCCTGATATTTTTACTTCAGCATTCTCTACACTTATTCCCATCAGTTGAGTGATAGGATGCTGGGGAATATTAAAAGTAAAAAGTGAAGGTACGGGCTCAATGATGCTGTGCCCAAGGTTTTGAAGCCATTCATATTGCAGGCTTTTTGGAAAACCGCCGCAAGCAATACAGACATAATCCGCAGCTATAGTTATTCCATCTTTTAGCAAAACAGAGAATTGTCCGGGAAAATTTTCGGTATCTTTTGTTATGCTTTTTACTTCTTTCCCTAATTCAATTTTAATTCCTTTATCATCGGCTTCATTTAAGAAACAATCAATAATGGTTTGTGAAGAATTACTTTGTGGAAACATTCTTCCATCAATTTCAGTTTTTAATTCAACGCCTTTTTCCTGAAACCATTGTATAGTATCATTTGTAAAAAATTCATGAAACGCTTGTTTTAAAAAGCGTTCACCACGTGGGTATTTTTTTATCGTATCAGCTATGCTATTAGTTGCGTGGCTTACATTGCATCTGCCGCCTCCACTTACTTTCACCTTACTCAGCAGTTTAAATGATTTCTCCAGGATTGTAACACGAAAGTTTGCGTTATTTTTTGCCGCATTGATCGCACAAAAGAAACCGGCGGCTCCACCGCCTATAACGATAATATGTTTCATGAAAAAGTGAATAGTAAAAAGATAAAACTATATGCAATAACAGTGATACAAAATTCTTTAGCTATTCTTAGATGATACTTCCTAATGTTTCTGTTTGGCTGCCCGAAGGAATAAAAAATGAAAATGATTAAATGATTAATCTCCTAAAATTCATAAATCATAATTCATCATTCATCATTCATCATTCATAATTCTCATCAATGCCCTTTCCCCCAGCCGAACCAATCATTTCCATTTGCAAAGATCAATAATGCAAAAAGTATTACCATTCCAACTATCTGTGCATACTCCAGGAATTTATCACTTGGCTTACGGCCGGTGATCATTTCTACCAATGTGAATACTACATGGCCACCATCCAATGCAGGAATCGGCAACAGGTTCATGAATGCAAGGATTATAGAGAAGAAAGCAGTGATCTTCCAGAATGCCTCCCAATCCCAGCCATAACTTGGAAAGATAGATGCCATGGTTTTAAATCCACCTAACCCTTTGTAGGCACCTGTTTCAGGATTTAAAATTAATTTGAATTGTTGAATGTAAAAATTTAATTGCTCTCCTGTTTTTCTTACGCCGGCTGGAAAAGAAGCAAGCAAACTATACTTTTTTGTTTCTTGTTTCAACAATCCAAGACTATCTGCCTGGTCAAGGTTTATTAAGTAAAATCCAATTGTTCCGGCAGTATCCACCAGCACCTTTTCATAGACAACCTGGTTATTCCTATCTATAGTTAAAGTAACACTATCTCCTTTCTTTTGTTGAAGCAGGGGAGCCATTTCGTCAAAATAATTTACGCTCACAGAGTCTACAGCAATGATCTTATCAAAGGGCTGTAAGTGTAAATAATTTTTATTTTGAGAATTATTTAGTGCTGTTGTATCGTTATTTTTTATTCTTGTATCTGCTGAAAGCTTTCCTGGTGAAGCATTTGCATCGCCTGCGCCTTGCAATGATCCTATAATCACAGGCATACGTGGCTGTATAAGAGATTGTCTCTTTCCTTTTTTCTCTACCAGCATTTCAATCATGTTCACAGGAACCTTAATTTCTTTTAATGTGTCTTCTCTTTTAATTGAAATTGTTTTTCCCAATAATATTTTTGCCTGCAGATCATCAAAATACTTTATGGGTTCGCCATTTACAGAAACGATCTTATCGCCATTTCGCAGGCCAATATCTTTCATCAGGCTATCAGTAACCCATATACCATACTGCGCATTATTAATTGGTAATTTCGTTTCACCCCATTTAAAAAGGATCATCGCATAAATAAAAAATGCGAGTAGCACATTCATTGTAACTCCTGCCAGCATAATAATAAGACGTTGCCATGCTGGCTTACTCCTGAATTCCCACGGTTGTGGTGGCTTTGCAAGTTGTTCTTTGTCCATACTTTCATCAACCATTCCGGCAATTTTTACATAACCGCCGAGTGGTAACCAGCCAACACCATATTCTGTCTCCCCAATTTTCTTCTTAAATATTGAAAACCATGGATCGAAAAATAAATAAAATTTTTCTACACGGCACTTGAACCATTTGGCTGTAATGTAGTGGCCAAACTCATGAATGATCACCAATATCGAAAGAGAAAAAATAAGATAACCTGCCTGCAGTCCCACGGCCTGCCAGTTTATTGCTAAAAATGTCATAATGAGATAATAATATACTTGATGTTTTTGTCTTGAAGATTTCTTTACATTTTAATTAAAGAAGCCGCGAAATTACGTGCCTCACCATCGCTTTCAAAATATTCTGCAAGATTTGGCTTTTCTATATAAGTAATTTTTTCCATGCATTGCTCTACAACTGCTGTGATGTCTAAAAAACCGATCCGGTTATTTAAAAATGCCCATACGGCAATTTCATTTGCAGCATTTAAAACACACGGAAGATTCCCGCCTTTTTTTAGTGCAGTTGTTGCGAGAAACAAATTCCGAAAAGTTTTGATATCCGGTTCTTCAAAATTTAATACTGATAATTTCCTGAAATCAACACGTGGTTCATTCGTGGGGATCCGGTATGGAAACCCAAGTGCATATTGAATGGGCAATTTCATATCCGGTAATCCCAATTGAGCTTTAATGCTACCGTCCTCAAACTGAACAAAACTGTGTACGATACTTTGCGGATGCACTACCACTTCTATTTGTTCCGGTGATAAATTGAAAAGCCATTTAGCCTCGATCATCTCAAGGCCTTTGTTCATAAGGGTTGCAGAGTCGATCGTGATCTTGGCACCCATATTCCAATTGGGGTGTTGTAAAGCGTGATGCCGTTTTACATTGACCAGGAAATTTGGTTTTTTGCCCAGAAAAGGTCCACCACTTGCAGTAAGAATTATTTTTTCTATCTTATTTCGTGATTCACCAACAAGGCACTGAAAAATTGCAGAATGTTCACTATCTACAGGTAAAATAGGCACCCTGTTTTCCACCGCCATCTGCATTACAATGTCACCAGCTACCACCAATGTTTCTTTATTCGCCAGGGCAACTACTTTTCCTTTCTGCACAGCCTTTAGTGTAGGTTTCAGGCCTGCAAAGCCTACAATGGCTGCCAGCATTACATCATAAGTATCAAAATCAGCAGCTTCCTCAAGTGCATCTTCACCGCTGAAAACTTTTATATCAGTTCCGGATAGTGCCTCTTTTACTGCTTCATATTTTTGCGTATCACCTATCACTACTGCATTTGGCCTGAATTTTAGTGCTTGCTCAATCAATAATTTATCATTGGTTTGCGCTGTTAATATTTCCACTTCAAAGAGGTCACTATTGGTTTCAATCACCTTTAGTGCCTGTGTCCCAACAGAACCTGTGGATCCAAATACTGCAATTCTTCGTTTTTGCTGTTCAGCCATATCTTAAAATTAAGACTTTGCCAGGAAGGGCATTTTAAAAGCGGCAATTTACTTCAATAATTCCTTTAAAGCATTACCCGCTTTTTCAAACTCAAATTTTGCCAGCAGGACTTCCATATTTTTCCTGATATCCTCATTCATTAAATTACCTATTGAGCCGGCATGAGTGTGATTTAATTCTTTTGTAGTAGAAAATTTATTTTCAGCTACCATTTCACCAATTTTTCCGTAAGCCTCCCGCATAGGCATGCCGGAAATTATTAATTTGTTCATTTCCTCAACAGTAAAAAGATTATTGAAATTATCGTCGTTCAGGATGCCTTTTTTTACTTCAATATTTCTTATCATGAGTGAAGTCATGGCAAGACAATCTTTCAAATTTTTTATTGCCGGGAATATAATTTCTTTTAGTAGCTGAAGGTCCCGATGGTAACCTGATGTGAGATTAGTCAATAATAAACTTATCTCATTCGGAACAGATTGTATCCTGTTGCAATGTGCTCTTATCAATTCAAATACATCGGGATTTTTCTTATGCGGCATAATGCTGCTTCCTGTTGTTAGATTTTCCGGAAATGAAATAAAATTGAAATGCTGATTTAAAAATAATACCGCATCCATACTAAGCCGGGCAAGTGTTTGAGCAATATTGGACATTGACTGCGCCAAAACTTTTTCTGACTTTCCTCTTGTCATTTGCGCATACACTACATTATAATTCATTTGTGGAAAACCTAACAGGTCAGTAGTGAGTTGCCTGTTAATGGGAAATGAACTTCCAAACCCTGCAGCACTTCCAAGTGGGTTTTTATTTACGACATTCCATGCACCCAATAAAGTTTCTACATCATCTGCAAGACTCTCTGCATAAGCGCCAAACCATAAACCAAATGAGCTGGGCATCGCTAATTGCATGTGTGTATAGCCGGGTAAATAATCATTTTTATGTTCTTCACTTTTTTCCAGTAAAAGTGTAAACAAATCTTTTATAGCAATGGTGATTTGCTCAATCTCACTTCTTAGAAATAATTTTATATCCAGTAAAACCTGGTCGTTACGGGATCGTGCAGTATGTATTTTTTTACCGGTTTCTCCCAGTGAATTAGTGAGTAAATTTTCTATTTGAGAATGGATATCTTCAACTCCGGGGTCAATTGCAAAACTTCCATTACTAATTTGGTCCAATATTTTTTTAAGCCCGGTTTCCAGGCTAGATAACTCGTCAGAAGATAATAGCCCAATACTTTTCAACATTTTGATGTGTGCAATTGACCCTAATACATCAAAAGGAGCCAATTGAAGATCGAAATTGCGGTCGTTACCGACAGTAAAGTCTTCTACTTCTTGTAATGGGATTATATTTTTTTGCCAGAGTTTTTTTGCCATTTGCAAAAATGTTATCGATTAAATGGAAATATTTTTTATTAATTCAATATAGGTTTTTATTCCGGCACTTATTTCCTCCAGGAAAATATATTCATCAGCCGTGTGACTCCTTGCTGAATCACCAGGACCTAACTTTATTGCGGGGAAATTCATCAAAGCCATATCAGACAGTGTAGGAGAGCCATAATGTTGTAGTCCTGTCTTTTTTGCTGCAATCACTAATTCATGATTTTCATTTATAGAAGAAGACTTTAGGCGAAACGACCTTGAAGTAACTGTACTTTGAATATTAGATTTAATTACCTGCACCACTTCTTCCAAAGTATACATTTCATTTACACGTACGTCAACAGTAAAATTGCATTCGTCCGGCACTACATTATGTGCTTTGTTGGGTGTAAAGATGGACGTGACTGCAACATGCACTCCGCCGAGCCATTCAGATTTTTTATCAAATACCAGTTGATTTATTTTTTGAATATCATTCATGGCTATTGTGATTGCGTTGATACCTTCATCGCGTGCCGCGTGGCCGGATTTTCCTTTTGCCTTGCAATCTAAAACGACCAAACCTTTTTCAGCGATCGCCACATTCATTTTCGTAGGCTCACCTACTATTGCCGCGTTTATTTTTGGCAAAAATGGTAAGAGAGATTGTATACCGTCTGCGCCAGATATTTCTTCTTCTGCGGTCGCAGAGTAAATAATATTGAAAGGTAATTGATCGTTATAAAAATAAAGAAATGTTGCCAGCAAAGAAACCAATGCACCACCTGCATCGTTTGATCCCAACCCATATAATTTATCCTCTTTCACTAATGGATTAAAAGGATTAAGTGTGTATCCTGTATTAGGTTTTACAGTATCAAGATGAGAATTTAGTAACAGTGTATAGCGTGAATCATCAAAATGCAAATTAGTAACCCATACATTGTTGATGTGCCGCTGTGTTGGAATATCTTTGTAAGCAAAAAAAGTCTGTAATTCCTTTGCTCTCTTTCCTTCCGCTGTGCTAAAAGCAGGCGTGCTGATTAAAATTTTTAATAACGCAATTGCCTCAGCAGTAAGAACATCAATATCTTTCGTTTCAATCATCCGCTAAAAATTTTGTGCCGCTTCTCCCAGCAATCAAATCGGTTAGTTGTGCTGAATTTCCAATGACAACACTATCTACGCCTTTTTTAATGGCATTCATCGCATTATTTATTTTAGGCAAAATACCTGAATGAATAAGTTTCCTGTTATTCAGATCATTAAATATTTCAGCATTGATTTTTGTTATGACTGAATTTTCATTATCAACATTTTCCAGAACTCCATTTTTTTCGAAACACATAACGAGCTTAGTATTGTATAGATCACTAAGAGCAATCGCTATGGATGCTGCAATGGTATCAGCATTGGTATTCAGCATTTGCCCTTTCTCATCGTGTGTAAGAGGTGCCATCACCGGGATCATTCCATTATTTAAAAATGTTGACCAAGTATTTACATTTATTTTTTTCTCGTCTATATCTCCAACCCAGCCATAATCTATTTCTTTAACGGGCCTTTTAATGGCAGGAACGCAGTTTGCATCCGCACCTGTAATGCCGATCGCATTGCAATTAATTGATTGTAGCAATGCAATTATTTTTTTATTTATCAATCCGCCGTAAACCATTGTAACAAGATCAATTGTTTCACAGTCCGTAATTCTCCTGCCATCAACGTATTGGGAAATGATATTCATTCTTTCGCCTATCGCAGTGGCTATTTTTCCGCCACCATGTACCAAAATTTTCTTTTGTGGAAGATGAGAAAAATCACGTAAGAAATCATTTAGATTTTGTTCATTATCGATCACATTGCCGCCAATTTTTATAACCAATAATTCTTCCTTATTGTTTGCGCTCTGTTTCATGAAATCGTTTTTAAAATTTCAGAAATTACTATTTGCGCGGACCATACACGATTAGCCGCCTGTTTGGTGACAAGGCTTTGGGAACTGTCTAAAACTTCATCACTTAACTCTACATTTCTTCTTACGGGTAAGCAATGCATCACCTTTGCATTATTCGTAATTTTTAATTTCTCTTTCGTGAGCATCCAGGAAGGATCAACCAGCGTTTGCCCATAATTATTATAACTACTCCAGTTTTTCACATAAACTATATCTGCATCTGCAAGTGCTTTATCCTGTTCATTTGTAATAATTGCATCTCCACTAAATTGTGGGTCCAACTCAAAACCTGCAGGGCATGCTATTGTAAGATCAGTTTTGCCCCAGGCATTCATCCATTCAGCAAAACTATTAGCTACACATTGCGGAAGCGCCTTAATGTGCGGAGCCCAGGTAAGCACAACTTTTAGTTTCCTTTCATCAATTATTTTGTCCATTGATTCAGAAATGGTAATTGCATCTGCAAAACTTTGCAATGGATGTAATGT
>JBDTXP010000068.1:0-10896 GCA_040006135.1 Ginsengibacter sp. | reverse complement strand
ACCTTATTTTTTTGCGCATAAGATTGTGTAGTAATCGTGCTTAAAAGAAAAACCAATAGGGACAAATAAATTGTCAATTTGTTCATTTTCATAAATTCTATGTTTTTTTATTGTCTAAGATTCGTAATAAATATTATAGATAACCTGGATTTTGTATAATGATTCCTTTGGAAATATCTATTTCAATTTGAGGAATGGGTAATACTTTTTTGTTATCAGGAATATCAGGAGAATGTAATGGCTGGTTAGTGCGTAAAAGATCGTACCGGTATAGACCTTCGAAGGCCAATTCATGTTTACGTTCAAGTAAAATCTTATTAATCAGATCTGTAGCGCTCCCGAAATCTGCAATGGTATAAGATACAGCCGAGGGTATAGACCGTTGATGTATCCTGTTTAACAGATCAATTGATTCCTGGTTAATTCCTGATGTACGGGCCAATGCTTCTGCACGCGTTAAAAGAACCTCAGCATACCTGATAAGAGGTACATTATCGCGGCCAAAGTTATTATTGAATTTGAAAGTTGTTTTATCATTTAATCTGTCAGGATTGTAAATAGAATCTCCTTTCCACATTAATTGAGAAACTCTTAAATCACCATTGTCAAATTCATTTATAAAATCAGGGTTAATCCAAAATGATCGTTTAAAAAAATAAGCTCCACTTATTCCATTAGTAATACTGGTAGAAGTACTTACTAATTGACTTACGGGTAAGGCAAAAATGTATTCTGCTGTAAGTGTTTGCGCTGTCCCATCAGGATTAAACGGGAAAAGGCTCCTAAGGTTAGAGGTTAGAGTATAAACACTGGGCTCCAAATTGATTACTGATTTCGCCGCATCGGCAGCATCAGCAAATTTGCCCATATATAAATCCGCCCTGGCCAACAACGCATATGCTCCACCTTTGGTTGCTCTTGACCTGGTTTTTAAATCATCAGCCTGCTTCAGCGGCAGATCTGGAATACTTTCAGTAAGGTCTTTTACAATTTGAGCATATACTTCACCATTAGTTGATCTTGGAATTATCTCGCCGGTATTATATCCTTCAAAAGGCGTTAACTGCAATGGCAAGCCAAGGCCGGACATTTTACCTGTAAATGCTCCATCACCATATAAAACCAATAAATGGAGGAATGAATAAGCTCTTACAAATTTAGCTTCAGCAATAAATTGCTTTTCCTTTACATCAGAAAAATTACCATAAAGAGGAATTTTTTTAATGACATTGTTGGCAGAATTTATTGCTTTAAAAAAAGCTGTCCAGGTTCCTATTACATAATAATCTACAGGAGAAGCCTGCCCCAGATCGTATGAAGTGTTATTTATGGATTTTATTAAAATGGGTGTAGTAAAATCGCCATAAGTGTAGGAAAAATAATTTGTTTCTGCATTCAGGAAATTATAATACACTTCTGAAATAGCCTGCTCTGCACCAAGCTCAGTTTTAAAAACTTCATTTTCCACCAGGGTATTTTCAGGTGCAATTTCAAGCTTTTTATTGCAGGAAAATATTGTGGTAATAAATACCATTAATAAAAGAAAATTTTTCAGCTCCTTGATCATAATCCTATATTTATTCCAAACTGAACTAATTTGTTTTGAGGCATTGTCAGCTGGTCATAACCAGATTGTATTGCTGAAGATCCAAAAGCACTCACTTCCGGATCAAGCCCTGAGTAGTTTGTAATTGTAAATAAATTTGTTGCTCTTAAAAATAATTTCAAAGAGTGAATTTTATTTTGAGTAAGTTTTTTCAAAAGTTGTTGATTCATATTATAAGAAAGATTCAAAGTTTTTAGCCGTGCATAGGATGCATCTTCCAAAAATCTGCTGTTAGTAACACTGGCTGTATAATCCCTGACACTGCTGGCACTGGATCCGGGTGCTGTAGTTACTGATTTGTTTACAAGCCTGGGTATTATGGTATTATGCCCCGGCACGAGCCAATAATCAAGGATTTTTGTGCTGAGGTTAGTAGCATCATCAGTGGTATAGGTGAGTAAAGATGCAAGGGAACCATTAATCATTTTTGATCCGATTGAGAAAGCAATAAATACATTTAACTCCCATTCTTTGTAAGTAAATGAATGTGACATACCACCAAAAAAATCCGGCAAACTTGAACCATAGGTTTTCCTGAAAGAATTGACATCAGCAACCTGGGCAAATAAGGAACCAGGCGGAGTAGTGGATACACCACCCTTTCCATCACTCCACAAAGGATTCCCTGTATTAGAATCAACCCCTAACCATGTATATAAAAAAAACTGTCCCGCAGGTTGACCGACCTTCATGTATTTATAAGCATCATTTGCAAGACCAACTTCCTCGCCACCAAAATTTAATTTTAAAATTTTATTTGAGTTATTAGAAACATTTAATGAAGAATTCCAGGTGAAATTTTTAGTTCTGATAATATCTCCGGAAATCATTAATTCAACCCCTTTGTTTACCATATCCCCTATATTCTGCGGTTGAGAGGTCCATCCCTGGTATAAGGGTATGGCAGAAGTGAGAATCATATCCTTGATCCGCTTTTGATAATAATCAGCAGTGAGGGTAAAACGATTATCCCACAAAGAAACATCCAATCCTACATCTACAGATTGAGTGCGCTCCCATTTCAAATTAGGATTTTCAGGCTGCAACATTTGAAGGATAGGTATTCCCGCGTATGTAAGGTTATTATTATTAATTGTGTATTGGCCCTGGCTTCCGTAATAAGAGGTAGAACTATTATTACCTGTAAATCCTATGCTTCCCCTGATTTTAACATCATTAACCATTTTAACATTCTTCAGAAATGGTTCTTCGGAAAGGCGCCAACCTGCAGAAAAAGAGGGAAAGCCAATGTACCTGTTATTACTACTAAACCTCGAGGAACCATCAATTCTGTAGGTAACTCCCGCCAGGTATTTATGATCAAATTCATAATTGATCCTGCCAAAATATGATACTAAGGCGTACTTCTGTTTTATGGCCCTCAGGATATATTTTGATCCTGCTGCAGAAATACTCCTGATATCATCACTAAAAAAATTGTAGCCACCGATCTGTGATGTATTTTCAACAGATTGCTCATAACTCTGTCCCACCAATGCATTTATATAATGATGAGAATTTAATGTCTGTAAGAATGTAGCCGTATTATTGATAACGATCTTTTTGTTATCTGTCATAGTCGATATAGCATCATTACCAAATCCACTTGGTCTCTTAACTCTTCTTGTATAAGCACTTGAATTATTCATTTCGGAGCCAAACTCTGATCTGAGCGTTAATGAAGAGAAGGGTTTGTATTGAAGATAAATATTACCTAAAGCCTCAGACGTTTCAAGACTATTTGTATTGAGCATTGCATCGGCTACGGGATTATTATCCATTTGCCCAAAAGGGTTTGTCCCTTTATCATATTGATATTTTCCATTGTCATCTTTTACCGGTTGGTTAGGCGCTTTCAAAATAGCATTGCTATAAATGAGCGGAGCATTTAAAGATGTATTATTTGTGTAGGACATGGAAATATTGACCCCAACTGAAATTTCTTTAGATGCATCATAGTTTATGTTGGTTCGCCCCGTATATCTTTTGTAACCATTATTAATAATATAGGATGGCTGATCTGTATAAGAGCCGCTAATAAAATATTGAGCCTTATCACTGCCTGCAGCCATTGAAAGATCTAACTGATGAGAAATCCCTGTTCTTGAAACTTCATTCACCCAATCAGTATTATAAGGGGAATTGAAAACATTATTTAATCCAAGCTCTCTATAATATTCTGTATATACCTGGTTATATTGGGGACCATTTAAAAGAGAATACTTTCCAATGGGATCTACTGTTCCTGTAACATATTGCACATTGAAAGATGCCCTCTTTTTACTTCCCTTTTTTGTAGTTATTAAAATAACTCCCGCGGAACCACGTGAACCATAGATAGCTGTAGCATAAGCATCCTTTAGAATTTCTATTGATTCAATATCTGCCGGGTTTAAAGATGCTAATGGATTATTTTCAAATTCTGCTTTAGTTGAAAGATTGTCGCTTACACTGGTGCCTCCAAAACCAATCAACGGGGATGTTGAGTTACTAAAAGTTTTATTATTTAAACTTCTTCCTGAACCATATACAGGAATTCCATCAATAACAATCAGCGGCTGATTTCCATCAGGATTTAAAGTAGAAAGGCCCCGGATCGTAATACCTGTGGCAGATCCCGGCACTCCCGAACTGGATATAACCTGAACACCTGCAGCCTTGCCCATGATGGCATTATCAAATGAAATTGCTGGCGTATTAGCCAGGTCTTTAGCCGATATTGATGAAATAGATCCCGTAATATTTCTCTTTCTTTCTTTTCCATATCCGACAACTACTTCCTTTAAAGTACTATTAGTTGATTTCAGGATTAAGGACATTTTTTTGTTGCTGCAAGGTACTTCGAGAGGAATAAAACCTACAGCCGTTACAATCAATGTATCTGTCGGTTTTACTAATAATATAAAAGCCCCTTCATCATTAGTTGAAGTTCCTTTCGCAGAACCTTTTACTTTAATTGATGCCGCCGGAACCGGCTCGTTATTATCTGATTTTATTGAACCCTTTATTGGCTGTAGTGGAATCATTTCACGAACCTGGGCAACAACAATATTTTCAGTAAGGCTAAATAAGATCACACCAATAAAAACAACCGGGAAAAATATTATTTTTTTCATCAAATTAAAATCATAAATCGTAATTACAAAATTGATAAACTGCTTTTATATAAAAGCTATGGAAAAATTCTAACAGGCCTTTCGGCAGGGCAAAGAAGTTCTGTTACAAATCTTCATTTGCCCTTTTCAATGCCGAATGCTGTTGAAAATATTGTTCGTTTTAATGAAATGTTCCCTTCCAGACATCATTGGTGTAGGTATATTTACCTGAACCATCTTTTAATCCAAGACCGCCTACTATATAAACAGATCCGCTTTGAACAAACATGCTGAAGTCTCTTCTTCCTTTGAAGCTGGGAGGCAATGCGCGTACATCACTTTGTGGAACTTTAACCCATGCTACACCATCATTTTCAGATACCCAAAGGTCGCTTGAAACCCCGGTTGCATCTTCTCCACCGACTAATACCAGCTGATTATTATTCGCAACAACCTGGAGTCCCCATCTTCCTGTAAAGGAAGCAGTAGTGGTTACTTGTGTCCAGGTATTACCATCTGCTGAGTTCCAAACATCGTTAAGCAGATTGCCGCCGTTATCTTTTCCGCCTGCTACCCATATTTTATTTTTATACACGAAAACAGCAGGGTTTGTTCTGGCAACAAATCCAGGATTTGCAGTTGCAATAGACCAGGTTGTTCCATCTGAAGAACTCCATACATCATTATATGCAGCACTAGGAGCGTTAGTATTTCCAAAAGCCGGATAGCCATTACCACCTATAACCCATAATTTACTATTGAAAACAACTGCACCGATTCTTTCACGCTTAGACCACCTGTCAGTAGTTACAGCAGGTTTGGAAACTGTCCATGCTAAACCGTCAGAAGAGCTCCAAACACCATTGGTAACATCATCAAATGCAAATCCTACACCTGGTCTGTGGCCGCCTAAAATCCAAAGCTTATTATTAAAACTTAAAAAGGCAGGATGTTCAGCGCGAGGTACAGAATCACCATTATTATCAACTGCTCTGGTTCGTGTCCATGTAATTCCATCAGTGGATACAGTGCTTGTGAAAGGGAATGAACCAAATGATCCCATTGTTCCACCTATCATATAAAATTTATTATTTAATGTAGTAGCTTCTACACTATGAAAGTTACCCCAACCTGCATCAGGTGTAAGTTGCTGCCATGAAATTGTTTTAGGGTCTACTTTAGCAACATTTACGCTTACAGTATAATTGCGGGTAGTTGAACCATCCTGAGCAACTACTGTATAAACTAAAGGCGAAGTAAAATTATTTATAGTAGATCCGGAAACCTGAACTGTAGTACCAACTTTAACTGTAGAATTTGGAACCATTGTAAAGATCGCAACGAGCTTACTTACATCCGTCTGAAATGGAAGACTGTCACTATTAAAAATTACTTTTTGAGTTTCGTCAATAGTAAAAGTATTTGTGATGTCTTTAATCTGAAAAGAAAGAATACCCGCTAAATTACTTGCAGGAGTTTTATCCTTTTTCTTACATGCTGTAAAAAAAATCATTCCTGATAAAATCAGCGAAGCGAGAATGAAAAAATGGCGAATTGTTTTTGGCATAATCCTGAAGTTTTAGTTTTTATTTAATTATTGATTGCTACGAGAATATATTTTATTAAAAAATTTTGATATAATAACCTGTTCTACTTTTCCAATCATTCATTTCCCATAATGGTTTTATGTGCAGGTATTAGGTCAATTAATGGAATAACCTTTGGATTTACCTTCTTCACATCAGCACTTTTATTATGCGTATCATAAATCATCTTCTCATTTTGGTAAATACTAACTGAAGGTTGAATGTTCGTCCAGGGAATTGATTTTTGTATTTTAATAGTTGAATCTTTTTGTACAGAATCCTTTTGCGGAAAATACAATTTCATCATGGGTCTGATTTCCTTATTTTCACTTACTTCAGCTTTTCCTTTTTCTACAGAAACAGTAACTATACTATCCTTTTTAAATGAGCTGATATTAAATTTTGAATCCTTCGCAGTAGTCACTAAGTCCTTTGTCCTTACAGTCAATGTTTTACCGCCATGTTTAAGGTTAAAATATGCCTCACCTTCCAGGTAAACTACCGGGTTAACACCAGACTTATTAGTTACTGAGATTTCACTGTTTTTACCTAAGTATATTTCTGATCCATCATCTAATGTTAATTGGGCATATTGGGCATTTGAATTGGTGGTGTTATTCATCAACCACACATCGCCAAAATTTTCATGAACTTTTTGACTATTAAAAAAATATCCAATCAATGCACCGGACAATAAAAATAAAATACAAGCAGCGGCCGCTCTCCAAAGCCATTTACGATGGCTCAATGAAATAACTTTGGAAGTGGGACTATTTCGCCTTTGTATTTCTTCTAATACTTTATTAAAAGGCACAACCGGAATCTCCTCTTTTTCGTCCAGGTAAAATTTTTCAATGAACTGTAAAAGAAATGCTTCATTATCATGATCCATGATCCAATGATTAACTATTTCCCTTTCTTCAAATGAAATGCTGTTTTCAAAATATCGCCTTAATAGGTCGTTGTCCACGTTATCAATTTTAAAATTACGGCAGTCATGTAATTGTTATACACATAAAGTGATCATTACACCTATGCCAAATAAAAATTTTTTTTTTAAAAGTTGGATTAACAAAATAAAATTTTCATTCTTTTAAACCAGCCCTTGACTTTTCAAATGAGTCCGCATTAATCTTAAGCCCTTATTTAATTGATTCTCCACAGTGCTTTTTGAAATATTTAGATCGTTGGCAATATCCTGGTTGGAAAATCCTTCCAATTTACTTCTCTTAAAAACTTCCCGGCACCTCACTGGTAACAATTGCAGCCCGCTGCCTATTATTTGTCTTAATTCCCCTTCAATGCTAGGTGGGTCAACACTTTCATTTCCCGTTTCTTTTAATTCCTTTACATAAATATTCATGTACCTTGTATGGCGAATCTGATTATAGATTAAATTTTTTGCTATTGCAATTAAAAAAGTATTGAATGGTTTAAAGGAATCTATCGTGTGCCTGTTTTGCCAGATGCGTATAAAGGTTTCCTGGATAATTTCTTCAGTTTCTTCGTGAGTAAAACGAAACCTGGAGCAAAAGCTATGAAGACCGGGCGCATATTTTTCATACAAAATCTTAAAAGCCTCAGAATCATTCTCTTTCAGCCTGCAAATAAAATCCTGCTCATTGAAAATTTGACTGCTCATTCTTTCGTCCTCAGTTATTTGGAAAAGAAATTAAAAAAAATTAAAAGATAAAATTACGCCAGGCCAAATATAATATTAGCCAAATCATTAAAATTATTTTAATTGGAAAAATATTAATAGAAAGGGATTTTTTTTTGAATATTTCAGAATAATATTACGTATAAAGCGGTGATGTGAAACTCAGAGAAAATATTAATTAAATTGCCGATACTGTCCGGTTAATAATTACTATTTGTAAAAGAAGAAAAAATATCCCGGTTAATTTTATTGCAGTATAAGTATCCATATTTACGCAATTGAATGAAAAAAACTTATTCAACCAGATTAGTATAAATATAATTCTACCCCGTATAATAATCGAGATGAATTAAGATTTTACCCTAAAATAAATTTTTGATGCTTAACTCTTAACACACAGTTAAAAAAAAGGAAGTGTAGAAACACTTCCCTATGAGAAAAAATAACACTATTTATGAAAAGGTTTATTTAATAACTTCTACTACTTCTTTAATAATTCTATCTCAGCCGTAAGTTTCCTTGTCATTCCTTTTCCTTCAAAGCCAATTGTTTTAAAACGGATATTCCCTTTCTTATCAATAACGAAAGTTGCAGGGATCACATTGAAGCCCAGTTTATCCCCTACTGTTCTGTCCTTATTATAGTAAACAGGAAAAGAAAATGTTTTGTTTCCCCACCAGCCTTGCGCATCTGAAAGTTCATTCTGAGAGCCGGAATTTACGATCATGAAAACCACATTCGAATCATCTTTATATTTCTCATACACCTGCTGCATAAAAGGCATAGCCTGCATGCAAGGGCCGCACCAGGTTGCCCAAAAATCCATGATCACAATTTTGTTACGAATGAGTTCCGGAGATAAAGACTTTCCTTTTAGATCAACATAACTGCTTAGAACATCTGGAAGAGGTTTGGAAATGATCTCCTTCTGAAGTAGTTTGTTCATTTCAGCCATCCAATGCTCTTCAATTTCCTGAACATATTTTTCTATTCCATTCATACTCCCTTTCCAACTTTGATAATTTGATTCCATCAAACTGTAGGAAGTTGTATCAACGGGATCATTATACGATGCTCTTCTATATGCATTGAATGCCGATTGAAAATCATGAAGTTTAGTATAAAAAATACCAGCATTTTTTAATGTCTCATTATCAGTTGAATTCTTTTCTGCTTCTGCCATTAACGCATGTGCTTTATCTTTTTTCCCTTGCTTAACAAGGATCAATGCCATCAATGACTTTAATTGCCCGGTTACTGCTTTAACTGATGTTGCTCTTTG
The DNA here is from genome assembly GCA_040006135.1 of Ginsengibacter sp. Lineage (GTDB taxonomy): Bacteria > Bacteroidota > Bacteroidia > Chitinophagales > Chitinophagaceae > Ginsengibacter. The sequence continues at coordinate 1,667 of JBDTXP010000068.1, read as the reverse complement.
CTCTCTTGTTACAAATGATGGCAGATAGCCGGTTTCGGGAAAATATCTTATCAGGCTAATTGGAAAGGTGTCAACATAAGCAATTGATCTTTTGGCCAATGCCATTGCAGTATCCAATGCAATCGAATTATTATAAAGAACTTCTGCCTGCTCTTTTAAATCGCTGGGAGTGTAGGGAGTAAAAGGATGGCTGAGATAGGATAAATGATGAAGTGTTTGACGAAGATTCCTCTTCCTTGCATAATATTTAAACAAGATCCGGTGTGCACCTGTTAGATATTTTTTATTCTTCGCGTTTTCCTTCTTAAGCAAACTTTCTAATCCACTCACCATTTTTGCTGAATCCTTTAAAGAGGAAATGTCATCAATTCTCAGTTCGTATCCAGCTTCTGATGTTGGAAACTTTTTCCTGATCTCATTCCTTAAAGAATCCAGCCTTGTCTTTTCGCCCATAATTAAATAACCCATTGTCGTCAGGTTTGTATAGGCCATTAATCCGGGATCGGTATAAAATTTTTGGGCGATAATATCATTTGCTTCTTTGTACAATTTTGCCTTTTCACTTTCGGACGCTTTTGAAATCCGGTAATTAAGAAGTGTAAGTTTTGCTGAATAATTATCAGGATAATGCTGCAATTCTTCCTTATAAAGTGCTGCCTGGTTATCTTTTAATTTCGGAATCCTTCCTTCCTGGGCACTCAGGCTATAGCCCTCATTTAAGTAACTATTTTCAACTCTCTCCTTCTTCTTATTATACACTACTATTTCATAATGCGTTTTGTCGGAAGGTTTGACCGTTGTCTCTCCATCATCAATTACAAAAGTTGCCAGTATTGCGTATGGCGGTAATTTGATCCCAACTTTCCAATCAGAACCTGATGGATCCATTTCCATCTTTACGGGCAATTCGTAAAAGTTGGAATAAGTAAAATGTAATACCGGAATATTTACTCCTTGTTTTTCAGAAGATATATTGGGTTTATAAATTATTATTACTGAATCTCCCGGCATTGGATGTTCCGGCGAAATCGTAACCGTCCCCTGCCCTTTGGTAGTAACAATTAATCCAAGGGAAAAAAGACCTAGCAACAAATATTTTTTCATAATCATCCTAAAATTTTAAGAAGGCCGTATTTATCATTTATTAATTATAGCCGGGGTTCTGAACCAAATTTGGATTGGTTCTCATTGCCGGAAGCGGAATGGGATATAAAAGATCATTCTGACTTATACTAGATTTTATTGAGCTTAAAACCTGAATTGCTTTTCCTGTTCTAATCAGGTCAAACCACCTGTGTCCCCATTCTCCAAAAAGTTCCACCCTTCTTTCCTGTGCTGTTGCTGCCAGTAATTGATCTTTGCTCAATCCTGTTGGCAGATCAGCAAGGGTAGCCCTTTCCCTGATCGCATCCAAATCATCTCTTGCATCGCCCAGTTTATTTTGTTGTGCACGCGCTTCAGCTCTTATCAAAAATAATTCTGCAAACCTGATCACCATTGTGTATTCCTGAACAGGTGCTGCTGTCCTTATTTTGTATTTATAAGGGAAATAATAAGTTACCCCACCTGTAACGTAGGATTTAGTCCAGTTAGCAAAGCGTGCGTCACCAGGTTCAAAAGCATTTACTAATACATCATACAAATTGTAATATGCCCTTCCCGTAGGT
>JBDTXP010000067.1:0-11001 GCA_040006135.1 Ginsengibacter sp. | reverse complement strand
TGGTCTTTTTTATCGTGATGCTTTTTACCGTGATGTTTTTTGTTCATTTTCTCTCTATTATGTTTCTCCTTTTTCATTTGCTTCATTTTATTTTTCTGATCAGGAGTAAAAATATTGTCTCTTTTATTTTTTAAATCTTCGTGCATTTCTTTCATTTTCGCCTTTTTCTGATCAGCAGAGAGAGAGCCATCATTTTGAATGGCATCACGGCGATTTTTGACGTTTTGACGCATCTCTTTCATTTGAGCTTTTTGCTCCTTTGTAAGGTTCAAATCTTTCATTTGCTGTTTATGCATTTGGCGACTTTCATCACTTTGCACTTTTTGATTTGATTTTTCGGATCTGGAAACCTGAGCTTGTGTACTTATTGCGATCGAAAAGGCAAATAAGGTTAAAAAAAATATTTTTTTCATTTTTTATGTTTTTTGTTGTTCGGAATAATAGATACTAAACACAGGCTTTGGTTTAATGGAGCAAATGTTAAAGAAATACTATTCTGCAATAAATAAATGTTAGCAGGATTCAATAATCCATAATTTTTCACAAATCAACAAGAATAAATTCAGGATAATCATATTATCTGAGGAAAAGTAACTCGCGGTACTTGGGTAATTCCCACAACTCATCATCTACTAATAATTCGAGTTTGTCGGCGTGGTATCTGATAATTTCAAAGAAGCATTTCACCTTGTCGCAATATGTAATTGCTTTTTCACGGTTACCTGTCAATTGATTCGCTTTCTTTCTCGCATCAATCATTTCTTTTACTTGTGTGTTTATTACATTTATGTGTTCTGACAATTTAGTAACAATAAGCTTTTGAGCAATAAAACTTTCTTCATTAAAACCAGTTTCTTTTAATCCCCTTATATTCATGAGCAATATATTTTGATATTTCAGCGCAGCGGGAATAATATATGTAGAAGCCAGATCGCCAATTACCCTCGCTTCAATCTGTATCTTTTTTATATAATTTTCTAAAAGTATTTCATGTCTTGCCTCTAATTCTGCTTCGGTATAAATTTTATGGTTAGTGAAAAGACTTTTTGCTTTGTCATTAATTAAGGCATCAAGAGCCAGCGGTGTTGTTTTTACATTTGCCAGCATTCTTTTTGTGGCCTCTTTCTCCCAGGTAGTACTATAGCCATCACCCTCAAATAAAACAGGCTTACTATCTACAATATATTTTTGTATTACCTGCATTATGGCTACCTCTTTTTTCTCCCCCTGTTCAATAAGAGTATCTACAGCTTTTTTAAATTGAACCAATGTTTCTGCCATTATAGTATTTAATATGGTCATTGGTCCTGCGCAGTTTGCTGATGAACCCACAGCTCTAAATTCGAATTTATTACCTGTAAATGCAAAAGGAGAAGTCCTGTTTCTATCTGTATTATCCAACAATAATTCCGGTATTGTTTTGTGAATATCAAGTTTCAACATTGCTTCATCCTGTTCATCAAAATTTTCACCCACTCTTTTTTCAATTTCATTTAGTGTCTCTGTAAGGTATTTCCCAATAAAGATGGATATAATTGCCGGTGGAGCTTCATTACCACCAAGCCTGTGATCATTACCGGCAGATGCTATTGAGGCGCGTAAAAGATCCGCATAATCATAAACTGCTTTTATCGCATTTACAAAAAAGGCCAGGAACATTAGATTTGTCTTGGGTGTTTTGCCAGGCGATAAAAGGTTTACACCAGTATTTGTTGCAAGGCTCCAATTATTATGTTTTCCGCTACCATTTATTTCTGCAAAAGGTTTTTCGTGTAGTAATACCAGCAGATTATGTCTCTTGGCTACCCTTGTCATAATGTCCATTAGCAATGTGTTGTGATCCACTGCGAGGTTCACTTCTTCGAAGATTGGTGCACATTCAAATTGTGATGGAGCTACCTCATTATGCCTTGTGCGGAGAGGAATTCCAAGTCTATAAGCTTCATTCTCAAAATCACGCATAAAAGCATATACTCTTTCGGGGATAGCGCCAAAATAGTGGTCTTCAAGTTGCTGGCCTTTTGCAGGTGCATGGCCAAAGACAGTTCGACCGGTCATCATGAGGTCAGGCCTTGCGCTCGCTATGGATGCGTCTATAACAAAATATTCCTGCTCCCATCCCAAAGTTGTATACACCTTGGTTATATTTTTATCAAAATATTGACAAACATCTACGGCAGCTTTTTCCAATGCCATATTTGCTTTTAATAAAGGTGTTTTAGCATCAAGACTTTCGCCCGTGTAAGAAACAAAAATCGTTGGTATACAAAGCGTTTTCCCATTACCCATTTCTATAATGAAAGGTGGCGAAGTAGGATCCCATGCGGTATAACCTCTGGCTTCGAAGGTTGCTCTCAAGCCGCCGCTTGGAAAAGAGCTGGCATCAGGTTCCTGCTGGATAAGAGCAGCACCGTCAAATTCTTCTAATGCGTTACCATCGGATTTTATTGTAAAAAATGAATCATGTTTTTCAGCAGTAGCACCCGTCAGCGGCTGAAACCAGTGAGTAAAATGCGTAACGCCTTTAGTGAGGGCCCAGTTTTTAAGTGCAGACGCTATTTGGTCTCCCATTTTCCGGTCAATCTTCGTTTGGTTTTTTACAGAGGATGTGAGACTTTTAAAGGCTTCATCGCTCATGAATTCTCTGGCCTTTTTTAAATCGAAAACGTTTTCGCCAAATAATTGGCTGATTGTGTGGGAAGGAGGAACATCAGTAAATTTGGATGAAGCGAACAGATCATGTAGCGCGTTTAGTCTTAAAGATTGCATTTAAATATTATTTTAGATGCAAATCAAGACAATATTTTTTATATTTTCAATTTATTTTGAAATAAAATGAAAAATTTACGAAAAAGAGAAAATAAAATTTATATATTTTTTTTTATAATATGTATAGTTGTGAAGAATTTATTCCAGTCAATCAACGCAGTTAACGGGCAAATGAGAAAAATAAAATATATGCTTCTATATCTAACGAATGCGCCTATAAAAGGAACAGTATAGCCAATTGCTAACATCATAGCAAGAGAGAAGAAAATACAGAAATAAATAAACGGGTCGTATTGAACCTTTTTTTGCCTGAAAAAAATATAAATCATTAACAGTAGTTCGTAAATTATTAATTCGAGTGCGAATGGCAGATATTCAATAGAGCGTATCTCACTTAAGTAAGGACGTAATAAAGTATGGTTAAATGCCTGGGGCATATTGTTCATAAAACTCCTAAATGAAGCATAAAGGGGATTAATATTTAAGGCAGAATTTCCGGATAGTGCGATAAAACTCCTTTGGCGGGATGCAACCAACTCTGGGAAATCTAATGCAGGAATAAAGTACCTGATACAGAAAAACGCGACAGATGAAATTACCATTACACCAATAAAAATGATTAAAGAATATTTTGGTTTATAATACGCCCAAATCCAGGCGATTAAGGGCGGAAATAATAATATGACAATGTAATTTCTTAAAATAAAAATTGTAAATAAATAAAATATTAAAATCAAAATTCTTCTAAAACCAAAATGCTTTTCTTTGAGACCAAAAAAAATATGGTAGGAAATAAAACTGAGTGATAGAAGTATAAGACCGTCCCGGTGAATTAAAGAAGTAAATAATAAAGCCGATGGGAGTAAAAAGATAGTTAGGATATTTGTCAGTCTGCAATTAGGAAATATAATCCTAAAAACCTTGTATAGCGCAATATTCCCCCAAAAAATAAAGTACACGAAAAACAACGTATTAATATAAAAGCTCTTAAAGCTAAAAATATTGAAAACAGAGAGCATCTTAAAAAGTACATTGCTTCTTGTATCGTTCCAATAGGAATTTTTTACCTCCATTAGCCCGGAATAATTGCTTCGATAATTATCCTGGAATAAATTAGTTAGATATTCCCATGGGTGATGGATTAATAAATTGTATTCTACTATTCCCTGTTGCTGAAAAACATTAGAGTCGAATACTGCTGAATAATTTAAAAAAAACCAGGTGCCCAAAATACCTGTGATCACATGTACGAGGAACAATAAATTTAAAGCGTTTACTGACAAATCACTTTCTAAAAAGAATTTTCCTTTTCTTATTGACCAGCTTAAAAGCAAAAAATAAAATAGAAAAAGGATATAGAGCAAACTAAGTTTTTTTTGAAGTCGGGAAAGTTAGTTAAAAAATGTATTCCAATAAGCGCTTCTCCTTAAGCGAAGGATTGTAAGTTTGCTTTTTTTTACATTATGAATACTACATTAGAAACTGCTCAAAAACTTGGCCTACTTCCCGAAGAATTTGAAGAAATAAAATCGATCCTCGGCCGCACTCCTAATTTTACTGAGCTCAGTGCATACTCAGTAATGTGGAGCGAGCATTGCAGTTATAAGAACTCTATAAAATATTTAAAAAAATTACCTCGTGATGGAGATCTTCTTATGGTAAAGGCAGGTGAGGAAAATGCAGGCGTAATTGATATTGGAGATGGACTTGGTGTAGTTTTTAAAATTGAAAGTCATAATCACCCATCGGCTATTGAGCCATTTCAAGGAGCTGCAACAGGTGTTGGAGGAATTCACAGAGATATATTCACAATGGGCGCACGCCCGATAGCTACGCTTAATTCCCTGCGGTTCGGTAAGTTGGATAATGCAAAAACGAAAAGTCTTTTGACCGGGGTAGTTCATGGAATCAGCCATTATGGTAACTGCTTTGGTGTTCCTACTGTTGGTGGTGAAATTTACTTTGATGAATGTTACCAGATTAATCCACTTGTAAATGCAATGAGTGCCGGAATAGTTGAAATAAATAAAACGGTAAGTGCAACTGCCACTGGTGTAGACAATCCTGTATTTATCGCAGGAAGTGCCACAGGCAAAGATGGAATGGGCGGTGCCGCTTTTGCTTCAGCCGATATTAATGATAATAGTGTTGAAGATTTACCGGCAGTTCAGGTCGGTGATCCGTTCCAGGAAAAAAAATTATTGGAAGCCTGCCTTGAGTTAATAGAAACAGGCGCTGTAGTGGGCATGCAGGACATGGGTGCTGCAGGGATTATTTGTAGTACTGCTGAAACCAGTTCTAAAGGAAAAGTAGGGATGGAGATTTTTTTAGAAAAAGTACCGGTGCGTCAACAAAATATGAAAGCGTGGGAATTATTATTAAGTGAAAGCCAGGAACGTATGTTGCTGACGGTACAAAAAGGTAGAGAAAAAGAAGTGATTGATATTTTTTCAAAATGGGATTTGCCTTGTGTAGAAATTGGTAAGGTAACTGAAGGCCCTTTCCTTAAGTTTTATTATAATAATATTTTAGAAGCGGAGCTTCCGGCAGAAAGCCTGGTGTTGGGAGGTGGAGCGCCCGTGTATGACAGGCCTTATAATGAACCAGGATATTTTAAAAAGATCAATTCCTTTGATCCGAAGCAAATAGGTATTCCGGAAGATCTTAAATCAATTGCAGAAAAATTGATCGCTTTACCAACTATTGCATCCAAGAAATGGATATATGAACAGTATGATAGTATGGTTGGTGCAGCAAACCTCAGCACAAACGCACCATCCGATGCTTCTGTTGTTGCAATCCATAATACTTCTAAAGCATTAGTTCTAACAACAGATTGTAACAGCCGATACGTTTATGCAGATCCTTTCAAAGGTTGTATGATTGCTGTAAGTGAGGCCGCCAGGAATATTGTTTGCAGTGGTGGTATGCCTTTGGGAGTAACGAATTGCCTTAATTTTGGGAACCCATATGATCCTGAGGTATATTATCAATTTGTAAAGTGCACGGAAGGTATGTCTGAGGCATGTATAAAATTTAATACTCCGGTTACTGGTGGTAATGTGAGCTTTTATAATCAATCTCCAACAGGTGCAGTTTATCCAACGCCCGTTATAGGAATGGTTGGCATAATTGATAATATTGAGAATAAAATGAGTCTTTACTTTAAGAATGATGGTGACCTTATTTATCTCGTTGGCGTTAATGTTGAAAATTTAGCTGGTTCAGAATACATTCATCAACTTTGTAACGTAGAATTTTCACCTGCACCTTACTTTGATCTTGAAGAAGAAAAAAAACTACATGATAATATTGCACTTTTAATAAAAAAGAAGGTAATTGAATCCGCTCATGATCTTGCTGAAGGTGGTTTATTTGTATCTCTTGCGGAATCTGCATTCTTTTTGAACAAAGGATTTTCCATAAGATGTCAAAATAAAAACATAAGATCGGATGCTTATTATTTCGGTGAAGCACAAGGAAGAGCGGTTGTAAGTGTTAAATCAGAAAGAGCAAATGAATTTGAAAAGTTATTGACTATTCCATTCGAATATTTAGGAAAAGTGACCTCAAATTATTTTGAAATAGATGGCGAAGATTGGGGTGATGTTTCTTCCTGGAAAGAAAAATACGAAACGGCAATTTCCTCAATCCTTTAATTTTATTATGGACAAAAATATAAAAATTGTAGTTACGGGTGCAGCAGGATTTATTGGTAGCTGCCTTACCCAATTGCTCAACAGCCTGGGTTATAATCAACTTATATTGGTTGATGATTTTTCCATTAAGGACAAAGAGCCCAATCTTTCCGGAAAAGTGTTCGCTTCGAAAATAGATCGTGAGGAATTTTTAAAAAAGTTAGAAGTTCCCGGATTTAAAGTTGATTTTATTTTTCATTTGGGTGCAAGAACAGATACTACTGAATTTGATTACACAATTCATGAAAAATTAAATTTGAACTATTCAAAAGCAATCTGGAATTTTTGTGCGAAAACTAAAATTCCAATGGTGTACGCTTCTTCGGCCGCGACTTACGGAAAAGGGGAACATGGTTATGCTGACAATGAAAATATAATTGACCTATTGACTCCTTTAAACCCATATGGAATTTCAAAAAATGAATTTGATAAATGGGTACTCCATCAAAAAGAAACTCCGATGTGTTGGGCGGGTCTTAAGTTTTTTAATGTTTACGGGCCAAATGAATATCATAAGGGAAGAATGGCCAGTGTAATATTTCATGCTTATAATCAAATCAGGCAAAATGGTTTTGTAAAGCTTTTTAAATCTCACGAAAAGAAATATAAGGATGGGGAACAGTTAAGAGACTTTATTTATGTCAAAGATGTAATTAAAATTTGCTTTTGGTTTATGGAAACCTGGATTGAAAAATCAGGATTTACCAACGGAATATATAACGTGGGAACAGGTCACGCACGAACATTTAAAGATCTCGTAAAAGCAACTTTTTCAGGTGTGGATCTAGCCTCTAAAATTGAATATATTGATATGCCCGTCGATATTATGAATAGTTATCAAAGTTTCACCGAAGCAAAGATGGACAAGTTAAAGTCTATAGGATATTCAGAACCTTTCTTTTCGCTGGAAGAAGGGGTGGGGGATTACGTAAGAAACTATCTTGCAAACCATAATTACTATTAAATTATTACGGTCAAAATATATTTAAAATTATTCTGTTGAATTTGCAAATGTTTTTGAAAACCGCCAAAATAAATTTGTAAGTTTGCACGACCTTCTCGATTGAATTTTTGATCGTTAAATATTGGTCAGATAATAGGGTTTCATATTTCTTAGTAAAATAATATTACCCGATTTTTAGATAAAAAAATTAATAATGACCAAGTTCATCTTTGTAACCGGTGGCGTTACATCATCCCTGGGAAAAGGAATTGTTGCAGCCTCACTCGCTAAGCTTTTACAGGCGCGGGGGTTAAAGGTTACAATCCAAAAATTTGATCCTTATATTAATGTAGATCCCGGTACCTTAAATCCTTATGAGCACGGCGAATGTTTTGTGACTGAAGATGGTGCAGAGACTGATTTGGACCTCGGACACTATGAACGTTTCTTAAATATCAATACGAGCCAGGCGAATAATGTGACTACAGGCCGAATCTATCAGACTGTGATTACGAGGGAGAGAGAAGGTGACTATTTAGGTAAGACAGTACAGGTGGTTCCTCATATTACCGATGAGATCAAAAGAAGAATGCTTTTGCTCGGTGAAAAAGATGAGTTTGATGTGGTAATTACAGAAATAGGAGGCACTGTTGGTGATATAGAGAGCCTACCTTTTATTGAAGCTGTCAGGCAATTACAATGGGAGCTTCCTGAGGAAGATTGCCTCATAATGCACCTAACCCTTGTTCCATACCTCAAGGCAGCTAAAGAACTTAAAACCAAGCCAACACAACAAAGTGTAAAATTAATGAGTGCTAATGGAGTGCATCCCGACATAATTGTTTGCCGTACAGAGCACCCACTTAATGACGAGATAAAAAGAAAGATTGCTCTTTTTTGTAACGTAAAAGTTGAAGCTGTAATTGAATCTGCAGATGCAGCTACAATTTATGAAGTCCCCATTTTAATGCTAAGGGAAAAGCTGGATATAATTGTTTTGAAAAAATTGAATATTACCAAATACCAGGAACCTGATCTCACGAAGTGGAAACAGTTCCTTGAAAAAGTAAGACATCCTGCAAAAAAAGTAACTATAGGCTTAATTGGTAAATACATTGAGTTGCAGGATGCTTACAAATCAATTTTAGAATCATTCATTCATGCCGGGGCTATAAATGACTGTAAGGTGTATGTTGTAAATGTGCATAGTGAAAATATAACCACCGAAAATGTAGAAGAAAAATTAAATGGGTTAGATGGATTATTAGTCGCTCCAGGTTTCGGCTTTAGAGGTATTGAAGGTAAAATTATTGCTGTGAAATATGCAAGGGAAAATAAACTACCCTTTTTTGGAATATGCCTTGGAATGCAAATGGCTGCCATCGAATTTGCACGAAATGTATTAAACATTTCTGATGCAAATTCTACAGAAATGGATGCTAATACACCAGACCCTGTTATAGATATGATGCAGGAGCAGAAGGAAATAACTATGAAGGGTGGAACGATGCGGCTGGGTTCTTATCCTTGCTCAATTAAAGACAATACGCTGGCTCATGAGATATATAATTCCAACGAGATTTTTGAACGACACCGTCATCGTTGGGAATTCAACAATAAATATTTGCCAGAATTTGAGAATGCCGGAATGATAGCAAGCGGTATAAATGAGCAAACAGGATTGGTAGAGATTATGGAAATCAATAATCATCCATTCTTTATTGGAGTACAATTTCATCCGGAATTAAAAAGTACCGTAGAGAATCCTCATCCTATTTTTGTCAACTTCATAAAAGCTGCTAAAATTTATTCTGCAAAAGATCATGCTGAAGCAACAATAAATGAAAACACTGCGTCGCAATTGTCGTAGTCTTTTTAAAGCTTATTGTAAATTAACATTATTTAAGGGGTATTGATTTAAACCATTGGATCATTTTTTGTCTATAGGTTTATCTTTAATACACTATTTAAAAATAATTAAAAATGAAAATAATTCTATCTATTGCAATATTAGCATTCTTGACTGTTCCGGCTTTTTCTCAGAATAATTCTTTGGGGAAAAATGATCCTGAAGCCAAATCTATACTAGACAAGGTAAGTGCAAAATTTAAAACATATAAATCAGTTACTGCATCCTTTATTTTGAAAGTGCAAAACTCTTCTAATAAATTAATAGGAACTAAATCAGGGGTAGTAAATATGAAAGGTTCTCAATACAGAGTTTCTTTGAACGGGCAGGATATTTTTAGCGACGGCAATAACATTTGGACCGTTGACAAAAGCGCTAACGAAGTTCAGATAACAAAGTTTGATGGCGCCGCCAACACACTAACTCCACAAAAAATGTTCACCAATTTCTATGATAAGGATTTTTTGTATAAATTAAATGGGGAAAGCAAGCAGGCGGGTAAAATGATTCAGGAAATAGAACTAACGCCAGTAGACAAAACCAAAACTTTTTTTAAGGTAATAGTAGGGATAGACAAAAATTCCAGAAATATAGTAAGTACTAAAGTGTACGAGAAAAACGGGAATAAATATACATACACAATTACCTCAATGAAGACAAATACCACTTTGCCATCTTCCATGTTTGTATTTGATTCAAAAAAATACCCTAAAATGGAAATTGTGGATTTGAGATAATTACCATTTCAGCCTCCTAACCAATGTTCGAGCAATCTTTTTAATCTCCCGGAAAATTTTAAAGTTTGGCATAAAATTTAGCAATAATGATTTTTGTATTTAATGAAATAAAATATAAAATAACCCGTTCTATTCCTATGACGGTAAAATGGGGAATGTTATTCATCGTAATTTTTTTTTCTTCATTTACTAAAAGTTCTTTGTCTAATAAAGAAGGTGTTCATTGGCTCTCAATAGAGGAGGTGCAGGTAAAGTTGAAAATAGAAAAAAGACCAATATTGGTTGATCTCTATACTGATTGGTGTTATTGGTGCAAAGTGATGGATAAAAAGACATATTCAGATCCTAAAGTGGCAGCCTATATTAATGAACACTATTATGCAGTAAAAATAAATGCAGAAAGTAAAGAAACAATTAAATGGAATGAAAAATTATTTTCTTACAATCAGCAAAATAAACTTAATGATTTTGCGTTATTTGTGAGTCCGGGTGAGATTGGATTTCCAACAACAGTAATTTTCCCTGAAATGACTCTGCAACCAGCAGCAATTCCAGGATATATGACTGTTAAAGATATAGAACCGGTGCTGAATTATTTTGGTTTAAATAAGTATAATGAACAGAGTTATAATGACTTTGCTAAAACATATAAAAATAAATGGTAGTAGTGCCATCTAAAAATATAAAGGCTACGTAAGTAGTTAAACTTGGTTTTTCATAGGATATTGGATTATAACAGGGGTGGATTTTCATCCGGCCCCTTTTTTTTATTTTTGGTTACCTATGCAACATTTGATAATAAAATATAGTCTACTAGCAAAGACAAACAATTTATAAAATATTTAAATTAGATATATAAAAATATTATAAGATTACACAGTGATCTTCAAGTCGGTTTTTCATAGGATATTGGATTATAACAGGGGTGGATTTTTATCCGGCCCC
>JBDTXP010000066.1:0-11089 GCA_040006135.1 Ginsengibacter sp. | reverse complement strand
ATTCATATTCATCATTCACTCTTATCCTTCACTTTTTCCCAAAGATGATGAATCAATCCATCAGCCAGGCCTATCCTTGGCACGAGGATCTCTTCTGCCCCGGCCCAACGCATTATATTGACATAAATTTGCAAAGCAGGTACAATCACATCCGCCCTGTCTTCTTTTAATTTATATAGGCTTACTCTCTGCTTTAAAGACGCATTACTTAATTCTTTATAATAGTCTCTCAAAAGCTGCAACGGTAGAGGCTTCCCATCTTTTAGACGGCTGAGTGAATAAATTTTATTGATGTTGCCACCGGAACCGATTGCCACAACTTCTTTGCTTCCTTTTGTTTTATCTTTTACCAGTGACTTCATTTCATCCCAGTCCATTTCTGATATTTTATTTTTTAGAAGTCGAATTGTTCCTATATTAAATGATTCTTTAAATGCAACCTTTCCATTACTGAAAAAAGTAACCTCTGTACTTCCGCCTCCTACGTCAATATATAAATAGGAGTGATCTTTAGTAAGGGTTTCAGCGATATGATTTTCAAAAACCAATGAGGCTTCATCACTACCTGATATCACCTCGACATCAATACCGGTTAACTCTTTTATTTTTATTAATAATTCAGGCGTATTCTGTGCATCACGCATCGCTGAAGTTGCACAAGCTTTAAGATGTTCAACCTGGTAAGCTTTTACAATAAAGTGAAAGCCACGCATGGTATCCAACAGTAATTCAGTTTTGAAGGGTGAAATTTTACCTGTATCAAAAACATCAAATCCTAACCTTAGTGGAATACGGATAAGGCTTATCTTATCAAATGAAGTATTTCCTTTTTCATCACTGCTTACTTCAGTCACGAGAAGCCTTGCGGCATTACTTCCAATATCAATTGCTGCGAGTTTCAAGAGGTGTATATTTTTTATGAAGCAGGTAATTATATATTTCAATCTGAGAACGCACCTTTGCACTATCATCGCTGACGTATTCATTACTCAATTCATTATCCAAAATGCGCGCTTTTACATTATCCTTTAATTGGATTTCCAGGATATCTTTTAATTCCTGTTGCAGTTGTTTATCAAAAATCGGGCAAGCTATTTCTACACGGTGATCAATATTACGCACCATCCAATCTGCTGAAGAAATAAAATATTTTTCACGGCCTGGTAAGCCAAAGATCATTACCCGCGCATGCTCCAGGTATTCATCAACAATGCTTATCGCCTTAATTTTTTTTATAAATTTTTTACTTTGCGTATAAATGCAACAAATGCCCCGAATGATCAACTTTAATTTTACTCCACTTTTTGCGGCCTCGTATAATTTAAAAATAAGCTCATCATCACTCAAAGAATTCAGCTTTAGTGTGATCATGGCGCCCTTCTTTTCTTTGGCAAATTTTATTTCACGATCTATTAAATTATGCAATTGCCGACGCATGTAAAATGGGCTGATCAACAATTTTTTACAAGCTTTTAATGGTTGCAGATTTTTTGGATTTTCCAGATAGGCAAACACCCTGTTTATATCTGCCATGATGTTTCGATCACTGGTAAGCAGGCAATGATCGCCATAGACGTGGCTTGTCTTTTCATTAAGATTCCCGGTACTAACAAAGCCATAATAAAAAGTGTGTTGTTGAACTTTTCTTTTGATCAGGCAAAGTTTCGCGTGCACTTTCATATTATTAACACCGATGTAAACTTTTACCCCCGCCTCCTCGAGAATGCGTTTCCATTCAATATTTGCTTCTTCATCAAAGCGCGCCCGCAATTCTAAAATGACGGTAACAGTCTTTCCATTTCTCACTGCATTGGTAAGTGCATTGATAATATTTGAATCAGTTGCAAGCCTGTAGCAGGTAACCTTAATACTGAGGACATCCGGTGCTATCGCTGCCTCCCGTAAAAGATCAATAACTGAATCAAAAGAATGATAAGGAAAATTTAAAAGAATATCTCTTTGCAAAACTACACCGGTTACACTATTAGCCTTTAACAACAATGGGTGTATGAAAGGTTTCTTTCGATAATTTTTTCTTTGAAACAATGTATCGGGAAAGTCGATAAAATCTTTGAAATTATGAATGCGGTCACCAGATTGAATGTTGTCTTTTTCTGAAAGGCCGAGGCGTTTGATAAGGTAGTTGAGAACCTCAGTATCAATACCTTTATCAAAAACAAACCTAACAGGCTTTCCTTTTTTTCGGTTTTTTAAACCTTTTTCTATTTTTTGTAAAATCGAAGTGGAGATATCATTATCAATATCCATTTCGGCATCGCGCGTTACTTTTATTATGTGTGAAGTAAATTGATCATACGCAAAGTAGCTGAAGATTTGTGGAAGGCAGAAACGAATAACATCTTCCAACAGAATGATATAATGTGTACCTGGTGAAGAAGGTAAAATTATAAATCTTGATAACCGGACCGGCACAGATACCAGCGCAAACCGTGGTGGCTCAACACCTGAAGATTGAGATAATTTGCAGGCCAGGTATATTGATTTATCATTTAGGGTGGGGAAGGCCCTGATGCTTTCCAACATGAGCGGTACAATATTGCTTCGTACACATTCATTAAAATAGGAGATCACAAATTCCTGCTGCGGTTTGGAAAGTTCCTTGTCATCAAGGAAATAAATTTTTTCCTTATTTAATTCCGTAAGAATGTTTAACCAGGTTCGGTTAAATTGAGATTGTTGTTGTGAAACAATCCGGTTAATTTCTTCAATTATAAGCGCCGGTGATTTTTCCAAATGCATATTTGCTTTGGTTTCAAGGCCAATCATCCTTTTGAGAGTCGCCACTCTTACCCGGAAAAATTCATCCAGGTTACTTGAAAAAATACCTAAGAAACGAATGCGTTCCCTGAGCGGCACGGTTTTATCATCTGCCTCTTGCAACACGCGGCCATTAAAAGATAGCCAGCTTATATCCCGCACTATAGTTCTTCGCTTATCCATTTCAGTTATAACCCTTTTATAAAAATATTATCCGGTCTTCATCTTTTCTATAATTGCAGTGGTGGAAAATCCTTTCACCAAAGGAATAATCTCCACTTTTCCTCCTGCAGTATTTGTCTCCTTCGCACCAACTATGTTTTCCATAGTATAATCCCCACCCTTAATCAACACATCAGGTTTGAGTATTTTGATAAGTTCGAGAGGTGTGTCCTCGTCAAATATCACCACATAATCTACCATTACCAGCGATGAAATTACAAGCGCTCTTGAGTCCTGACCATTTACAGGACGTGTTTCTCCTTTTAAACGTTTTACCGAATCATCTGAATTAATACCCACAATGAGCACATCTGCAAAAGTGGCGGCTTGTGATAATAAGGCAATATGGCCTTCGTGAAGTATATCAAAAACTCCGTTTGTAAACGCGATGGTTTTGCTTTTAAGTCTAATGCGACGTTCTTCAAGGGGCACTTCTTCCCGCGGCAATATTCTCTCCGAAAGGTTTTGCGTTTTTCTCATTATTTTTTTTATTTTGATAAATTATTAATCCAAAACTTATTAATCCTGCAATAAGTATGATGCCGGTAGAAACGGCCCACATCAGCCAGCCAAAAGAAATATTATCAATGCTGTATATTAATAACACCTGCTGTACCGCAACAGGGAAAGCGCCAATGCCACCTGGCGAAACGATCATGGCCAGCGTGGACAACGTAAGCACACTGAAAGCAGCACCAATACCGAGATGAGCAGTTTGTGACAATGACTGGAAACCAATATAAATTTGCAAAAGATACATGCTCCATATGAAGAAGGTATGCGCAAGAAATAGTTTTCTTTTTTTTAAATGCATTATTGAAGTAAACCCTTCCTTTAAACCTGACCAATATCTTATGAGTTTTTGAATGAATGGTTTTTGGTTATAACTTTTAAAAACAAATTTTATTCCCACCCAAACACCAAAAAGAACCAATAAGATGATTAAATATTTTAACCAGGGAGTGTGATTATTACCGGAAAAAAAAGTAAATTTTTCTTTTACAAAATTGCTCACCGTTCTTACCTGGATCAGGAAAGTGATGAGTATAATAAAAAGATAGGTGATGAAGTCAAAAACCCTTTCCAGTATTACAGTGCCGAGCAATTTGGTAACAGGGATATTTTCGTATTTACTGAGCAAGGTACAACGAAGAACTTCGCCGGCACGAGGAACAAAATTATTAGCAAAATATCCGCAAAGCGTAGCATAAAAAGTATTAGAAACTTTTGGCTTATAGCCCATAGGTTCCATTAATATACGCCAGCGAAGCGCCCTGCTATAATGACTAAGAAGTGCCATAATCACTACCGGAATTATAAAAATATATCTTGCATTCAGCAATGATTCTTTGAACTGCTCCTCCTGTGCATCACTCATTTTACCCAACTGCCACCAAACTAAAAAAATTCCAATACCCAGAAAAATCAAGTTCCGGACAATGGAAATTATTTTTTTCTTCATAAGATACAAGATTACGATAAAATGCTTTGCCAATTTGAGCCACTATTTGCTGGCCAAATAATTATAATCCTTTAATAATTTTTCAAGGAAATCTGTTGGAAAGAGATCGGTTTGAATATTCAATACTTCCTTTACTTTATTTGAGACCCTGGGAATCGTATCTGTGGAATGATTTGAATAGAATTCATCCAACACATTTTTAATGGTAGAGATATCTCTGTCGGATAACCGTAACACTTCAGGAAACATTACTTTATAGTTTGGATTATTTACGTTAATGAATATAGTATCGTTCACTGAAAAGGGTGAAATTGCATTTACTACCACAGTATTGGCAGCCAGATCACCCAATCGCTGATTAAGTTTTGTAGCGCTTATTATTATGACTACAACCACTCCAAGAAAACATGTGGTTAGTATATAACTAGAAAGTAGTTCACTTCTGTAAAGAACGGTTCCAAAAAGAAATGGCCATTCGAATACTTTCATCATCCACCGGATAATATATTGGCTTGTGGTAGGCTGTCCACCTTCAAGACTTAAGACGCGTATTTTTAGTAATTTTTTTCCTATTGTTTGACCATTCAAAAAGTTTTCAGCCAACAATGAATACAGAAGCATCGGAATAGAAATCAATAAAATATGAAGACCCATCATGCTTTGATATGTTTCATTAGGATCATTCAACAGATTGCGATAAAGAAAATTTTTTGCGATGAAAAAATAAATAATAAGCAATGTTAAATCACACAGGTAGGCCAATATCCTTTTAAAAACTGGTGCAGTTTCAAATTCAAGGTCAATATTGAAAACTGTAGATATTCTTACTGGAGGCATTTTACCAAATTTATGCCGATCAAACCAAATACTGATTCTTTTATTTAAGTCAAAAAAATATATTTAAAAATTTATTTATAAATCTGAGACAATTCATTTTAGGGCCATAAGGATTTGAAAACACACTAAAAACTTTAGAATTTTAATTCGTAGCCAGTTCTTAAATTTACCAAATGAGGGAAGCGCGGTTTATAAAACAAAATGTTGAAAAGTGGACACAATATCAGCATGAACCCGTTGAAGATCCTGAAGAAACCGCTAATCGGTTTATAACTTTATTAGATGATCTTTCCTATGCTAAAACTTTTTACCCTAAAAGCAAAGTTACCTTGTGGATAAATGGCATTGCTTCTACAACGTACCAAAAAATTTACAAGAATAAAAAAATTGAGTGGAAAAGGCTATGGTTCTTCTGGAAGTTAGAATTGCCACTACTTTTTAAAAAATATCACAAGGTGTTATTAGCAACTTTTTTACTCTTTGCAACATTTGTATTGATCGGTATCATCAGCAGTAATACTGATCCTGAATATGGCCGACAGTATTTCGACAACAATGTTCAAAAAGGATACTATGATCGCACCATTGATAATATCAGGAGCGGTGATCCGTTTGGAGTTTATAAAGATGATAATCAATTTTCGATGTTCGTAAGGATTGCTTATAATAATATTAGTGTTGCTTTTAAAACGGTAACATTTGGCCTACTATTCGGAATAGGCACATTATTTATGATGTGGAATAACGGTGTCATGTTAGGATGCTTTCAGTATTTATTCTTTGCCCAGGGTTTAGGCTGGCAGTCCATCATGGTTATTTGGATACACGGCACCATAGAAATATCTTCTATCGTAATTGCCGGCTGCGCCGGATTTATTATAGGATTTGGCTGGCTTTTCCCTGGTACCTACACACGCATGCAATCCTTTCGCCGTGCAGTAAAAGATGCCATGAAAATATGGGTAAGCCTCGTGCCATTTTTCATCGTGGCCGCATTTTTTGAAAGTTATGTTACACACCTGATGAGCAATACTTTTCAAAAGAACTCAACAAATATCGGCTTGCCCGTACCGGTAAGCATCATTATTTTATTAGCCTCTCTAAGCCTTATTATATGGTATTTTATAATATATCCAATTCGCCTTGCGCATGCGCTGAAAACCAATGATGAAAAGCGTTTGAATCTCTCATGAAAAAGTTAGCCGGTACATCACTATTGCTCTTTATAATTTCTGGCTTTATTCAAAATAGCATGGGCCAGATTAAACAAGTTCAGAAAAGGAATAAAAATTTGTCGGATTCTATCCTGGCCAAAATAGACTATGATAAAAAAAATGATTCAACATCTTATTATAGAAATCAAAATGGGTTTAGGTATATGGATAACCTTGACAGCATTTTAAGAATTAGGCAATTAAATAAAAGCCAGGAAATTACTAAAGGGACGAATAACAAAATTTCAAAATCTTCAGATTATTCTGCTATCAACAAGTTTCTTTCAAGTAAATCCGTAACTCTATTTCTCTGGATGCTCGTCATTTTGTTCGTTTTGTTTATCATCTACAAGCTTGTTTACAAAGGAGGATTTTTCAACAATTGGCAACGGAGAAAATCTTCGCAGGAAAATATTTCTGACAAAGATGATGATACATCTCATTTCGAAAAGCAGTTGATCAGGACGGAAAATGGCAAGATGTACAATGAGGCAGTACGGCTGCTTTTTCTTATTACCCTTAATGAAATGTCGGATAAAAGATTGTTGCATTTTTCTGCTGATAAAACCAATAAAGATTATTTGCAGGAATTAAAAGACCCTATTATAAATAGAGAATTTGCTGCGTTAATCAAAACTTTTGAGTATTGCTGGTATGGAAAATTCAACATTTCGGAAGATAGATATAACACAATTAAAAAGAGATTTAATGAATTCAATAATAAAATATAAGCACTGAAGAAATATAATGCATATTATTATTTTCTTTTACTGATGCTTTTCGCTTCATGTAACAGGCCTTTGCCGGATATGAAAGAAAGTTATGGGCAAAATGAAAAAATACCATTTGGCGCTTATGTAACTTATCATAGGCTCTCGCAAATATTTAGCGACTATCGCATTCTTTCTTTTAATCAAACATTTGATTCGCTGAATAATTATGTAACTGCGGACTTGCAAAAAGGATATTCATTATATTTTTTAATAACAAAAAGTCTGTTGCTGAATGATAGTGATGTGAGCGGGCTGCTTGATTATGTAAAAAGTGGTAATGATCTTTTTTTATCTGCTGATTTTATTGATCAAAAACTTACAAATCAATTAAAAATAAACATTGACCGGAATGCGGAAACAGCTTCACGGATGAATGGTGTTATGAAAGACACGTGGGTAAGCATGGACTACGGTGTAAAAATAAAAGGCCCACAATATGGCTATTTTTACTTTCCCTTTTTAAATTACTTTTCAGATTATTCGCAGGATTATTCAAGAGTTTTAGGCGTAAATGAAAATAATCAGCCAAATTTTGTTTTATTTTTTTTGGGGAAAGGAAGATTGTATTTACATCTTGCACCCAAAGCATTCAGCAATTATTTTTTATTGACAAAAAATAATAATCATTACCTGGAAGATGTATTCAGCTACCTCCAATTATCACCTAACCGTGTTATCTGGGATGATTATTACAATCATTTATCTGCACATCGCATTTCATCATCAGGAAAAAATAATGATTTTTCTTCTTTACAGGTTGTCATGCAGCATCCTGGGCTTAGATGGGCCTTTTGGATTATACTGGCGATGATAGTTTTGTATATTTTAACCCAAATGAAAAGAAAACAAAAGATAATTCCTCTTGTAAATACTCCAGTTAATGCAACAGGAGATTTTGTTCAAAGTATTAGCCGACTATATTATCAAAATAAAAATAATAAACAGATAGCTGAGAAAATGATTAGTTATTTTTATGAGTCACTCAGAAATAAATATTTTATCAATGTTCCTGTTCATGACGAAAGATTTCTACAACAATTATTGGAAAAATCAGAAACCTCACCGGAGAACATGAATTCCCTGGTAGGATTGATTGAAATGATTCATGCCCAGGAAAAAATTAGTGATGAAGAACTAACCGAATTAAATAAACGAATTGAAAATTTTAATACAACTATACACTAATGGATGAAAATTTGTATGAGGAAAGAACATCAATAGCTAAGCTAAATGATGCGGTAATAGAAATAAGAAATGAAATGGCAAAGGTGATCGTAGGACAGGAAAAAATGATTGACCTGTTAATGATTGGCCTTCTTTGCGATGGCCATATTTTAATTGAAGGTGTGCCTGGTGTGGCAAAAACGCTGACTGCAAAACTGTTGGCTAAAATCATTCATACAAGTTTTTCACGCTTGCAGTTCACGCCAGATCTTATGCCCAGTGACATTCTTGGCACTTCAGTATTTCACCCGGGCGAGGCTCGATTTGAATTCAAAAAAGGCCCCATTTTTAGCAACATTATTTTGGTTGATGAAATAAACCGCGCACCTGCTAAAACACAATCTGCACTTTTTGAAGTTATGGAAGAGAGACAGGTATCACTTGATGGATATACCCATCATATGCAGTTTCCTTTCATGGTGCTTGCTACGCAAAATCCGATAGAACAGGAAGGAACGTATCGCTTACCAGAGGCGCAGTTAGATCGCTTTCTTTTTAAAATAATAGTTGGCTATCCCACAGTTGATGAAGAAGTAAACATCCTAATGAATCAGCAATCCGTAACACCCGAAGGATTACTTAATCAAATAAAACCTTTGTTAACTCCCGATCAATTAAAAGAATACCGCAACATTGTAAACGAGGTGATCATTGATCCTGAGCTGGTAAAATTTATTGCCAATTTGGTACATGCAACAAGGAAAAATAATTCTTTATATCTCGGTGCAAGTCCGCGTGCATCCTTAGCCTTATTGAAATCAGCGAAAGCTTGCGCTGCAATTAAAGGAAGGGATTTTGTAACTCCGGATGATATAATTGAAATGGCCCCCGCAGTTTTGAGGCATCGTATTTTACTCACACCTGAAAAAGAAATGGAAGGGCTAAATGCTGATGTGGTGATAGAACAAATTATTAAATCACTTCCTGTTCCAAGATAACAATGGCTGCAACTAAAAATTATTGGGCTGATGTATTTTTCACATCCCGCTTTTACAAAGCAGTTTCTTTGAGCGCTATTCTATTTTTTATTTCATTTTATTTTACGCCACTATTCACTTTTTCAGTCATAGTGCTGGTTCTTGTTTTAGCGATAATGATGTTTGATTTTTCACGATTATTTTTCACACAAAGATCTGTCACGGCGCGACGCAAGACTAATTCAAGATGGAGCAATGGTGATGGAAATGAAATAATCCTGGATATTATAAATGAATTCTCATTTAAAATAAACGGAAAGGTCATTGATGAATTACCGCCGCAATTAAATCTAAGAAATTGGCATCGCTCTTTTGAACTGAATGGGGGAGTACAAAAGAAAATACGATGGAATGCTGTCCCACATCAGAGAGGATTGTTGCATTTTGGCGATATTCATGTTTTTGTAACATCACCCATCAAGCTAATTCAAAGAAGATGCACAAGTGATGCTACTCAGCAAATTTCTGTTTACCCTGCTTTTTTAAGCATGAAGAATTATCAACTTAAATTAAGATCAGCGCTTGCACATTCCTATGGAACAAATCCAATACAGCGAATAGGACAGAGTATGGAATTTGAGCAAATCAAAGAATATGTAAGTGGAGAAGACATGCGTACACTTAATTGGAAAGCTTCCGCACGAAGGGGAAATTTGATGGTGAATAATTTCAGGGAAGAAAGATCGCAACAGGTGTATTGTATTATAGATAAAGGAAGGCTGATGAAAATGCCTTTTGATGGATTAACGCTATTAGATCACGCGATCAATAGTGCGCTTGCCCTTAGCCAGGTAACGTTAAAAAGACATGACAAGGCAGGTATCATCACCTTTAGTAATACTGATGTAGATGTATTGGCTGCAGACGGAAAGCCTACGCAGATGGCCAGGATAATGGAAATGCTATACCACCAGGAAACAGGATTTTTAGAAAGTGATTTTGAATTATTATATCAGCAGGTACGCCACAGTATAAAGCATAGAAGTGTACTGTTTTTATTTACAAACTTTGAATCTTTTGCAGGTTTGCAACGGCAAATTAATTCGCTACGATCGCTGGCAAAATTTCATTTATTGGTTGTAATCTTTTTTGAAAATACCCATTTAAATAAAATAGCAACTGAGGAAGCAGGCACGATTCAGAAAGTTTATACAAAGGTGGTAGCGCAAAAATTTTTAGCTGATAAACGGCTAATTGCAAAAGAATTAGCAAGGCATGGAATTCTTTCCATACTTACACCACCGGAAAAGTTGACAGCAGCTACGATCAATAAATATCTAAACATTAAATCCGGCAGGGCACTTTAATTATGGAAGAAAATAATTTCGATGAAGGAAAAGTTTTATTGATTGATAAGCCACTTCATTGGACCTCCTTTGACGCGGTAAGAAAAATTAGAAATCTTATTCGTATTAAGAAAGTGGGGCATGCAGGAACACTCGATCCATTGGCCACTGGCCTATTGATCGTTTGCACCGGTAAGTTTACCAAAAGGATTAATGAATATATGGCTCAGGAAAAGGAATATACCGGGTGTATTACATTGGGTGCTATAACTCCCACATTTGATCTTGAAAGTGAACCTCAGGATTTTAAGCCTTA